>CAMDFP010000059.1 GCA_945897335.1 Asaia bogorensis | reverse complement strand
GGTAGTTGCTGGCATGCACCTTCATCAGAAGCGCGGTCTTCGGCCCGATCGCGCCTTCGTAGTCCTTGAGATGGGTGCGGTTGGTGGTGCCGACCTCGACCAGACGGGCGCCGGCCCGCGCCATCACGTCGGGGATGCGGAAGGCACCGCCGATCTCGACCAGCTCACCACGCGAGACGATCGCCTCCTTGCCCTTGGCCAGCGTGTTGAGGACGAGGAGGACGGCGGCGGCGTTGTTGTTGACCACGGTCGCCGCCTCGGCACCGGAGAAGCGGACGAGCCAGGAGGCGACATGCGCATCGCGCTCGCCGCGCCGGCCGCTGGCGAGGTCGTATTCGAGATTGGAGGGCTCGCGCATGGCCGACGCCACCGCCTCGATCGCCTCTTCCGGCAGCAGCGCCCGGCCGAGATTGGTGTGCAGCACCGTGCCGGTGAGGTTGAACACGCGGCGCTGCGATGGACGGGCGAGGCGCTCGAGGAGGGATGCGGCGTCGGCGAGCGCCAGGCCTGCGGGATCGGCACCGTCGGCCGGCGGCATGGCGCGGAGCCCGTCCAGGGTGGCGCGAAGCGCATCCAGGGTCAGCGGCCGGCCATGGGCGGCGATCAGTGCCGCGGCCTCTGGGGTGGCCAGCAGGCGATCCACCGAGGGCAGGCGCGTCCGCGCGTCCGCCGTCGTCTCCGCCTTTCCCGTCGACCGCTCCGCGGCACGCATCGGGTGATTTCCTTTTGCCTTAAGTCGCCAGAAGGAACGGATTCGGCGCCGGCCGATGCCAGCCGGCTTCGGCCACCATCAGGTCGAGGCCGGTGGAGGCGATATCGTCGGCCGTCGGGTCGACGGCCGGATCCTTCTCCGACGAGAGGATCTTCACGTAACCGTGGCACTCGTCGCAAGTCTCGGCGCGGATCGACTGATCGGTGCCCTCGATGCCGTGATAGGCGACGCCAGCGGTGGAGCCGCAGGCGGCACACTTGATGCGGACGTAGTTCCAGGCCGACGCGCAGAGGCCGCAGTGAAGATAGCGGGTATTCTGGCCTTCGCTGGCCGGGCCGACCACGCTCACCTGGGGCGCGGAGGCGCAGACCGGGCAGAGCCGTCCGTCGTCGACCTGCTGGAAGCCGTCGGCCGAGAGCAGGCTGGCGGCGCCGGCCCAGCGGACCTGGAGGGCGGCGGTGATGAAGACCGCGGCACCCCGATCCTCGTCCGCCACGTCGCCCGAGAGCACCGCGCGGGCGCGCGCTTCGAGGGCGGCGGGCGGTTCTTTCGCGAGGCCCGCGACGATGTGCCGGGTTTCCGTCGGCATGTCGGCCGCACCGATGGTCTTGAGGAGGGCGCGAAGCACGTCCCGCCATTGTGGCCCGTCGAGCAGTCTGTCGCCGCCCAGCGGAGGCAGGGCGGCTTCCTTGGCCTCCTCGATCTCTGCGGCACCCGGAAGGCCGCCCGGCGTGAGCGCGCGGACGGCCTCTGCCTGCGCCTCGGCCAGGCGCCCCATGAATCGGAGGAACTTCTCCAGCGGATGGCCGGGCGCCAGCGCGGCGAAGCGGGCGGCCCGGCGGCGGAAGAGGGTCGGGACTTCCGGAAGACGGAGAAAGGCCGCCGAGGCGGCCTTTCCGATGTCGACGGGCTCGGCGAGCGGGGACTTAGTCGTCATTGCCCGGCTTGGCGGCCTCTTCCTTCAGCCACTTCCGGTGATGACGCCAGGCCCACCCGCCGGTGACCGAGCCCCGCGTCATCGCCCGCACGGTGCCGCGCACCCAGATCGCGGCGTAGACGTGGATGATGAGGATGATGATGATTCCCGACGCTCCCAGCGCATGGATCACGGCGGCGAGCCGCTTCTGGTCGATCGTCGTGTACTGGAAGAAGTAGGTATCCCAGAGGATGAGGCCCGAGAAGAAGAGGGCCAGGATGCAGAGCGTCATGCCCCAGAACACCAGCTTCTGGCCGGCGTTGTAGCGGCCGACTTCCGGGATCTTTTCCTCGTGGTTGTTCACCACGTCGCCGACATGGCGCATCCAGCGGGTGTCGTCGCTGTTCCAGAAATTGTAGCGGACGAAGCGGATGAACAGGCCGGCGAAGGTGAAGATCACGGCGACGCCGAACCAGGGATGGATCGCACGCGTCTCCTGTCCGCCGCCGAAGAGGTCGGTCAGGAAGAACAGGCCGGGGTGGAACAGGGCGAGGCCGCTGATCGCCAGCAGGATCAGGATGATCGCGTTGGCCCAGTGATTGATCCGGGCGCCCGCGGTGTAGCGGGCGAGGATATTGTTGCCCCTGTCTTCGTCGCTCATGCCTGGTCTCCGGAGTACCGCTTGGCGGCCTCCTCGTCCTTGCGCGCGACCTCGTTCGGTCCCTTGGCGACGTAGTGGAAGAACCCGAGAAGCGCGGTGAGGCCGAAGCCGAACAGCGCGATGTCCTTGAAGCCGCCCTTCCAGAACTGGACCAGCGGGCTGATTTTGGGCTCCTTCGGCAGGCCCGAGTAGAGTTGCGGCTGGTCGGCGTGGTGCAGCACGTACATGACGTGCGTGCCGCCGACGCCCGCCGGGTCGTAGAGACCGGCGTTCTTGTAGCCGCGTTCCTTCAGGTCCTCGATCCGGCCCTCGGCATGGATCTTCATCTCGTCCTTGGTGCCGAAGTAGATCGCCTGGGTCGGGCAGGCCTTGGCGCAGGCCGGGGCCTGGCCGACCGAGATGCGGTCGGAGCAGAGCGTGCACTTGTAGGCCTTGTTGTCGGCCTTGGAGATGCGCGGGATGTTGAAGGGACAGCCCTTCACGCAATAGCCGCAGCCGACGCAGTTCTCCGAGATGAAGTCGACGATGCCGTTCGAGTACTGGACGATCGCACCCGGGGCCGGGCAGGCCTTGAGGCAGCCCGGATCCTCGCAATGCATGCAGCCGTCCTTGCGGATCAGCCATTCGAGGTTGCCCGAGTTGTCGAACTCGGTGAACCGCATCAGGGTCCAGGTCTTGTCGGTCAGGTCATGCGGGTTGTCGTAGACGCCGACATTGATCCCGATGTCCTCGTGCAGGTCGTTCCACTCGTAGCACGCCGCCTGGCAGGCCTTGCAGCCGATGCACTTGGAGACGTCGATGAGCTTTGCGACTTCGGTCGTGGTGCGCACGGTCGGCGGCGTCTGGGTGGTTGCCGAGCGCCGCTTGATGTCGAGTGACTGCAGTGTGGCCATGGCTTCCTCCCCTCACGCGACCGGCGGCGAGATGCGTTCGATATCGACCAGGAACGCCTTGTACTCGGGCGTTTCTATGTTCGCGTCGCCGACATAGGGAGTGAGCGTGTTGGCACCGAAGCCTTTCTTGGTTGCGCCGATGAAGCCCCAGTGGATCGGGATGCCGACGATGTGCACGGCCTTGCCGTCGCATATCAGCGGCTTGATGCGCTTGGTCACCACCGCCTTCGCCTTGATGGCGCCGCGGTTGGACCTGACCCGCACCCAGTCGCCCTTGGCAATGCCTTTTTCCTTGGCGAGCTCTTCCGAAATCTCGACGAACATCTCCGGCTGCAGAACCGCGTTGACCGGAACGTGCTTCGACCAGAAATGGAAGTGCTCGGTGAGCCGGTAGCTGGTCGCCGCCAGCGGGAAATCGGACGCCTTGCCGAAGACCTCCAGGTCGCCCTTGAAGACGCGGGCGACCGGATTGCCGATGATCTTAGGCGCCAGCGGGTTGAGGATCGGGCTCTCGAACGGCTCGTAATGCTCGGGGAACGGCCCGTCCCGCATCATGCCGCGGGTGAAGAGCCGGGCGACGCCCTCCGGATTCATGATGAAGGGCATGGTGCCGGAGGTCGGATTCACGGCGGCGCCGAAGTCCGGCACGTCGAAGCCGGTCCAGGCCTTGCCGTTCCATTCGATGATGCGCTTGCTGTGGCTCCACGGCTTGCCGGCGGCATCCGCCGAGGCACGGTTGTAGAGGATCCGGCGATTGGCCGGCCAGGAGTAGGCCCAGTTCGAGTAGTTGCCGCGCTCGGCCGGGTCGCTGGTGTCGCGCCTCGCCATCATGTTGCCGGCGTCGGTGTAGATGCCGGTGTAGATCCAGCAGCCGGCCGAGGTCTTGCCGTCGTCGCGAAGCAGCGCGAAGGCGGGCATCTGCTGGCCGGCCCGCAGTACGATCTTGGTCGGATCGGCCGGATCGGGCACGTCCTCGAGGACCTTGCCGTTGATCTCCTTGGCGATCTCGTCCGGGGTCGGCTTCTCGCGGTCGGCATAGGGCCAGGTCAGGTTGAGGATCGGATCGGGGAACGCCCCGCCATCCTTCTCGTACATGGCCCGCAGGCGCCGGTAGAGCGACGCCATGATGTCGATGTCGGGCCTGGCCTCGCCCGGCGGCTCCGCTGCCTTCCAGTGCCACTGGATCCAACGGGACGAGTTGGTCAGCGAGCCGTCTTCCTCGGCGAAGCACGAGGTCGGCAGCATGAAGACTTCGGTCTGGATCTTGGACGGATCGACGTCGTTGTGCTCGCCATGGTTCTGCCAGAACGAGGCGGTCTCGGTCATCAGCGGGTCCATGACGACCAGGAACTTCAGCTTGGTCAGCGCCTCGGTCAGCTTCTTCCGGTTCGGGAAGGAGAGAAGCGGATTGAAGCCCTGGCAGAAGTAGCCGTTGATCTTGCCCTGGTGCATCAGCTCGAACGCGCGGAGCACGTCGTAGGTGACGTCGAGCTTGGGCAGCCAGTCGTAGGCCCAGTCGTTCTCCTTGGTCGCCGCGTTGCCGTACATCGACTTGGCGAAGCTGACGAAGAACTTCGAGTAGTTCTGCCAGAAGCTGGTCTGGTTCGGCCGCAGCGGCTTGAACTGCCGGGTCCGCATGTAAGTGGCGAGATCCGGTTCGCGGTCGTTCGCCAGGGTCAGGTAGCCCGGGATGAGGTTGCTCATCAGCCCGAGGTCGGTGAGGCCCTGGATGTTCGAGTGCCCGCGAAGCGCGTTCATGCCGCCGCCGGGGATGCCGATGTTGCCCAGCAGCAGCTGGATCATCGCCATGGCGCGGATGTTCTGGCTGCCCTTGGAGTGCTGGGTCCAGCCCAGCGCATACATCGAGGTATGCGAGCGGTCGGGCGTGCCGGTGGAAGCGATCAGCTCCCACGCCTTGACCATCTTGTCCTTGGGCGAGCCGGTGATGCGCGAGACCATGTCCACGGTGTAGCGCGCATAGTGCTTCTTCATCAGCTGGTAGACGCAGCGCGGGTCGGCGAGGGTCATGTCGACCTTGGCCATGCCCTGCTCGTCCAGCTCGTACTCCCAGTCGGCGCGGTTGTAGTCGCGCTTGTCGGCGTCGTAGCCGACGAAGAGCCCGTCCTTGAAGTCGAAGCCCGACTTCACGATGAAGGCGGCGTTGGTGTAGAGGCGGGTGTATTCCTTCTGGGTCTTGTCGTTCTCGAGGATGTAGTTGATCAGGCCGCCGAGCCAGGCGATGTCCGAACCCTGCCGGATCGGGCAGTAGAGATCGGAGACGGACGCCGAGCGCGTGTAGCGCGGATCGACGACGATCAGCTTGGCCTTGTTATGGGCCTTCGCCTCGGTGACCCATTTGAACCCGCAAGGATGCGCTTCCGCGGCGTTACCGCCCATGATGGTGATGACATCGGCATTCTTGATGTCATTCCAGCCATTCGTCATCGCGCCTCGACCGAACGTAGGGGCCAGACTGGCCACCGTGGGTCCGTGTCAGACTCTTGCTTGATTGTCGAAGACGACCATCCCCGACGAGCGCACGACCTTGTAGGTCATGAACGCGGTCTCGTTCGAGGTGGCGGAGGCGGCGAGGAAGCCGGTGGAGGTCCAGCGGTTGACGGTGACGCCGTCGGGATTCTTGGCGATGAAGTTCTTGTCGCGGTCTTCCTTCATCAGCTTGGAGATGCGGTCGAGCGCGAACTCCCAGCTGACGCGCTTCCACTCCTTCGATCCCGGAAGCCGCTGCATCGGGTATTTGACCCGGGTCGGCGACTTGATGAAGTCGAGGAGGGCGGCACCCTTCGGGCACAGCGTGCCGCGATTGACCGGATGGTCGGGGTCGCCCTCGACGTGGATGATCTCGGAGCGGGCGTTCTTCGCCTTGTCGCCCTGCGAGTAGAGGATGACGCCGCAGCTGACCGAGCAGTAGGGGCAGGTGTTGCGAGTCTCGGTCGCGCGGCTCAGCTTGAATGGCCGGACCGAAGCGGCGACTCCCTCGCCCGTGCCGAAGCCGAGCGCCGCCAACGAGGACCCGGCGAGGCCGGTTCCCGTCAGGCGGAAAAATCCACGACGACTCAAAGTCATGGTGTCCCTCCCTGGACCGCGGTTTGCGCCCCCCGGCGCTCATCGCGGCTTAACGTTTCTTCTTGTGAAACAGATTGCCGCCGCGGTCCTGAACGCGTCAATCACAGGACGGGGAGCAATTTTATTCCACTACCCGGGAGGCCCGGATCGTCTCTGCCAGGTCCTCGGCGGTCACGCCCGGCAGATCGAGGCCAAGCACCCTGACGGCAAGGGCAATTTCCGCCGTGAGGGCGGACGCTGGATCGACCGCGAATCCGTTCAGGCGCCGGGCCAGTCGGACCAGGCCGTCCGCAGGAAGGCAAGTCACGTCGCCGGTCAGGTCGAGATCCCTGATTCGGCCATCCTGTTCCAGCAGACGCGCCCGGACGAGGCCGCCGGCGGTCCGGCGCTCGCCTTCGGTCAGGTGGACCCCCTCGGCGATCTTGAGGCCGCCTTCCACCATCTTGCGCCCGGCCCGATGGATCCAGGCTGGATCGGCGTGGCGCACTGATGCCGCGTCTATGGCCACTGTCTCTCCGGCGCTCGGCTTGTCCTCGACCGGCTCGACCGACAGCGTCGTCGCAACATGGCCGCAGAAGAGGGCCTTCACCCAGTCACGCGACGGTCGTTCGGCCAGCAGCTGGTGTATCGTCGTCATGTGATCGGCGAGGCTTTGGCGCAGCACGTTTCGAAAGGCCTCGCTGGGGACCTTGAGGCTTGCGGCCATGGTTTCGCGGTCAAAGTCGAACAGGAAGCTGCCGGCAACGACGACCACCTCGCCGATCTCGGCGGCGGCGCTGGCGCCGAGCTTCCGGCCATCTACCTGAACGTCGTTCAGCGGGCGGTAGTCGGCGGCGATGCCGAGATCCTTGTAAGTCCGCAGCACCGGCTCGATGAAGCGCGGGAACAGCCGTTCTGCTCGCTCCTGCGCGAGCCGGCGTGGAAAGACGAAGTGGAAATAGAGCTGATCCGGGTCGAGCAGGACCGCCCCGCCGCCGACCTCCCGCCGAAGGATGGGAAGGAGCCGGGAGCCGCAATAGTCCTGATCTATCTCGCGGGCGACGTCCTGGTTGGCGCCGACGGAGATGTAGGGTTCGTTCGGCGTGCACAGCGTCAGCACCGGCTCGTCCTCTGCCGCCATCGCCCGGGCGATGCCGTAGGGAACGGCGTGCGAAGCGAGCGGCGGAGCCCGGCCCTGGTCGATGACGCGAAGACGCATGGTCACCCTGGATTGATTGTTCGGGGCTCCGGCCCGATCATCCGGCCATGGCGCGAAAACTCATCATCGTGATGGTCAACACCGATCCCCGCAATGGCGAGGAGCTGGGGGCGCCGTTCCACCAGGCCGCCGCCGCCGCCGCGCTCGACTACCCGGTCGACGTCGTCCTGATGGCGACGGCGGGGCGGCTCCTGAAGAAGGGGGTGGCCGCCGGCCTCACGCTCAAGCCGGGCGGCCGGGTGACGGTCTACGACCTGATGCGCCAGGCGCATGAGGCCGGAGCGCGCTTTTTCGGATGTCCCGCGAATCTCGAGCTCTTCGACATGAGCCAGGACGACCTGATCCCCGAATGCGCCGGCCTCATCGGCTCGGCCAACCTGATGCGCCAGGTGATGGAGGAGGACGTGCGCGTCCTCACATACTGAGCATGGCGACCGCCCGCGGCTGCCCGGTGCCCGACGACCGGCTCTACGAGATCGAGAACATGCTGTGGTACCGCCGCCGCGACGACGGGCTGGTCGAGGTCGGCATCACCGCGGTCGCCGTCGCCATGGCGCGGAAGGTCATCGCCATCACGCCCAAGCGCTCCAACCGCCCGATCGAGGCGGGGCAGGCGGTGGCGGTGGTCGAGTCCGGCAAGCTGGTGGCCTCGGCCCGCACGCCGTTCGCCGCCTTCGTGGTCGAGAGCAACGAGGACCTGCTGGACCGCCCGGACATGGTCAACCGCGATCCCTACGGTACCTGGGTGGTGATCCTCCGCTTCGACGACTGGGACGCGATCAGGTCGCGGCTGCATGAGGCCGATGCCGCCGCCGTCGCCTTCGAGCGGCGGATGGAAGAGGAGAACTTCGAGGGCTGCGGCGAGGCACCCTAAAGGGGGCGCTTGATCAGGCGGGCAAGTTCGCCGACGACGCCGCGGCGGAAGGTGAGCACGCAGACGACGAAGATCGCGCCCTGGATCACCAGCACCCAGGAGCCCATCTGGGCCAGATAGGTCTCGAGTGCGATCACGATGAAGGCGCCGACGATCGGCCCGAACACGGTGCCGAGCCCGCCCAGCAAGGTCATCAGCACGACCTCGCCCGACATCTGCCAGGTGACGTCGGTGAGGGACGCCAGCTGGAAGACGATCGCCTTGGTCGCGCCGGCGACGCCGGCCAGAGCCGCGGAGAGCACGAAGGCGAGAAGCTTGTAGTGATCGACGCGGTATCCCAGCGAGATCGCCCGCGGCTCGTTCTCGCGGATCGCTTTCAGGACCTGTCCGAAGGGCGAGTGGATGGTGCGGTAGATCAGGACGAAGCCGGCGGCGACGATCGCCAGCACCACGTAGTAGAGCGTCATCATGTCGGCGAGGTCGAGGAGGCCGAATAGCCGGCCGCGCGGGATCGCCTGGATCCCGTCCTCGCCGCCGGTGAAGGGCACCTGCAGGCAGAAGAAGTAGACCATCTGCGCCAGCGCCAGCGTCGTCATGGCGAAATAGATGCCCTGGCGGCGGATGGCGATGATGCCGACGACGAAGCCGAGCGCGGCGGCGATCGCCGTGCCGAAGAGGATCGCGAGTTCCGGCGTGAGGCCCCAGACCTTGGCGGCGTGGCCGGCGCCGTATCCCGCCATGCCGAGGAACATCGCATGCCCGAAGGAGAGCAGGCCGACATAGCCGATCAGGAGGTTGAAGGCGGCGGCGAAGAGGGCGAAGCAGAGCGCCTTCATCAGGAAGATGGGGTAGGCGACGAGGGGGGCGAAGATCCCGAGGACTCCGAGCCCGATCATGACGCGATGCTGGAAGCCCATCAGCGCACCCGCCCGAAGAGGCCGGCCGGCTTGATCAGCAGCACGATCGCCATGATGACGAAGATCACCGTGGACGAGGCCTCCGGATAGAAGACCTTGGTCAGGCCCTCGATCAGGCCGAGGCCGAAGCCGGTCAGGATGGCGCCCATGATCGAGCCCATGCCGCCGATGACCACGACCGCGAAGACGATGATGATCAGGTTCGATCCCATCAGCGGATTGACCTGGTAGATCGGCGCCGCCAGCACGCCGGCAAAGGCGGCCAGCGCCACGCCGAAGCCGTAGGTCAGCGTGATCATTCGGGGCACGTTGATGCCGAAAGCCTGGACCAGCGCCGGGTTCTCGGTCGCGGCGCGGAGATAGGCGCCGAGCCGGGTGCGCTCGATCAGGAACCAGGTCGCGAGGCAGACCGCGAGCGAGACCACGACGACCCAGGCCCGGTAGTTGGGCAGGAACATGAAGCCAAGGTTCTGGCCGCCGGTGAGCTCGGCCGGCATGCGGTAGGGCAGGCCCGAGGAGCCGAATTCGTTCTGGAACAGCCCCTGGATGATCAGCGCCAGGCCGAAGGTCAGCAGCAGGCCGTAGAGGTGGTCGAGCTTGTAAAGGTGCCGCAGCATCAGGCGCTCGATCGCCATGCCGATGGCACCGACGCCGATGGGCGCCAGCAGCAGCGACCACCAGTAGCCGAGCCCGGCGTACTGGAGCAGAAAGTAGGCACCGAAGGCGCCCATCATGTACTGGGCGCCATGGGTGAAGTTGATGATGTTCAGCATGCCGAAGATCACGGCGAGGCCGAGGCTCAGCATGGCGTAGAAGGCGCCGTTGATCAGGCCGAGCAGCAGCTGGCCGAACAACGCCTGGGGTGGGATGCCGAAGAAGTCCATCAGACGGCGGTGCCCCCCACCCTAGCCCTCCCCCACGGAGGGGGGAGGGGACACGAGGTTCGGACTCCCTCCCCCTTGATGGGGGAGGGATGGGGTGGGGGTGAGCCGCTCACTCTATGTTTGAGATCAGCCCTTCTTGACCAGCGAGCAGCCGCCTTCGTTCAGCGGCCGGAAGGCCTCGGCGGCAGGGATGGTGCGGACCACCTTGTAGTAGTCCCAGGGCCCCTTGGACTCGGCCGGCGCCTTCGCCTCGAACAGGTACATGTCGTGGATCTTGCGACCATCCTCGCGGATGACGCCCTTGCCGAACAGCGGGTCGTCGGTCGGCATCTCCTTCATCTTGGCGACGACCTTGGCGCCGTCGTCGGTCTTCGTCTGCTCGACCGCCTTCAGGAGGTGCAGCACGCTGGCATAGACGCCGGCATGGACCATGGTCGGGTGATTGCCCTTCACCTGTGGCGCCAGGCGCTTGGCGAAGTCGCGGCTGGCATCGGTCCGATCCCAGTAGAAGGACTCGGTGAACTGCAGGCCTTGCGCGGTCTGCAGGCCGAGCGCGTGGATGTCGCTGACGAAGATCAGGAGGCCGGCCAGCTTCTGTCCGCCCTTGGCGATGCCGAACTCGCCCGCCTGCTTGATCGAGTTGATGGTGTCGCCGCCGGCATTGGCAAGGCCGATGACCTTGGCCTTGGACGCCTGCGCCTGCAGCAGGAACGAGGAGAAGTCGGGCGTCGACAGCGGATGGCGGACGGCGCCGACCACCTTGCCGTTGGCCGCCTTCACGACCGCTGAAACCTGGGCTTCGAGGTCATGGCCGAAGGCGTAGTCGGCGGTGAGGAAGTACCAGGTGTCGCCGCCGGCCTGCACGATCGCCTTGGCGGTGCCGTTGGCGAGTGCCCAGTTGTCGTAGGTCCAGTGCACGGTGTTGGGCGTGCAGGCGGCACCGGTCAGCGCCGCCGAGGCCGCGCCGGAAACCAGGAACACCTTGTTCTTCTCTTTCACGATCTCGTTGACCGCGAGCGCCACCGAGGATGTGGGCACATCGGCGACGACGTCGACGCCGTCGCGGTCGAACCACTGGCGCACCAGGGCCGAGCCGACGTCGGGCTTGTTCTGGTGGTCGGCGAAGACGATTTCGACCTTGATGCCCTTGGCCTCGGCCTTGAAGTCTTCGACCGCCATGCGGGCGGCGATCACCGAGCCCTGTCCGGACACATCGGCGTAGAGGCCGGACTGGTCGTTGAGCACGCCGATCTTGAGCACGCCGCCGGAGAGCTGGGCCTCCGCCGTGCCGATCATGCCGGCAAGCGCGAGCAGCGCGAATGTGGTCTTGAGCTTCATGAGGAAATCCTCCCTTTCGCTTTGGTTGACTTGACTATACCCCGAGATACGCCTCGATGTCGGCGCGGCGTGCGTCCAGATCCGCCCGCCCGATCTCGTCCACGATGCGGCCGTTCTCCATGACGTAGAAGCGGTCGGCAACTTCGGCGGCGAAGCGGAAATTCTGCTCGACCAGGAGAATGGTAAAGCCCTTGGCCTTGAGTTCGCCGATGCAGGCGCCGATCTGCTCGATGATCACCGGCGCCAGGCCCTCGGTCGGCTCGTCGAGCAGCAGGAAGCGGGCGCCGGTCCGGAGGATGCGCGCGATCGCCAGCATCTGCTGCTCGCCGCCGGAGAGCTTGCTGCCCTGGCTCCTCAGGCGCTCGCGGAGATTGGGGAAGAGGCGGAAGATGTCGTCGAGCCCCATGCCGCCGGGCGCGATCTCCGGCGGCAGCATCAGGTTCTCTTCGACGTCGAGTGAGGCGAAGATGCCGCGCTCCTCCGGGCAGAAGGCGATGCCGAGGCGCGCGATCCGGTGCGAGGGCAGCTCGATCAGTTCCCGGCCGGCATGGGTGACCGATCCGCGGCGGTCGGCGATCATGCCGACCACAGACTTCAGCGTCGTCGTCTTGCCGGCGCCGTTGCGTCCGAGCAGCGTCACCAGCTCGCCGGCGCGGACCTCGAGGTCGACGCCGTGGAGCACATGGGACTCGCCGTAGAAGGCGTTGAGGCCGGAAATCTTCAGCAGCGGCTCAGGCATGGTGGCCGCTGCCCATGTAGGCCTGGATCACGCGCGGATCGCGGCTGATCTCGGCATAAGGCCCCTCGGCCAGGATCTCGCCCCGCTGCAGCACGGTGATGCGGTCCGATAGGTTGGCGACCACCTTCATGTTGTGCTCGACCATCACCACGGTGCGGTTGACGGCGACCCGGCGGATCAGCTGGGCGGTGCGCTCGATGTCCTCGTGGCCCATGCCGGCCATCGGCTCGTCCAGCAGCATCACCTCTGGCTCGAGCGCCAGCGTGGTCGCGATCTCGAGCGCGCGCTTCCTGCCATAGGCGAGCTCGACCGCGGCGACATCGCGGAAGTCGGCGAGACCGACGGCTTCCAGCAGCTCTTCCGCGCGTTCGTTCAGGACCTCGAGCGAGCTCTCGGGCCGCCAGAAGTGGAAGGAGGTGTCGAGCTTCCGCTGCAGTGCCACGCGTACATTCTCGAGCGCAGTCAGATGGCCGAAGACGGCGGAGATCTGGAACGAGCGCACCATGCCTGCCCGCGCGATGTCGGCTGGGCGCGCCCGGGTGATGTCGCGGCCCTTCAACCGGATCCGGCCCCGGGTCGGGCTCAGGAACTTGGTGAGCAGATTGAAGCAGGTGGTCTTGCCGGCGCCATTCGGGCCGATGAGCGCATGGATCGAGCCCTGGCGGATCTTCAGGGAAACATCCCTGACCGCGACGAAGCCCGAAAACTCCATGGTGAGGCCCTCGGTCTCGAGGACGATGTCCGACATGCCCGTTTCGCGCTCCCTGTCGGCTCTTGAGGCCGATTTAGAGCGCACTATATCGAACCACGGAAGGTTCGGGGACCGGGTTCCTACAACTGCCCAGAAAAGTGGCAGGCGGAGCGGTGTCCCGGTCCGTGCTCGGTCAATGGAGGCTCGACTTCGGCGCAGATGGTTTGTGCGATCGGGCAGCGCGTGCGGAAGCGGCAGCCTGAGGGCGGCGACACCGGGCTCGGAGGCTCGCCGGTGAGCCGGATGTGCTCGCGCCTCCGCTCGACCGCGACATCCGGCACCGGCGCCGCCGAGATGAGCGAGCGGGTATAGGGATGCAGGGGCCGGGCGAAGAGGTCGCGTGCCGACGCCACCTCCATCACCTTGCCGAGATAGAGGACGACGATGTGGTCTGAGACTTGGCGGACCACGGCGAGATCGTGCGCGATGAAGAGGAAGGTGAGGCCGAGGCGCTGCTGCAATCCCACGAAGAGGTTGATGATCTGGGCGCGGATGTTGACGTCGAGGGCGGAGATCGGCTCGTCGGCGATGATCAGCTCAGGTTCGACCGCCAGAGCGCGCGCGGTGCCGACGCGCTGGCGCTGTCCGCCGGAGAACTCATGCGGGTAGCGCTCGGCCGATCCCGCCGGAAGTCCGACCATGTCCAGGAGCTCGGCCACGCGGGCCTTCGCCTGGGCCGGGCCGTCGACCAGCTTATGGAAGCGGAGCGGCTCGGCCAGGATCTGGCCCACGGTCATGCGCGGATTCAACGAGGCGTAGGGATCCTGGAAGATCATCTGGATGCGCCGGCGCAGCGGGCGCAGCACGCTGCGGTCGGCGGTGGCGAGGTCGACGCCGCCGAAGCGGATCGAGCCCGAGGTCGGCTTCTGGATGCGGGTGATCAGCCGCGCGATGGTCGACTTTCCGGAGCCGGACTCGCCGACGAGGCCGACGGTCTGGCCGCGGCGGATGTCGAGGTCGATGCCGTCGACCGCATGCACCACCCGGCGCGGCTGGAAGAAGGAGTCGCCCCTCAACGGGTAGTGTTTGACGACGTTGCGGAGTTCCAGCATCGGCCGGCTGGTCTCTTCGACGGCGACGGCAGCAGTGGCGGCGAGTGCCGACGGCTTCAGCAGCCGCTCGCCGGCTTGAGTGACCCAGCAGCGGGCGCGGCGTCCGTCGGCGACCGGCAGCAGGTCGGGATGCTCGGCGCAGCGCTCGATGGCGAACGGGCAGCGGACGCGGAAGCGACAGCCGGCCATGGGCTTCGAGGAGTCGGGCGGCGAGCCCTCGATCGCGGTCAGGCGCTTGTCCGCCGGTGGCTCCTGGTCCAGCCGCGGCACGGCATTCAGCAGCGCCCAGGTGTACGGATGGCGGGGATCGGCCAGCAGATTCTCGGTCGGGCCTTCCTCGACCACTTCGCCGGCATACATCACCAGCACGCGCTCGCAGACATTGGCGATGACGCCGAGGTCGTGGCTGATCAGCAGCACGGCGGTGCCGAACTCGCGGTTCAGCGCCTTCAGGAGATCGAGGATCTGCGCCTGGATGGTTACGTCGAGCGCAGTGGTCGGCTCGTCGGCGATCAGCAGGCTCGGGTTGTTGGCGAAGCCCATCGCCAGCATGACGCGCTGGCGCATGCCGCCGGAGAACTCGTGCGGGTAGCCGTTGACGGCGCGGTCGGGCGCGTTGATGCCCATGCGCGCCAAGAGGTCGATGCCGTGCTTCAGCGCGTCGGCCTGGTTCAGGCGGCCATGCGCGATCATCCCTTCGGTGATCTGGCGCGAGATGCGCAGCACAGGGTTCAGCGAGGTCAACGGATCCTGGAAGATCATCGCGATCTCGCCGCCACGGAGCTTCCGGATCTCCTCCTCGCTCAGGCTCGCGAGATCCTTGCCGCGGAACATGATGCTGCCCTCGGCGATGCGGGCATTGTCGGCCAAGAGGCGGAGGATGGAGAGCGCGGTCACGCTCTTGCCCGAGCCCGACTCGCCGACGATGCCGACGGTCTCGCCGGCGCGCATGTCGAAGCTGACGCCCTCGACGGCGCGGATCGGGCCGGCATCGGTCTGGAACTCGGTCCGGAGGTTCCGGACCTCAAGCAGAGGCTGGGTGATGTCGGTCATCGGCGGCGCGACTTCGGATCGAGCCAGTCGCGGATGCCGTCGCCGAGGAAGTTGAATCCGACCACCACCGACAGGATGGCGAGACCGGGGAACGTCGCGACCCACCACTGGTCCACCAGCTCGCGGCCCTCCGACACCATGGCGCCCCATTCCGCCATCGGCGGGATGACGCCGAGGCCGAGGAAGCTTAAACCAGCGAAGGTGATGATCGCCTGGCCGACGTCGAGGGTGACAAGGACCACCAGCGGGCCGATGGCGTTCGGCACGATGTGGCGGAAGAGGATGCGGCCGGGGCCATAGCCCATCACCACCGCCGCCTCGACATATTCCTGCGAGCGCTGCACCAGCACCAGGCTGCGGGCGAGGCGCGCGAATTTCGGCCACCACACCACCAGCATGGCGAGGATGGTGTTGCGGACGCCGATGCCCATCGCGGCCGCGATCGCCATGGCGAGGATGATCGGCGGGAAGCAGAGGACGAGATCGGTCACCCGCATCATCGCCTCCTCGGCCTTGCCGCCGGCATAGGCAGCGACCCCGCCGATGACGACGCCGAGCGCAGCCCCGATGGCGACCACGACGATGCCGGCGAAGAGCGAGACGCGGCTTCCCCAGAGCAGGCGGGAGAGCACGTCGCGGCCGAGCGCGTCGGTGCCGAGCCAGTTCGTGGCCGAGGGCGGCAAGAGGCGCCTGGTGATGTCGACCGCCTCGAACGGATAGGGGGAGATCACAGGCGCCAGGATCGCGATCGCGATCCAGAGCAGCACGATGGTCGCGCCGAAGGTGGCGAGCCCGTAACGCCGGCGCCAGCGCCCGTGCCGGCCGGCGCGCCAGGCCGCGGCAGCGGCGTCGTCGGTGGCGGCGGTCATGCTATTCGGCGCGCTCGCGCGCGACGCGCGGGTCGAGGAGCGCGTAGGAGAGATCGGTCAGCAGGTTGATCGCGAGGTAGACGACGGCGACCACCAGCGTGATCCCCATGATGCCGGGGAAATCGAGGGCGACGGCGCTGCGGAAGGTGTAACGGCCAAGCCCGGGCCAGGAGAAGATCGTCTCGGTCATCACCGCGCCGGTCAGGAGCACGGCATAGGCGAGGCCGCCCAGCGTCACGACCGGGATCAGCGCGTTCGGCAGCAGGTGGCCGATGACGATCTTGCGTTCGGGCAGTCCCTTGGCGCGGGCGACGCGGACATAGTCCTGGGTCATCGCTTCCAGCATGCTGGCGCGCGTGGTGCGGGTAATCAGGCCGAGCGTCCCGGACGCCAGCACGATCGAGGGCAAGATCAGGTGGGCGGCGACGTTGCGCCAGGCTTCCCAGTCGCCGGCGAGTGCCGCGTCGATCAGGTAGAGGCCGGTGACCGACGGCGGGGTCATCACGCTCAAGTCGATGCGGCCGGGGCCGGGGGCGATCTGCAGGCCGCCGTAGAACAGCGCCAGCATGATGAAGGCGAGCCAGAAGGTTGGCGAGGAGACTCCGGCCAGCGAAATGAAGCGCGCCAGGTTGTCGATCCAGGTGTCGCGGCGGATCGCGGCCAGCACGCCCAGCGGCACGCCGACGACCAGCGCCAGCAGGAAGGAGATGGTGGCGAGCTCGACCGTCGCTGGCGCGTATTGCCTGATATCGTCCATTACCGGACGCTGGGTCGAGATCGAGACGCCGAGGTCGCCGTTGGCAATACCCTTGATGAAGACCCAGTATTGCACCCAGAGCGGCTGGTCGAGACCCCAGCGGGCCCGGTAGCGCGCGACCATCTGCGGGTCCGACGCTGCGAGGTCGCCGAGCTGGGCCAGCACCGGGTCGCCCGGCACCTGGGTCGCGATCAGGAAGACGACGAGCGTCGCCAGCACGGCCATGACGGCCATGCCGGCGACGCGCATCACCAGATAGCGAAACACCTTATGACGTTCTCGTCAGCCGGTGTCAGGACGCGGGCTTCACCTGCGCCAGCTCCATCTTCCAGACGTTCGGCGTCAGCTTCACGTTGGTGATGTTCTTGTGCACGGCGACGCGATATATCGGCTGCATCAGGGTGATGTAGTTGGCGTTGTCGACCAGGATGCGCTGGTACTTCTCGTAGATCGCCTTCTGCTTGGCGACGTCGTTCTCTGCGGCACCCTGGGCCACCAGGTCCAGAAGCTCCTGCGAGGGCTTCCAGCCCATGCGGACGGCGACGCGCTGGACGGAAGCACCGGTCCACAGATACGGGTTCGGCGAGGGCGAGTTCCAGGGCGCGATGGTCGCCTGGCTCTTGGCGCCGTTGAACTGGGCGCGCCAGTTCACGTTGTCCATCGGCTTGAGCGTCATCTTGATGCCGACGCGGGCCACGTCCGACTGGATCTTCTGCGTCATCAGCTGATACGAGGTCGAGAAGTAGGCGGCGTTCGGATAGATCAGCTCGAATTCGAAGCCGTTGGGAACGCCGGCCGCGGCCAGCAGCGCCTTCGCCTTCGCCAAGTCCTCCTTGGCGCCGAATTCCTTGGTCTGCTCGGCCGACGTGCCGGCGATGCCGTTCGGCAGGAAGTTCGGCGAACGATCGGCGAAGCCGCCGACCAGGCCCTTGATCAGCCCGTCATAGTCGATCGCCGAGACGACCGCCTGGCGCGCTTCCTTCTTGGCCAGCGTCGCGTTCATTTCGGGATTGCTGGTCAGCATGAAGTAGAGCGTGTCGGTCGAGGCGCCCTGGATCACCGAGACGTCGGCATTGCCCTTGAGGCTGTCCAGCTGCTCGGCCGACAGGTTCATCGCAATGTCGACGTCGCCGCGGCGGACGGCCAGAAGCTGGGCGGCACCGTCGGCTATGTGGCGGACGACGACGCGCTCGAACTCGGCGGGCGTTCCCCAGTAGTTGGGGTTCTTCTGCATGGTGACGCTGACGTTCCGCTCCCAGCCAACCATGCGGTAGGGGCCGGTGCCGGCGGAGTTGTTGTTGAGCCAGGTCGTCGCTTTGTCGGACTGGTCGGCGCCCGGCTCGGAAACCGCGCCGTTGGCCTTGGCGAGCTTGGCCGAGTAGATGGCGAAAGAAGGCGCCGTCAGGTCGAGGAGCAGCGGCTCCTTCGGGTTCTTCATGGCGATCTCGACCGTCATCGGATCGATGATCGTCACGGCGCCCATGTTGGAGGCGTATGTGGCCGGCTGGTCCTTCACGTTGACCAGGCGATCCAGGGAGAACTTCACGTCCTCTGCGGTGAGCGCGTCTCCATTCCAGAACTTGACGCCCGGGCGGAGCTGGAAGCGCCAGGCGGCGCCGTTGTTCACCAGCGTCCAGGTGGTGGCGAGCGCAGGCTTGACGTTGACCAGGTCGTCGGTCGAGAGCGTCAGCAGCCCGTCATAGACGGCGCCGTGCGTCAGCGGCGGCGTCAGGTCGGCCGAGCGCGCGGTGTCGTAGTTGCGGCCGTCGGAGATGTCGAGGCCTACGACCAGCGTGGTCTTCTTCTGGGCGTGGGCGGGGAGCGCGAGCGCTGCCGCGATGGCCGTGCCGCTGGCGAGCCAGAGGAGGGTCTTCCGAATCATGGTGTCGGTCCTTGGGGTCGGAGAGAAGCGGGCGATCGGAGCTTCGGCCAGCCGGAGAGGGACAAGCGAAACACCATCGGCTGGGATGGTGAGGGCCGGTCGGGACCTCGTCAAGCCAGGGCGGAAAAACCCGAGAACGGCCCGATCCGGCAGTTTTGAGGGGCTTGGAACAAAACGTGAAATTTTTTGGTTGAACGACGAGAACAAAATAGGCACGATAGGTTTCGTTGCGCCGCCGCTGGCGCCATGGCAAGAGGGGTCCGACCGATGTCAGCAGCTCTCCGAGTGGTCGAAAGGGACGGCGTGGACAAGAACAAGGCGTTGGACGCCGCGCTCAGCCAGATCGAGCGCGCCTTCGGCAAGGGCTCGGTGATGAAGCTGGGCCAGCGGCCGGCCTCGACCGAGGCGGAGGTGATCTCCACCGGCTCGCTCGGCCTCGACATCGCGCTCGGGATCGGCGGGCTGCCGCGCGGGCGCATCATCGAGATCTACGGCCCGGAAAGCTCGGGCAAGACCACGCTGGCGCTGCACGTGATTGCCGAGGCCCAGAAGTCCGGCGGCACCTGCGCCTTCGTCGATGCCGAACACGCGCTCGACTCAGGCTACGCCCGCAAGCTCGGCGTCGATCTCGAGAACCTTCTCATCTCCCAGCCCGACGCCGGCGAACAGGCCCTCGAAATCGCTGATACCTTAGTCCGTTCCGGCGCCATCGACGTACTGGTTGTTGACTCGGTCGCAGCGCTGACGCCGCGCGCCGAACTCGAAGGCGAGATGGGCGACTCTCACATGGGCCTGCATGCCCGCCTGATGAGCCAGGCCCTGCGCAAATTGACGGCGTCTGTCGCGCGCTCCAACACGCTCATC
>CAMDFP010000058.1 GCA_945897335.1 Asaia bogorensis | reverse complement strand
TTCCGAAGGAGAGATCCGATGAAGCGAGGCATCGTCGTGGCACCTCAGCCCGAAGCGGTCGAGGTCGGCGCCCGCACCTACATGGCGGGCGGCAATGCGGTCGACGCCGCGATCGCCACCGCCTTCGCCCAGGGCGTGGTCGACGGGCTGATGTGCGGCGTCGCCGGCTTGGGATCCTGCCACATCTACGCGCCGAAACAGGGCCGCCACGAGGTCGTCGACTTCTACTGCCGGGCACCGTTGGCCGCGAAGGCCGACATGTGGACTCACCTGATCGAGTACCAGACCCGCGACGGCTTCAGCTTCGTGCTGAAGAATCGGGTCAACGACGTCGGCTACGGCGCCATCGCCACGCCGGGCGCGGTCGCGGGCTTCCATGCGGTCCACACCCGCTACGGGCGGCTCAAATGGGAAGAGCTGCTGGCGCCGGCGGTGAAGCTGGCCGAGGACGGCTACACCATCACCCCCTTCGTCCACACCTACTGGAACTCCCGCGAAGGCCTCGGCCGCGCCGATCCGATCGATCGGATGGAACTCTGCAAGGCGGCGGCGCCGCTGTTCTTCGGCCCCGACGGCCACTTCCACCCGATCGGCACGCGGGTGAAGAACCCGGCCTATGGCCGGACGCTCCGGCGCCTCGCCGCCGAGGGTCCGGAGACCTTCTACCGGGGCGCGCTCGCGAAGGAGATGGTCGCCGACCTCGCCTCCCATGGCGGGTTGCTGACGCTGGACGATCTCGAGCGCTACCGCGTGGTCGAGGGGCCTCCGATCAAGGTCGCCTACCGGGGATACGAGGTCGCCGTGAACCCGCCGCCCGGCGGCGGGCTGATGCTGGCGAAAATGCTGAACATCCTCGAGAATTTCGATCTCGCCGGCATGGGCCACAACACGCCCGCCTACATCCGCACGGTCGCCGAGGCGATGAAGCGGGCGATGCTGATGAAGGAGAAGCATCTCGGCGATCCCGAGATGGTGCCGGTGCCGGTGGCCGAGATCATCGACCGGGCCCGGGCCCGGGCCGAGGCGGACGAGATCCGCCGGGGGAAGAAGGCGTCGCTGGTGCGCCAGGGCCTGAAGGAGGCCGCCGACACCACGCATCTCGCCGCCATGGACGTGGACGGGCTGACGCTGACGATGACGCATACGCTGGGCTACCAGTCGGGCGTCATCACCGACGGTTTCGGCTTCATGTACAACGGCGCGATGGGCTTCTTCGACCCGCGGCCGGGCCATCCGAGTTCGATCGCGCCGGGAAAAAGCCGGGGGTCGACCGCGTGCCCGACCATCGTCTCCAGGGACGGGAAGCCGGTACTGGCGCTGGGCGCGCCGGGCGGCGCGCAGATCCCGATGGGCGTGCTCCAGGTGGTCCTCAACGTGATCGACCACGGCATGAGCGTCGTCGAGGCGATCGACGCGCCGCGCTTCTCGGCCACCAGCGATGCGATCGACCTCTGCTTCCGTATCCCGGGCTATGTCGCCGAGGCGCTGGAGGCGGACGGCTACAAGGCGGTTCGCCTGCCCTACAGCTATGCCTTCGCGCGCGTGCACGCGGTGCACGCCGCCGGCGGCAAGGTCACCGGCGGGGCAGATCCCTATGCGGGTGGAATGGCCCTCGCTGTCTAACCTCTAAACGAATCATGCGGGTTCGAAAGTCACCGCTAAAAAGCGATTCGCATACCATTTTACCCCGCCTCTAGGGGGTGAGGCAGATATGCACCACTACATGTAGGGGTCTGTGATAATTCAGGGTTGACGGCACCTTCGAAAGTCGGTTAGGGGACTGTGACAAAAATAGCGCTGGGCAAAAAATTCAAAAGCGTGGCGCGGGTACAACAGGGAGCGGTCGTCCGGACGTGTCGGGTTTGTCGGACGACTTTGGTGAGTAACGACTAGGGTGGGGGCTGAGATGATCTCTTCGATGCGCGCGACGCTGCTGCTAGCGCTCATCGCCACCGCTGCGGGAACAGTCGAGCCGGCCCAGGCGGCCTGGCTCGACTGGGTCTCCGGCGAAAAGGCGGTGATCCGGGGCGAGGGGGCCAAGACCGAACCCGGCGCCCGCCAGACGAACGTGACCGTCGAACGTGGCGATACCCTGGGCAAGATCATGGCCAGGGCCGGCGTTCTCAGCGCCGAGGCGGCGCGCGCGCTCGAGGCCATGCAGGACCTCGTCGATCCGAAGCGCCTCCAGATCGGCGACAGCGTCGTCCTGACCCTGAGCGGAACGGGCAGCCAGATCCGCCTCTTCGCCCTTCATGTCGACTTCCGCCCGGATGTGTCGCTGACCCTGGTGCGGGGCCAGGATGGCACCTTCCACGCCGCGACCGGCGCCAAGGGCCGGCCGAGCATGGTGGTCGAAACCGTCAACGGCAAGGTCGCGAAGAGCGTCCGGGCCTCGCTGGTCCAGGCCGGCGTTCCGAGCCAGCTCGTCGACGAAGTGGTGAAGGCTCTCGACTACGATCCGGGTCTGCCGAAGCGGATCAAGAGCGGGGCGGAATTCCAGGTGATCTACGAGCGCCTCGGCGCCACGAGCGGGCCCAAGCCCGGCGACCGGCTTCGTCTGCGCTACGCCGAGTTCACGCTCGGCAGCACGAATCCCCACCGCTTCTATCACTACACACCGCCCTCGGCGGAGCCGAAGGTCGCCGACGAGGCCACTCGCTCGCTTGCGGCACTCAAGTTCATCGCTCCGCTGGACGAGACCAAGATCAACTCGCCCTTCGGCATGCGTCTGCACCCGGTGCTGCGCAAGATGAAGATGCATCGCGGCGTCGATTTCCCGGCACCGAAGGGAACGCCGGTCTATGCTTCGGCCGACGGTGTCGTCGAGGACATGGGATGGCGCGGCAACTATGGAAATTACGTGCGGATCGCCCACGACTCCCGGCTCGCCACCGCCTACGCCCACCTCGACAGCTTCGCGTCGGAAGTGAGCGAGGGGGAGCGGGTGAAGCAGGGGCAGGTGATCGGCTTTGTCGGCCGCACCGGGCTCGCCAGCGGGAACCATCTGTACTGGGAGGTTCTCGTCGACAACAAGCATGTCGACCCGATGAAGACCCGCGCGGTCGCGGCCGAGACCGGCCAGCCGCTCGAGATCCTGAAGTCCCCGGCGCAGAAATCCCGCTTCGTCGGAAAGACCCGCGCCAAGACCGTTTCTTCGCGCTGATCGCTGAAGCGGGCGGCGTCTCATGAGGGCCCGGCGGCGGCGGCGCCGCTGGGGACCGATCCTCGCCGTCCTCAGCTTCGCCTTCCTGTTCGCGATCGGCTCGCAACTCGACCTGGATGCGTTTCGCGGGCGCACGGTCGACGCGGTCTCCGCCTGGCTCGACCAGCCGGTGACCCTGGGCGGCCGCCTCGGCTTCCGCCTGTCGGACGGCCCGACGTTGGTTCTTCCCGATCTCGAGGTGGGCGACAGGATCCTGACCGCCCGTGAGGCGCGGATCGGCGTTCGGTTCTGGCCTCTTCTCTTGGGCCGGATCGAGCCTCGCGCCATCGTGCTGGTGGAACCCCGCCTTCGTCTCGCCGCTCTGGGGGCCTGGAGGACGGCACCCGGTGCCTGGCCGGCGCTGCCCTTCGAGCGCCTGGAAGTGCAGGCCGGCACGATCGACACCGTCGGGGGCGCTGCGATCGACCAGATCTCATTGACCATCGTTCCGGGAGCGCCCGCCGGTCCTTTCGATATCCGCGGCAGCGGCCGCCGCGCAGGCGAAGCGTTTCGAATGGAGACGACGCTCGGCAAAGCCGAGGCGGGTCGGCCGGCCGGCTTCACCACCAAGCTGCAGGGGGCGGGCATCGACGTCTCGCTCGCCGGCGCCGCCAATCGCGGCGTCGACGGGTTCGAGGTCGCCGGCCCGCTGAAGATCACCGCCGCGGAAGGAGCGACGTTGCTGACGCGGCTCGGGATTGCTGCGGCGCCGAAGCTCGGATCGGCAATCCTGGACGCCAAGCTGGCATGGTCGGCAGGACGCCTAGTGCTGTCGGACCTGATCTTCGAGGCAGGCGCCCTCAGGGCCACGGGTCAGGCCAACTTTGCCGAAAGCCTGACTGCCGGCGAGGTGCAGCTCGCGTTCGGCCGCGTCGAGATCGAGCCCTGGCAGCAGGCAATTTTCGGACTCCTGGATGGGGCCCCCGGGCGCGATATTTCTCTTCAGCTCTCGGCCGAGGCGCTCAGCCTCCGGGGCGGTCTGATCCGCCAGGCGCGGGCGGACATCCGACTTCTCGATCACCAGATGGCGCTACGTCAGCTCTCGGCCCTGGCGCCGGGGGGGACGGAGCTGACTGTTTTCGGACGGGTCAGCTCGTCCGGCACGAGGCCGGTCTATGAAGGGGAGATCGACCTGGTCTCCGACAATCTCCGTATCGCCCTCGCCTGGCTCGGGCTCGAGCCGCCGGGCGTCGCTCCAGACCGCCTTCGCCGCGTCGGCCTTTCGGCGCGGCTCTTCTATAATGGCGAGCGGCTGACGGTTCCGTCCTTCGATCTCAAGCTCGATACCAGCCGGATGCTGGGAAGCGGCAACCTCGCGCTGATGCCGTCGCCGAAGCTCGATCTTCGCGTCGCCGTCGACCGGCTGACGCTGGATCCCTACCAGCCCCTGCTGGCGGCCGGCCTCGCCTTCGGCACCGCCGGAACGGTCGTGGTCTCAGCCGACCTCCTGACCTGGCACGGTATCGGCCTTCGCGACGTCGATATCGAAGCCAATCTCGCCGGCCCGACGATCGACCTCCGCCGCTTCAAGGTCGCCGAGGCGGTGGGGGCGCGGTTCGCGGCCGCCGGTCGCCTCGCACTCGACGGCGCGCCCACAGACCTCACCTTCGACCTGACGACGGATCGGTCATCGGACCTGCTGCGCCTCTTCGGCAATGCCGACGCCGCGAACCTCGCCCGCAACGCCGCGATCACGGCGGTCGGCCGCCTGCAGGGGACAATGTCCGAACTGACGCTCTCCGGCGCCATCGTCAGCCCGGAGGGCACGACGCCGCTCGATGGGATCGTCCATCTCGCCGGCAGCGGCGCGCCGTCCTTCGAACCGGGAGCCGAGCTTCGTCGGCTGCTCGAGACCCTAGGCGCTCGTGGGCGGTGAGCGTGGCTCGTCCCGCTCCACTTCACCCTTCAACGTCTCCAGCACCAGAAGGCGCAAGGCGCTTGAGAGATTACCCTGACGGCGGCCGTCGACCTCGGCGACCAGCTGATTGAGGCTGACCCGCCGAGTCTCGGCGATCCGCTTCAGCTCGTCCCAGAAGGGTCCTTCCAGAGACACGCTCGTCCTGTGCCCGGCCACGACGACCGAGCGCTTGACGATGCGCGGGCTCATGATCTCGGCGTTCATGGTCTCGAGATTCAAGGATGCGCGCTCAGCATTGCCCGGGGATCGACCCATCGGTCGAAGTCCTCGGCGGTGACGTGTCCGGAGAGAACGGCGGCTTCCTTCAGGCCGAGTCCCTCCGCATGCGCCCGCTTGGCGATGGAAGCGGCCTTGTCGTAGCCGATATGGGGCGCAAGGGCGGTGACCAGCATGAGCGAATGCTCCAAGTGACGGGCAATCCTCGCGCGATCCGCTTGGATGCCCTCGATACAACGCTCGGAGAAGCTGTCGGTTGCGTCGGCGAGCAGCCGTATCGATCGAAGTACATTCCAGATGATCACCGGCTTCATGGCGTTCAGCTCGAGATGGCCGCCGGCGCCGCCCACGGTCACGGCCACGTGATTGCCCATGACCTCGGCCGCGACCATGGCGACAGCCTCGGACTGGGTCGGGTTGACCTTGCCCGGCATGATCGATGATCCGGGTTCGTTCTCCGGCAGGATCAGCTCGCCCAGGCCCGCGCGCGGACCGGAGCCGAGCAGGCGGATATCGTTGGCGATCTTGGTGAGCGCCGCCGCGAGCGCGTTGAGGACGCCCGAAAGCCGGACCAGAGCGTCATGGGCGGCGATGGCGGCGAACGGGTTCACCGCCGGCCGGAACGGAATGCCCGTCAGCCGGGCCAGATGCTCGGCGACGTGCCGCCCGAAGTCAGGGGGCGAGTTGAGGCCGGTGCCGACTGCGGTGGCTCCCTGGGCGATCTCGTGGACGCCGTCGACCGCCTGGGCCAGGGCCTTCCGGGTCTCGGTCATCTGCCGCGCATAGCCGGAGAACTCCTGGCCGAGCGTGATCGGCGTCGCGTCCTGCAGGTGGGTCCGGCCGACCTTGACGATGTCGGCGAAGGTCGCGGCCTTGTCGCCGAGGGCACGTTCGAGCCGGGCCAGGGCCGGATCGAGCCGATCGCGAACCAGGAGGGCGGTGGCGATGTGCATCGCCGTCGGGAAGCTGTCGTTCGAGGACTGGCTCAAGTTGACGTGGTCATTGGGATGAACGGGGGTCTTGGCGCCCCGCGGTGCTCCCAGCAGCTCATTCGCCCGGTTGGCGATCACCTCGTTGGCATTCATGTTGGTCTGGGTGCCGGATCCGGTCTGCCAGACGACGAGCGGAAAGTGATCGAGCAGGCGCCCCGAGGCGACTTCCTCAGCCGCCTGGATGATCGCATCGGCGACCCGCGGCTCGAGCAGCGCCGTCGCCCGGTTGGCCAGCGCCGCCGCCTGCTTCTGCAGTCCCAGCGCCTGGATCAGCACGTCGGGCATGCGCTCGCCGCCGATGGGAAAGTTGCGCCGTGAGCGCTCGGTCTGCGCCCCCCAGTAACGGTCGGCGGGAACCTCGACGGGGCCGAGGCTGTCGGTCTCTGTGCGCATGGCGGTCATGAAGCCTCGCGGCGGAAAAGGGCGACCAGCTCGACATGGGGCGACCACAGGAACTGATCAACCGGCGTGACGCGAAGGAGGCGGTAGCCACCGTCGACGAGGGTGCGGGCATCGCGGGCGAAGGTCTGCGGACTGCACGAGACCGCGACGGCGGTCCTGACCGACGATGCGGCGAGGGCTTCGGCCACCGCCCGCGCCCCGGCCCGGGGCGGATCGAAGACGACGGCATCGTATCGATCCAGAGTGCGCGGATCCGGGGGATCGCGGGCGAGGTCGCGGCGTTCGGCGGTGAGCCGGCCGGCCTTGGCCGCAGGCGACGCCGCGAGCGTGCGGACCGCCTCGGCGTCTCCTTCGATCGCCGTCACCTTGGCACGGCGCGACATCGGCAGGCTGAAGGTGCCGATGCCGGCATAGAGGTCGAGGATCTTCGCGGCGTCGCCGACCCCGGCCAGGACCTCGGCGATCAGAGCCGCTTCGCCCGCGAGGCTCGCCTGCAGGAAGGCGCCGGGAGGAAAGGCCGCGGGCACGCCGTCGAAGGCGACCCGGACCTCGCGTCGTTGCGCCAGGATCTCGGTCGAGCCGCCCGGCCGGCGCCACGAAAGCCGGGCGAGGCCGGTCGCTTCGGCGATTTGAGCCAGGCTTTCGCGGGCCGCGAGGCCGAGGTCCCGGTCGATCTCCAGAACCAGGTCGATGCCTGTTGCGGTGACGGTGGCGACGGCCTGGGCGCGCTCGCCGCCGCCGAGCAGGCTGCCGAGTGTCGTTCTCAGCGGCGGCAGCAGTGCCAGCAGGGCCGGCGCCGTCACCGGACATTCGCGAAGGTCGACGACGGCATGCGACTGGGCTTCGGCGAAGCCGAGCACCGCGCCGCCTTTCCGGCCGACGGCGGAGAACACCGCCCGACGGCGATCGCCCGGCGGGACCACCAGGATCTCGCCGATCTCGGGGGAGAGCCCGCGCCGGGACAGCGCCTCGACCACCAGGCCTCGCTTCCAGGCGGCGTAGGCGGCGGGTGCGAGATGCTGGAGCGCGCAGCCGCCGCAACGTCCGAAGTGCCGGCACGCCGGCGCGATGCGTGTCGCGGCATCGGCAAGGCGGCTGATCACGCTGGCGACGCGACCTTCGCCGCGCTGGGGCCCGAGGCGGACGAGAGTGCGCTCGCCCGGCAGGGTGCCGGGAACGAACACACGCTGGCGGTCGTGCTCTGCGATGCCGTCGCCCGACGCGCCGAGGCGGTCGATGACGACCTCGACCGCCTCCCCGCTCATGTCCGCATCAGCGGAAGACGACGTCGAACAGCCCCGAAGGCTGGACCGTGCAGATGAAGGAATACCGGCGGGGGAAACCCTTAACCACGCCTTCGACCGCGCCGTGATAGCGCGCCTCGCCGTAGTCGTCGGTATTGACGATCTCGCCGACGGCGAAGCGGAGACTGTCGACGTTGGCGATTCGTTCCTGCACGGCGTCGTGGCAGATGCCGACGACCTCGCGCCGTCCTTCCCGGCTCTGCAGGAGCGGGTTCGGCTTGGATCCCACGGTCGCGTTGACGTTCTCGCAGGCGACGAGGCCGAAGGCCACGACGCAAAGGGCGAGGGCGCGGGCAATCATGATTCAGATACTCCCCGGCATTCCGCGCCGCACGGCCCTACCCCTAAGGACGTATTCCCATTATGAGGCAGGACGCAGGCCGCGGCCAAGAGGCCTTGCCGGCGCGTCGACCTCGACCAGGTGACCGATGACGTAGCCGAAGGTCGAGTCGCTTTCCAGCCGGACCGGCAGCCAGGTCCCGCCCTCGCCGAAACGAGCGAGAAAGAGGATGGAAATGCGCGGCGTCTGGGCATTGAAGCGGGGATTGATCTGGAAGCCGCCGAGGCGCTCCATCGAGAACTTGCAGCGGAGCGCCGGACCGGAGAACACGGTGAAGCGGCTTCCCTCGACGGCGGACACGCCGTCGTCTTCGAGCACGACGTTGAATCGCCGGCGCCCGTCGTAGACCGGGATCTTCGCATTGCAGGGATTCCCGGTTTCCTTCGCCGAGCGATTGACTGCAACGAAGGCACTCATCGGGTCGATGGTGCCGAGCTTCATGTCATCGGTGAGCGGGGTGCGTTCACCATCCTCCGTCGTCGGCTTCAGGGTCGCCTCGATCCGTCCGTCGGTCCGATAGTCGAGGCGGGTGGTGCGCTGGCTCCCGAAGAAGGTGCCGTCGGAGAGGTAGTGGATCGGGGCCGTCGTCGCCCCGATCTGGCCCCTGCCTTCCACCTTCTGCGAGAAGCGGAGGAGCCAGTCGAGCACCCCCGTGGACTTGAGGTCGACCGCGACGTCGTAGCTCTCGTCGGTCAGCACGGCGCGGGCTTTGATCCCCAGGGCGTGGAAGCCGCCCGCATAGATCTCGTAGCGCGCACCGATGGTCTCGGCGGACGCCGGCAGGGTGAGGCAGATCAGGCTCAGTGTCGCCGCCCGCAGCAAAGCTGTCATCAAGGCTCAGCCCTCCTGTTCGTGGAACCCCCGCAAACGCACCGACATTGCATTATATATAGTCAATTGATGGCGGAGCGATCCTATGAAGCGCGTTCGATGGGCGGCCGGGCTGTGGCTGGGACTGCTGCTGGCCCCGGGCATGTCGGGCGCGAAGGCTGACGGCGTGCCGATTCCATGGGCGGTCTATTACGCTGCGGAGCTGCCGCCGACCGCCTTCTACGGCTTTGATCTGGTGGTTTTCGAGTCGGACAGCTACCCCCCGCTGGAGCCGCTGGTCGACCGTCGCAAGAAAGTGATCGGTTACATCAGCCTGGGCGAGGTCAACGAGACCCGGCCCTATTTCGCCGAGGTCAAGGCTGAGGGCCTCTATCGCGGCGAGAACGAGAACTGGAAGGGGAGCTACTTCGTCGACGTCCGCGACCCGCGCTGGACCAAGCGGGTGGTGGAGGAACTGGTGCCGGCGATTCTCCGGCGCGGTTTCCAGGGGATCTTCATCGACACCCTCGACAACCCCGGGCACCTCGAGCGCACGGACCCGAAGGCCAATGCCGGCATGATCGAGGCCGCGACCCGACTGGTGCGGACCCTCCGCCGTAACTTCCCGCGCATGACCATCATGCTCAATCGCGGTTACGACCTCCTGCCTCAGGTCGAGCGGGACATCGACATGGTTCTCGGCGAGTCGGTCTATGCCGACTACGACTTCGCCGCCAAGAAATACACCCGTGTCGACGAGCCGACCTATCGCCAGCAGGTGGAGCTGCTGCAGGCCGCCGTCAGGCGCCAGCCGAAGCTCAAGGTTCTGACGCTCGACTACTGGGATCCGAACGACGCCGCCGGGATCGCCGAGATCTACCGCGTCCAGGTTGCCAATGGATTCAGCCCCTATGTGGCGACCGTCGAACTCGATCGCCTGGTGCCGGGACCGAAGAAGCAATGAAGCGGCTCGCCGTCGCCTTCGTCGTTCTGTTCGTCCTGTCGGCGAGCGCTGCGGCCTGGGCGCAGGGCAAGGCGGTGCCGCGCACGATCCTGGCGCTCTACGACGGCGAGCTCGATTCCGACATCCGCTTCACGCAGATCCACAAGGTCGCGGAGATGCCGCTGAACCACCTCGGTCTGGTGGTGACCTATCACGACCTCCGCCAGCCGCTGCCGCCGGACAAGGACCTTGAGGGTGTCCGCGGCGCGCTGGTGTGGTTCTCAGGCGACGTCATGCCCAACCCGCTGCCGTTCGCCGAATGGGCTCATCGCTTCATCGATTCCGGCCGCAGGCTGGTCATCGTCGGGGGCCTCGGCATGGCCAATGACCGCCGGGGTAAGCCGACCCCGGTCGAGGTGATCAACGGCGTCCTACAGCGCATCGGCCTTCGCTTCGACGAAAAGCACATCGACTTCACCCAGGACGTCCGCATCATCCGGAAGGACCGGGCGATCCTCGACTTCGAGGTAACACTCCCCCGGCAGCTTCCCGCCTATGACCGCATCGTCAAGATCGATCCGCAGGTCCAGGCGCACCTGATCCTGCGCGAAGGCAATGATTCCGCGACCGATGCATCGCTCGTCAGCACCCATCCGAACGGCGGCATGGTTTCCGGCGACTTCGTCCACCGCGGCGATCCCAACACCCCGATCAAGCAGCTCTACCTCAATCCGTTCGAGTATTTCCGCCGCGCTTTCGCCACCGACGACCTGCCGAAGCCGGACACGACGACCCTCGTCGGCCGCCGGATCTACTACAGCCACATCGACGGCGACGGCTGGCGAAGCCAGACGCAGGTGAGGGAGTACGCACTTCGCCGGGCGATGTCGGCGGAGGTAGTGCAGCGCGAGGCGATCGAAGCATTTCCCGACCTGCCGGTGACGGTGGCGCCGATCGTCGCCGATCTCGATCCCACCTGGTTCGGCTCCGAGCAGTCGAAGGCGATCGCGCGTGATCTCTTCGAGCTTCCGCAGGTCGAGATCGGATCGCATACCTGGAGCCACCCTTTCGACTGGAGTTTCTTCGCGGACGGCGAGACGACCAAGGAAGTGCCGCTGCTCAGGCGGTATCCCAGGCGTCCGGGCGGCAATGACGACGAGGCATGGACCCCTGTGATCCGCCGTGCCGCGGCCCGGGGCGATCAGGGCGCCTCTGCCTATTCGGGCCAGGTGCTGGGCTCGCAAGGTTCATACACCGTGCCGCGTGCCTATGCGGTGAAACCCTTCGATCTCCCGCTCGAGATCGGCGGTTCGATCGAGTACCTCAATCGCCTGGCGCCCCCCGGCAAGCAGGTCACGCTTCTGCAATGGTCGGGCAACTGCCTGCCCTGGGAAGGCGCGCTGGTCGCGACGTATCAGGTCGGTGTGCTCAATCTCAACGGCGGCGACACTCGCTTCGACCGCGAGCGGCCGAGCTATACATCGGTCGCCTCGATCGGGCGGAAGCTGCCGGGCGGCATCCAGATCTACGCTTCCAACGCCAACGAGAACGTCTACACCGAACTCTGGACGGATCGCTTCTTCGGCCACGCCTTCCTGCCGCAGACCTGGCGGAACACCGAAACGCCGATCCGGGTGAAGCCGAAGAACCTCTACTATCACATGTACTCCGGCGAAAAGATGGCGAGCCTGCGAGCGCTTCTCAACAATCTGAAGGAAGCCGAGGCGGAGCCGATCGCGCCGATCTCCACCAGTGCCTTCGCCGCGCTTGCGCTCGGCTTCTACTCGACCGAGATCGCCGATCTCGGCGAGGGGAGATGGCAGATCGCCAACCGCGGCCGGCTGGCGACCATCCGCTTCGACCGGGCGATCGACCGCAAGGTCGATTTCGGACGATCATCGGGCGTGCTCGGCCAGCAGCATTTCCAGGGCAGCCTGTACGTCGCCCTCGATCCCGCCGATCCGCGCCCGGTCATCGCCCTCGTCGCCAACGACCGGCCCGATGTGCCTCCCCCCGCCAGCCGCCCCTATCTGATCGACAGCCGCTGGCCGATCGAGGGGCTGACCGTCGAAGGCCAGTCCTTCGCCTTCCAGGCGCAAGGCTTCGGCCCGGGCGAGATGACCTGGAAGGTGGGTGAGCCGGGCCGCTACCAGGTGATCGCCGAGGACGGCGAGCGAACGCTCGACAGCTTCGCCGAGGCAGGTGCCGACGGACTTCTCTCCTTCTCGCTCCGGACGCGCCGCTACGTGTCGACGAAGGTCGCCGTGCGCCGCATCCCCGGAACCTGATGCGCGCGCCGCACATCGTCCTTGCCGTCTTGGTGAGCGCCGGCATCGCCGCCAGCCTGGCCGTGATCCCGCGCGACCGCGAGCTCGCGCTCATGTATCTCAAGGGTCTCGACTATGCGTCGGCGCAGACGGCGCTGGAGCAGCGCCTGGCTGGCGGCGATCTCTCCGTCGGCGTCGTCATCCCGCTCACTCGCGTCTATCTCGAGATCGGCGAGTTCGAGGAAGCGGTCCGCCTGATGGAACGGTTCGCCGCCGCGAACCCTGACGAGGTGGAGGCCAAGCAGGAGCTGGTTCAGCTCTACAAGCAATCGGCCCGCATCTACGACTATCTGACGATGCTGGCCGATCTCGCCAGAGTCAATCCGACCGAGAAGGTCCTGCGTGAGCTGTCGGAGTACTACAGCGACCACGGCGAGGGCGACAAGCAGGTGGAGCTGCTCAGAGTCCTGGTCGAGCGCTTCAAGGCGCGGCCTGAGGACTGGATGGATCTGGCTCAGCTCGAAGCCGATCTCGGGCACTTCGATGCGGCGTTGAAGGCGCTCTCCGAGCTCGATCGGCGCTTCAAGGTGCCGCGTGACCAGCGCAACATCGAATTCTACGTCAGCGTTCTCGCCCGCACCGGTCGCGAGGATGAAGCGGCCCAGCTGGCGCGCGGCTGGCTCGACGAGGCGCGGACCGTCCCGGCGGCTCTCGGCATCGTCCGCCAGTTCGTCGGCGCCGGGAAGGAGGGCCAGGCCCTCGCCGTCCTGGACCATCTGGAGCCGGCGTTGGCGGACGCGCCGGTGCTCTTCGGCGAGCGCGTGCGGCTGGAGCTCCGCCTCGGCCGGCGCGACCTGGCGTTTCAGCGGCTGCGATCCGCCTATGCGGAGGGCCGGATGGCGGCCGACTTCGACGACGACCTGATCGATCTCGCCTTGGAACGAAACCTGGTGCCGATGGCGCTGGCGGTCGCGCTTCGAGGATCGCCCATGCGACTGCCCGACTGGCAGCTGTCCTCTCTGGTCGGCATGGCGCCGCCGGACAAGGCGGACGAAGTCGCGAAGTGGGTGATGGCGGCACCAGAGTTCCTCGAGCGACGTCCGGGCCTCGCCGCCTCGGTCCTGAAGACGGTCGGAGACTCCCCGCGCGCCCTCGCCATGGCCGAGAAGGCTCTCGCCAATCCGGCCGACCTCTCCTCCGATCAGATCCTGGGCCTGCTTCTCATCCTGGCCGATCTCGGCCGCGTCGACGCGGCCAAGCGGCACCTCGTTGCCCTGGTCGACCGCTTCGGGTGGGAAGAGGCGATCGCGCTCGACATCGCGAACGCGATGATCAAGGTGGGGCAGGCGGAGGAGGGATGGCGGCGCATTCAGGCTGCCCGGGACCGCCAGCGGCAGCGCTCGCCGGCGATCGACGCGGCCTGGGCTCTGCTTTCGGCGGCGACAGGGCGCGGCGATCAGGTGATCGAGTGGCTCGGCTCGGCCCAGGCCTCCCAGCTCGACGCCACGATCCTGGTGCAGCTCATCGACCTCGCCGAGGCCAATGGCCAGTCGAAGCTGTCGCTCGCCGTCGCCCGCCGCCTGGTCGCGATCAAGGATACGGAAGACTCTCGGCTCCACCTCGCCGGCGCCCTCGCAGCGGCGGGCCAGCAGGAAGAGGCGCTGACCCATGTGCGGCCTCTCCGTGGCAATTCGCTCGAGGCCGAGCGGCTCTATGTCACCTCGCTCGCCGTCGTCGCCAAGCGCGGGAACGCGCCCGCGCAGGCGGAGCTTGCCGAGTTCTGGCGCCAGAAGCTGGTGCGCCCGGATATCGAGGTCGAAACCCTCTCGGTGCTCGTCTATACGCTCCTCGACAAGGGCCTCGGCGCCGAAACCATGCCGGCGATCTTCTGGCTGGCCGAGCGGGCGCCGGAGACGTGGTATTCGGCGGCGGCCGAGGAGGCGAAGAAGTCCCGCCGGCTGGCCGACGCGCGGGCGTTCTTCGCAGCTCAGCTCAAGCGGCAGGACCTATCGGCCGAGGCGCGCGAGCAGGCGCTGTTCGCGCTGATTGACGTCGGCGGCGCGGTCGAGGGGCTTTCCGAGATCGCGCGTCTCGCCGGTACCGATCCGACCGACAAGTGGTTCTACGCCTATATCGAGGCGGCGAAGGCGGCCAAACGGTCCGCCGATCTCCGCGGCTTCCTCACGGCAGAGCTTCGGCGCAGCGACTTGTCGAAGGAACGCCGGGAAGCACGGCTCTACGCCCTGCTCGACGTCGCCGGGCAAGAGGCGGCGCTGCCCGAGCTGAAGCGTTTCGCCGAGACCTATGGCGGCGATTGGGCCAACGTCTATGACGAGGCGCTGGCGAAGCTCGGCCGCACCGACGAGCGCCGCCGCCTTCTCGTCGCCCGCGCGGCCCGGCCCGGAGCGAGCGCGACCGAGCGCCGGGAGATCGCCTATCGGCTGATCGAGCTCGGCGACCGGGGGGCGGCGATCGGCATTTTCCGCGATCTCGCTGCCGCGGCTCGCCCGGATGATCCGGTGATCGGCGAACTCGTCTACCTCTGGCGCGAGGAGGGCCAGCTCCGGGCGGCGGTGGACTGGCTGGCGGGTCGCGCGGGCACGGCCTCGCCGGCCGAGCGCCCGGCCTGGGCGCGCCAGCTGATCGATGCCGAGGCGCCGGCCCGTGCGCTGGACGCGCTCGGCGCGCTGTCTCCATCCGAATCCCTGCAGGCGTCGGCCCTGCGCATCGAGGCGCTGATCGCGCTCAAGCGGATGGACGAGGCCGGCCGCGTGATCATTGCCCGGGCAGAGGGGGAACGCGACGTCACCCGCCTGCGGGCGCTCGCCCGCCAGGCCCTCGACACCGACAGCAAGCCGGCGCTGAAGGCGGTCTACGAGCGGCTCGCCCGCGAGGTTCCCGGTGACCCGGACGCGGAGCGCTGGCTCGGGCTCTCCGAGTTCGCCGGCGGCCGTACCGCGCTGGCCCGCCGCCATCTCGCGCGGGTGGTCGAGACGCCGGCCGCCGACCACGAGGTCAACTCGGCCTATGGCGAGATCCTGCTCCAGGCGGGCGAGCGGGATGCGGCGCGCTTCCATTTCCGCCGGGCCCTTCAGCAGGTCGAAGCGGTTCCCGATCAGGCCGTGCCGCTTCGGGTCGCCCGCGCCCTGTTGCTCAACCGGCTGGGTGAATCCGGCCAGGCGCTGGCGCTGATGGCCGCCCTGGTTCAGGAGCGACCGACCGATACAGGGCTTAGAGCGGACTACGCCAATCTGCTGATGGACAACAAGTTGTACGACCAGGCTCGCCGCATCCTTTCGGTACGGTGACCAGGGGAAGAAATCCCCGAGGCGAGATTCTCCATAAATGCCGTATATTCCCAAAGCTTTACCCTGGGACAGAGGATCGGCCCGAAGGCGCGTATGAAGTTTCCGACCATCCCCCTGTTGGCTCGACTCGGGATGTGCCTTGGCGTGGCGCTGCTGGTGGGGCTTGTCTGGTACCCGGCCGCGGCGACGCCGATGGGGGTCGAGACCAGCAGCACGGACACCTCCGCCCGCGTCAGGTTCTCCTGGTCCGAGCGGGTCACCGCCAAGGCAACCGCCGAGGGCGAGGCCGTGGTCGTGACCTTCGACCGGGACGTCGATCCGGCCGCGGTGCGGGACACGGCCAAGATGCTTCCGGCCTGGATCGAGACTGCCGAGGGAGAGGGGCGCCAGCTCCGTTTGGTTCCGAAGCCCGGACGCCGCGCCACGGTCAGCGTCCTGCCGCGCGGCATCGAGATCCGGCTGGCCGGGTCGAGAACGCCGCCCTCGGTCTCGCCGTCATCCCCGGTGACGCCGGTGCCTCAGCCGCCCGGGCCGTCGGCGGCCAGGAACGATCCCGCAGCGCCCATGATCGGGGCGGTGACCGTGGTTTCGCGAGGCGAGGCCGTGCGTGCGGAGTCGACGCCACCGGCACCAGCGCCGGCGGCAGCGCCGGCACCTCCAGCCGACGCCGAGGCGGCGGCCCAGGCGCGCCGCCTCAGGCTGACCCAGGCCCGGCTGATGATGGAGACCGGCGACGCCGAAGGCGCGAAGGCCGAACTCGAAGGGCTGCTGGCGGAAGTGCCGACGGCGATCGAGGTGATGACATCGCTCGCCAGCGTCGAGACGCAGCTCGGCGGATGGCGGCGCGCGGTCGGACTCTATGACCGCGCCCTCGACCTCAACCCGGACGATCCGTCTCTGATACGCGCCAAGGCCGAGCTGCTGCGCGAGCATGGCCCGCGCATCCGGCTCGATCTCGATCACCGCAAGGTCCGCGATGCCGATCGCCAGATCGTCGCCAAGGCCACGGGCGAGGGGCTCGCCGGGTCGTCGCTGGTCGGCTTCGCGCTCGAGGCCAACGATCTCAATGCACCGGTCGTCCGCCGGCTGAACGGCACGATCGAGAGTTTCGACGGCAAACGCTTCCGCGGCGAGGGCTATGTCGTCGTCGATCACGACGGCGGTGGGCTCACCCGCTTCTCGGCGATCGGCGGCACCGGGATCGTCGGCGCGTCCGTCCGCCACACGCGCCCGCTCGCCGAAGGCACGTTCCGCCTCGGCCTTATCGCCCAGGATCCGTATTGGGACGTGGTCGACGGTCTGGTCAACGAGGCCAGGACCGATCGGGCTCAGATCGCCTACGAGCGCCTGCTCGGAACCAGCTGGCGCGTCGCCGGCCGCCTCACCGCCGGCCGCTACGGCATCAAGGGCGATACCGACGTCGCCCACTTCATCGGGCCGGCCTTCGAGGTCGCCTATACGGCGATCCAGGGACCGCCGTCGCTGACCGTCGCCTACGGCTTCGACGCCGAATACCTCGCCTCGCGAAAGACGGCGGTGGATTCACTCGGGGCGGAGTATCCGCTTCTGTCGGTGGTCTCGCGCGAGGTGCATTCGGCCACGCTCGGGGTTTCCGGCACATTCTCGCCGCTGCACCGTTACAGCGTCTTCGGTGGCTACGCCTATGACCGGCTGAATGCCGCCGGTCCGTATCTCGGCGCCGAACTCGCCTACGAGCCCTACACAAACCTCGAGCTGGGTCTGTCGGCGAGCCACAGCCTCACGGCATCGCGCGGCACCGACGCGACATTGACCCGGTTCGGAGGGTACTTCCTGTGGCGCTTCTGAGGCGCGGCCTTCTGATCGCGCTTGCGGGAGGCATGCTCGCCGCCTGTGCCGGTGCCGCCAGCAGTCTGCGCGACTTCGTCGCCGATGCGACGCCGCCCCGCGCCGGCATGACGATCGCCGTGCTGCCGTTCGAGAACCTTTCGTCCCATCCTCATGCCGGCCAGATCGTCGCCCAGCTGATCGCGACCGAGCTCTACAACCGGCGACTGTTTCTCCAGGTCGAGGAAAGCGAGATCCGCCGCCGGCTCGCCGAGAAGCGGCTCGACGGAAAGGAGCTGGGACGGGAGACGGTCGCCCGCGAGATCGCCGAGGCACTCGCCGTCGACGCCGTGCTGGTCGGCTCCGTGCAGGACTTCGGCTACCGCTATGGGCTGAGGCCCGACCCGGTGGTGGCGGCGGCGGCACGGCTGGTCGGTCGTGACGGCGCCGTCCTCTGGGGCGGGAGCTTCGGCGAGATCGGAGCGGTGAGCGGCACCGGTGATACCGTGACGGCGACCGCGCAGCGGCTGGCGGCCACCCTCGTTGCCCGACTCGCGGCGCGGACCGCGCCCGCGGCGCAATGACCGCGGCGAAAGGCGAGGCGGCGAAAGCGGAAGACCAGGCTCCGCGCGAGATCTTCGGACTGCGAGCGACGGCGCTGATCGAGATGGCGATCTTCTTCGCCGTCGCGCTCGGTCTCGACGCGCTCGTCTTCGATGGCGACCGCTTCCGCGAGGTGGCGCCGCATCCATTCTGGGCCCTCGTCATCCTGGTCAGCCTGCAGTACGGCACCAACGAAGGCCTGCTGGCCGCGATCTTCTCTTCGGCGGCGCTGCTGGTCGGCAACATCCCCCCACAGCCGCTTGCCCTCGACCTCTTCGCCTATCTCTTCGAGCTCTCGAAGACGCCGCTGATGTGGGCGGCGACAGGCCTCGTGGTCGGCGAGCTTCGGTCGCGCCACCTGCGCGAACGGACCGAGCTGCGTGAGCGCCTGGCGGAGGCGGAGACCCAGGCCCAGGTCATCACTCTCGCCTATGAGAGCATGTCGGCCGCCAAGGACGAGCTGGAGGCGCGCATCGCCGGCCAGTTCCGCACCTTGCTGACGGTCTTCCGCGCCGCGATGGCGGTGGAGCGGCTCGACGCCGCGGGCGTGTTCGAGGGCACCAACGCGCTGGTCGCCGCCATCCTCAATCCGGAGAAGTTCTCGATCTGGCTGCTCGAGGAAGGGCAGATCGAGGTCACCCATACCTTCGGATGGAAGGACGGCGAGCGCTACGCGCGCGTGTTTCCGGACACTCACCCGCTGTACCGCCGGACCATCGCCGAGCGGAACATCCTCTGTGTCGCGAGATCCGCCGACGAGAAGACGCTCGCGGGCGAGGGCGTGCTGGCGGGACCTCTCCAGGATTCGGGAACCGACGAGGTCTTTGGCCTCCTCAAGATCGAGGCCCTAGGGCTGCTCGACCTCAATCCGGCGACGATCGAGAACTTCCAGCTCCTCTGCGACTGGATCGGCAGCAACCTCGCGATCGCCAAGCGCTACGAGGACGCGGCCTCCGAACGGATCATCGATCCTGAAGCCGGCCTGCTCTCGGCCCAGCTCTTCGATCGCCAGAAGGAATTCCTCACCAAGCTCGCCGCCCGCGTCGACTTCGACCTGACGCTGATCGTCGTCGGCTTCGAGGGCGAGGGCGAGCTCACCCGCGACGAAGCGCTTTCCGTCGGCCGCATCGTCGCGGTCGCCGTCGGCCAGTGGCTGCGCGAGACCGACCTTGCCTTCCAATGGCTTCCGGTCGGCCGCCGCTTCGCCGTCCTGCTGCCGGCGACCAATGGCGCCGGAGCCAGACTCGTCGTCAGGAAGCTCAAGGACGACATCAGCCACCGTCTCAACGTGATGGCCGACCGCGTGCGGCTGACGTTCGAGATCGAGGAGTTGAACCGCCGTGAAGCGCGGCGCTAAGCCCCGGTCCCGGCTGGAACCCC
>CAMDFP010000057.1 GCA_945897335.1 Asaia bogorensis | reverse complement strand
GAACCAGCCCTGGAGCAGCATCGCCGGCACGATCCAGAGCGTACCCCGGGTCAGCGCGACCAAGGTCGCGCCGCCGGCAATCAGCAGAAGGTGGACGGCGATGCGGGTCAGGCCCTGGGCGTCCGACCGCTCGCTTAAGCGCCGGAGATCGGCCGGAGCCAGCACCCGGTCCGGGCGCGACTGGATCGCCGGCTCCGGCGCGGCGGTTTCGACAAGAAGCATGGCCCCTCCCCTGCTGCGGGATTATGGCCGCTGGGAGGTCGGCGACGCAACGAGCCCGACGCTTCAGGGCTTCGGCTGGAGCGCCGGCCGCCGCAAGCGCCAGGGCGCCGCCTGCTCATAGGCATGGGCGACGCCCATCGCCGTGGCGTCGGCAAAGGGGTGCCCGACGATCTGCAGCCCGAACGGCAGGCCGGTGGCGGAGAACCCGCAGGGGACGGTGACCACCGGCAACCCGGTCAGGTTGAACGGCATGGCGAGCGAGTGACGCTTGAACATCCCGTACTTGTCGACGCCGTCGATCCGTGGAGCCGGCCCGGACGACGCGGCCGTGACCAGGATGTCGACGCCCTGCATCGCCGCGCTGGTTCCAGCGGTGAGTTCCTGGCGCATACGGATCGCCTGCACGTAGTCGGGACCGGAGATGAGGGCGGCCAGCGCCACCCGATCGCGGAAGCTCTCGCCATAGTCGTTGAAGCGGGTCTTGAACTCCTTCGCGTGGATCGCGAAGACCTCGGTCAGCACGATGACCATGCTGCAGGCGTTGAAGTCGGCGAGCGGCGGCAGGCGGACGTCGCGGATCTCGGCGCCGAGGTCGCCCATCGTCTTCAGCGCCGCCTCGATCGACGACTTCATCTCGGCATCGACCGGGGCCTCGTCCTCGTGGAAGTGGCGGATCACGCCGATGCGGACCCCCTTCAGGTCCGGGCGAAGCGCCGCGCGGTAGTCGGGGATCGGAACCTTCGCGCTCGCCGGATCCCGGTCGTCATGGCCGCTCATTGCCTGCAGCAGGATCGCGCAATCCTCGACCGTCATCGCCATCGGCCCGGCGTGATCGAAGGTGAAGGAGAGCGGCAGGATGCCGTGACGGCTGACCAGGCCATAGGTCGGCTTCACGCCGACGATGCCGCAGAAAGCGGAAGGATTGCGGATCGAGCCGCCGGTGTCCGAGCCGGTGGCGCCCAGCACGAGTCCCGCCGCGACCGCGGCACCGCTGCCGCTGGAGGAACCGCCGGTGAAATGCTCGGTGTTCCAGGGATTGCGCGCCGGCGGCCAGGGGATGTCGAAGGACGGGCCGCCCATGGCGAATTCATGGGTCGCGAGCTTGCCCATCAGGACCGTGCCCGCCTCCACCAGCCTGGCCGCGACGCTTGAGTCCTCGGCCGGAACATTGTCGGCCAGGATCCGCGAATGCGCGGTCGTGCGGATGCCCTTGGTCGCGTAGATGTCCTTGAGACCGATGGGGATGCCATGCAGCGGCCCCCGCCCGCGGCCGGCCGCGATCTCGGTCTCGGCCCGGCGCGCGGCGGCCAACGCCCCCTCCTCGGTCACGAGCAGGAAACTGTGAAGCCGGTCGTCGAAGGCCCGGATGCGGCGAAGGCAGAGCTGGGCAAGCTCGACCGGCGACAGCACCTTGGCCTCGATCAGCCGGGACGCCTCGGCGATCGTCGGCACCTGCGGAATGTCGGTCACGGCGTCGGGCACTTGAAGATCAGCGCCGGCTCGGCCGACATCGGCCGGTCTGTTCCGACGCGATCGAGGATCTGGCGGATGTATCCGGACACGCGATGGATCTCGTCGACCTGTGCAGTCGAGAGGTTGAGCCCGGCGCGGACGAGGCAGGCCTCAACCTCGGCACGGTCCATGGGTTCCGGTTCGCTCATCGGACATCTCTCCTGTCGCCGACCGGACGATAGGCCTCGGCCGGGCCGAGGCCTAGCTTGCCACAAAGTGGAGCTCCTGGTGATAGACTGCCAGCTCGGAAAACAGGTGGAGCCTCTCATGCCCAGCGTGCTGAGCCCGGAGCAGCGTCAGGACTTCGATCGCGACGGCTATGCGATCGTCCCCGGCTTCTTCGATGCCGAGGAGACCGCGCTGCTGCGAAGCGCGATGGAGACCGATCCGACCATCAAGGCCAACTCCTATAACCGCGGCGATGCCGAAGGCGCGGTGACCAGGATGGTGACCTGGAATCATCCGGGGGACAGCGTCTATGGACTCGCCGCCCGCTGCGAGCGGATGGTCGATACCATGGAGGATCTGCTGGGCGGCGAGGTCTACCACTACCACTCGAAGCTGACGGCCAAGGAGCCGCTCGAGGGCGGCGCCTGGGAATGGCACCAGGACTACGGCTATTGGTACAACAACGGCTGCCTGTTCCCGCTGATGGCATCGACGATGATCGCGCTCGACCGCAGCGACAAGTCGAACGGCTGCCTGCAGGTGCTGCGGTCATCGCACCTGATGGGCCGCCTCGACCATGCGCTCCTGGAAGGGCAGCAGGTCGGCGCCGATCTCCGCCGGGTCGAGGAGGCTAAGAAGCGGCTGGAGACCGTCTACTGCGAGATGGATCCGGGCGATGCCCTCTTCTTCCACTGCAACACGCTGCACCGGTCCGATCAGAACCGCTCGGCCAGCCGGCGCTGGACCATGATCTGCTGCTACAATGCCGCCCGGAACAATCCCTACCGCGAGCATCACCACCCGGGCTACACGCCGCTGAAAAAGGTGCCTGATGGCGCCCTCAAGGCGGCCGGCCTGAAGTTCGCAACGGCCGACGACGACAAGGTGTTCCTGAAGCGGCCAACGGCGCCTGCCGACCTCACCAAGACCGCCGGCAAGGTCTTCGCCCAGGGCTGATCGCGAGTCCGGGCTACCTGCTCACCAGTATCCACAGCTCGTAGAGGATGCTGGCGAGCGCGGCCCCGGCGAGGCCGAACACGATCTCGTCCCAGGGATTGCCGATGGCCAGCTCGACGACGACGAACAGGATGTCGCCAAACACGGCGCCGACCACGAAGCCGACTGCCACGGTGATGGCGTGAGCGCGGGATCGAAAGAGCGGCCGCCCCAGAAACCTCTCAAACATCCCACGATAATGCCCAAGTCGGTATTAGCGGTCACTCATTACCGCACACCGACTTCCGATGGCACTTGCCAGGACATGTCCGCGTCCAGCGGCCAGATCGGCCGGCGGAGATTGGTCCAGGGCAGACGCTGCAGCACCGGGGTCGTGAGGCCCGGGGCATCGACCTCGAGGATCTGTTCGTCGGCGAAGATGTCGTTGAATCCGGCGCGGAAATGCCCGCGCGACTTCACCACGACGCCTCGCATGTCCTGCACCTTGATGCCGAGATGCTCGATCATCTCGGTGTCGAGGCATTGCTGGCGGTTGGTGATGAAGACGACGTCGATGCGGCCGTCGAGGCGGAGCCAGGCCGAGGGCCCGAGGCTGCCCTTGCGGCCGCCCATGGTGCCGCGGCGGCCGACGAACTCGCCGTCGCTCACCGCCATCACCTCGGCCGGCGCGGTCAGCTTGCCGGAGAGTTTGTTGGTCTCGTCGCGGTTGAGCTGAGCCGTGAACCGGGCGCCGACGCCGAGCCGATGCGCTTCCGCCGCGAGCGGCGGATCGTTGAAGATGCCGAAGGCGGTGCGGTCGATGCCGGCCTCGAGGAAGGCCTTCAGCACGTGGACGGTGTTGCCGCGCCCGCCGCCGCCGGGATTGTCGGCGCAGTCGGCGAAGAGGAGTGGCTTCTTCGCCGGATCGGCGCAGACCGCCTTGAGGCGCCGGACCGCCTCCTCGATCTCCATGACCTTGGGCACGAGGCGGAGCCGCTGGTCCCAGAGAAATTGCGCCAGCTCCTTTGCCAAGGCGTCGGCGGCCGCCTGATTCTCGCGCGCCGTCACGATCACGCTCATGCCGGTCTTCGGCGAGTCGGCGAAGCTGCAGTTGCCGAGCACGGAAACATTGAGGATCGAGCCCTTGGCCGCCTTCTGGCCCTTGTCGATCGCCTCGCCATAGGGACCGCGGTCGGTGAGGAGCGCCACCTGCGGCGGCAGGATCGGCACCGGGACGAAGGCCTTCGCCGTCTTCACGCCCGACAGCAGCTCGCGCATCGCGCCGGCCGCCTCGCGCCCCCGCTCGACCATGTCGATATGCGGATTGGTGAGATAGGCGATCAGCACGTCGGTGTTCCTGACCATCGCCTCCGAGACATTGGCGTGCAGGTCGAGGGTGGCGACGATTGGGATGTCGGGCCCGACCACCTTGCGGACCAGCGCGAATAGGGTCCCGTCCGGGTCGATGTCGACGGTGGCGCCGGCAGCGCCGTGATCCTGGATGTAGATGCCGTCGAAGGGCATGGCGGCCTTGATCCGTTCGGCGACGATCTCGAGGAAGGTGTCGAGGAAGGCCTGGTCCATAGGCCCAGAGGCGCCGGCCGAGGTGTAGAGCAGCGGCACAGGCGTCCAGGCCCCGCTGGCGTTCATGCCCGAGATGAAACCGACGAAGCCGCCCGGCTCGCGCGGCGCCTTGGCGGCGGCGTCCTTCAGGATTCCGTCACCGTCGACCCAGGTGCGGCGGAAGTCCTTCTCGGTCGCCATCGGCGCGAAGCCGTTGGTCTCCAGGATATAGCCCAGCAGCGCAATGCGCGGGTTCTTGGGAGCGGGCATGGGTGCGGATCCGTGACGGGAGAGGTCCGGAGACTATACCCGGATCGAACGAGCCCGTGTTTCGACCGCCGACGCCGACGAAACAGCGTCTACTTCCCGGGCAACCCCGCGATTGCGGCGTCCACCGAGTCGCCCAGCTTCTCGACGATGGTGTCGATATCGGCGTCGGTGACGATGTAGGGCGGGGCCAGGATCATGTGGTTGCCCTTACGGCCGTCGATGGTGCCGGGCATCGGATAGGCCAGCAGCCCGCGCGCCATGCATTCGGTCTTGATGCGTTCGTGCAGCAGGAGCTTGGGATCGAACGCCTCCTTGGTCGAACGGTCCTCGACCAGTTCGATCGCCTGGAAGAGGCCGCGGCCGCGGACGTCGCCGACATGGGCATGGTTGCCGAAGCGGGCCTCCATGCGCTGGTGCAGCTTGGCGCCCTGGACGCGGACGCGCTCGACCAGCTTCTCCTCCTTGATGATCTTCACCACGGCCAAGCCGGCGGCGCAGGCGACGGGATGCGCCATGTAGGTGTGGCCGTGCATGAAGAGCCCGGTGCCCTTGGTGATCGGATCGTGCACCTTGCCCGCCACCAGCACCGCTCCGATCGCCTGGAAGCCGCCGCCGAGGCCCTTGGCGATGGTCATCAGGTCGGGGGCGATTCCCTCCTGCTCGCAGGCGTGCAGCGTGCCGGTGCGGCCCATGCCGCTCATCACCTCGTCAAGGATCAGCAGCACGCCGTATTTGTCGCAGATCTCGCGAACGCGCTTGAAGTAGCCCGGCACGGCGGCGACGCAGCCGGTGGTCGCGCCCACCACGGTCTCGGCGGTGAAGCCCGCCACCGTCTCAGGCCCGAGGCGCAGGATCTCCGCCTCCAACTCGTCGGCGACGCGGCGGCCGTATTGCTCTTCGCTCTCGTCGTCGCGCTTGAAGCGGTAGGCGAAGCAGGGCGCGATCAGCGAGACGTCCATCAGCATCGGCGCATAGGGCTCGCGGCGTGCCAGGTTGCCGCCGACGGCGAGCGCCCCCAGCGTATTGCCGTGATAGCTCTGGCGCCGCGAGATGAAGCGCGAGCGCTTGGGCTGGCCGATCTCGAGGAAATACTGCCGCGCCATCTTCAGCGCCGCCTCCATCGCCTCGGAGCCGCCCGAGACGAAATAGGCGTAGTCCAGCCCCTTCGGCGCGTCCTCTAGAAGGAGGTCGGCCAGGTGCTCCGCCGGCTCGCCCGAGAAGAATCCCGGATGGACGTAGTCCAGCTTCTTCATCTGCGCCGCCATCGCCTCGGCCACGCGCTCATCATTGTGGCCGAGACAGGAGACCGCCGCCCCGCCGCAGGCGTCGATGTAGGATTTGCCGGTCGAATCCCAGATATGCAGACCCTCGGCGCGCACGGCGATCGGCGGCAGCTTGGTGGTCATACGGTTGAAGACGCGGGTCATTTGGAAGCCTTCAAGGTGTGGACATGAGTGCAAGATACGAGGAAAGCACGCGTCGGCTGCACACGCGAGATGCCCATGGCCGGGCGATCGGCCTTTTCACCCCCCGCTCGTCGTCAGCGCCAGCACGGCGAGCACGACGTAGCCGGCGCTGAGGGCGGCCAGGGTCCTGCGGTCGAAGGCGCGGATCGCCGGCCCCGAGAGGTCGTGGAGGTGGCGGCTGGTCGCCCAGGCGACCCCGCCGATGGCCGCGAAGTCGAAGAGGTAGCTGGCGAGATAGAGCTTATCCAGCGCCATCAGGTAGTCGACCTCCGGCAGGTCGGAGTTCAGCGTGAGCTGGAGCGCCACCAGGATCAGCACCGAGGTGATGCCGAGCCCGATCCGCGCCTCGACGAACTGCGGCGGCACCATGAACATCAGCGCGCCGCAGGCCGTCGCCACGAACAGCGGCACCAGCAGCTTCACCGCATAGGGCAGCCACGGACGCTCGATCGGGATCTCGATGCGGACGCGGGTGAAGTCCTGGTCGGGGTCCCCCGCCAGATGCTCGACCGCGCCGAGGCCATGGGTCTTGGCGATCGTCAGCCGCGGCGTTCCCGTGTCGTAGCCGGGAAGCCCGATGTCGTCGGCGATGGTGACGTCGTCCAGCACATAGGTCATGCGGCTGGAGGGCACGTCGCGGTCGGCGAACTCCGCCACGAGGAGCTGCCGGTCGAAGGGATACTGGTGCAGCGGCAGCGCCACGTTGAACTCGCCGCGGTTGCGTACCCATTCGAACAGGTCGCCGTTCGCCAGCCGGCGCGGCCCGTCGGTCATCGGCCGGCTGATATGGGCCCAGAGCTGGAACGGGTTCATCCAGGTCAGAGTCTTGGCCGGGGAGAGATCCGGGTCGCGCCAGCGGAACCCGACATAGATGTCGGCATAGAAGCTGTGGGTCCTCAGGCTGACCTGCTGGATATCGTTAATGTGGACGCTGACCCGGACCTCGCTCGGTCCTATCGGCGAACCGGGCAGAGCCAGCGCGGGTGGTGGCGCCGGCACCGGCGTCTGCGCCGCAAGCGGCACCAGGACGCCGGCCGCGAAGGCCAGCATCAGGCCAATGAGCCATGGCAGCCGGCTTGTCATAAGCTCGTCCCCGCTCGATCCTGCAACTCGTGCCAGAATAGCCCGGTGTAGGGGGATCGTCTCGACGCTTGGGCCGTACCCGGGAGGATGAACATGACCGGTATCCGAAGGCTCTTCGCCGCCGCGCTTTGCAGTGCGGCTCTCCTCCAAAGCCCGGATGCGGCCGCCGAGCCCGGCAAATGGAAGGCAGCGTCGCCGATGCCGGCGGCGCGGGCGGAGATCGCGGTGGCCGAGGTCGGCGGCAGGATCTACGCGGTCGGCGGCATCACCCATGTGCACGAGATCGAGATCTACGATCCGGCCGCCGACAAATGGACCCGCGGCGCGCCGATCCCGAAGGGGGTGCATCACCCGGCAGCGGTCGGCCTCGGCGGCAAGCTCTACCTGATCGGAGGATATGTCGACGGCTGGAACCCGACCAACGAGGTCCATGAATACGATCCCGCCGCCGACAGCTGGCGGACGCTGGCCCCCTTGCCGACAGCACGGGGCGCGCTGGCCGCGGCGGTGCTGGACGGGAAGATTCACGCGGTTTCCGGGGTCGGCGACACGGGCCGGCACAACACGCCGGCGCACGAGGCCTACGACCCGGCGACCGACACCTGGACGACAAGGGCGCCGCTGCCGACGCCCCGCGACCACTTGGCCGTCGTCGCGCTCGACGGCCGGCTCTACGCGATCGGCGGCCGGGTGAATGGCAGCTATGCCCGGAACCTTGGCGACAACGAGGTCTACGACCCGGCAGCCGACCGCTGGGAGAAGCGGGCCCCCCTGCCGACGATCCGGAGCGGCATCGCCGGCGCGGTGCTGAACGGGCAGATCGTCATCGTCGGCGGCGAGTCGCCCGCCGGCACGTTCCATCAGGTCGAGGCCTACGACCCGAAAATCAACACCTGGACGAAACTGCCCAAGCTGCTGACCGCGCGTCACGGCCTCGGCGTCGCGGTGGCCGGTGGCAGACTCTACGCGATCGGCGGAGGACCGACCCCGGGCGGCTCCAGCTCGGCGCTGAACGAGATGTTCATGCCCTAAGACACCCCGCCGGCCGCTCTACTCCGGCCGTGGCGGTCCCTCCTGGAACTGGGTCTTGTAGAGCTTGGCGAATTCGCCGTTCTTGGCGATGAGGCTGGCAAACGGGCCCTCCTCGACGATGACGCCGTCCTTCAGGACGACGATGCGGTCGGCGGTCAGGATGGTCGAGAGGCGATGGGCGATGGTGAACACCGTGCGCCCGAGAGTCAGCTCGGCCAATCCCGCCATCACCTCGGCCTCGGTCTGGGCGTCGAGCGAGCTGGTCGGCTCGTCCAGGATCAGCACCGGCGCATTCATCACGATGGCGCGCGCGATGGTCATCCGCTGCTTTTCGCCTTCGGACAGCGCCGCCCCGCCCTCGCCGATCATGGTCTCGTAGCCGGCAGGCTGGCGGGCGACATAGCCGTCGATGCGGGCCAGCCTCGCCGCTCGCTCGATCTCCTCAAGGCTGGCGTCCGGGCGGCCATAGGCGATGTTGTCGCGGACCGAAAGCGGGAAGATCATCGGCGGCTGCAGGACCAGCGCGACGTGATGGCGTAGCTCGCGGATCGGATACTCGCGGATGTCGACGCCGTCGATCTCGACCACCCCGGACACAGGGTCGAAGAAGCGCGGCAGCATCGACAGCATGGTCGACTTGCCGGATCCGGTCGGTCCGACCACGGCGATCTTCTCGCCCGGCTTCACGTCGAGATCGATGCCCTTGAGGACCGAGACCTCGGGCGAATAGTTGAACGCCACGTTGCGCCAGGTAATGCGGCCTTCGACCTTCTCCGGCCACGGCCGCGGCCCGTCCTTGAGGTCGGGCGCGATGTCGAGGATCTCGAAGACGCGCTTGGCGCCGATGCGGGCTCCCTGGATCTGCGCCCAGGTCTGGCTCATCGTGTTGATCGGCCCGTAGAGCGTCGCGAGGTAGGAGACGAAGACGAGCAACTGCCCCAGCGACAGCCGGCTGCTCCACACCGCCTCGGCGCCCACATAAAGCACCAGCGCAGTGCCGACGGCGATCACGGTGTTGACGATCGCCGAATAGGCGGTCTGCCAGTTGTAGAGCCGGAGGTTGGCCCGCATGCTGGCCTGGGTCGCATTCAGCAGGCGAAGCCGCTCGTCCTCTTCCTTGCCGAAGGCCTGGACGACTCGGATCGCGCCCATCGCCCATTGCACCAGCGAATAGACCTGGCTCTCGGTCATCTTCATCTCGGTCGCCGCATCGACGATCGGCCGGTCGAGCGCGACGATGGTGACGTAGAGCGCGGGAACGACGACCAGCGACACCAGCGTGAGGGTCGAATCCATCCCCCACATGATGATGAACATGCCGATCAGCATGGTGACGGCCTGCACCACCGGCAGCACGCCGTTCAGCATCAGCGTCTGCACGGCGAAGGTGTCGGCGGTGATGCGGTACATCAGGTCGCCGATGCGCTGGCGGCTGTGGAAGACAAGCGAGAGCCGCTGCAGATGGCCGTAGAGGTCGTCGCGGAGGTCGGTCACCATACGGTGGCCGAGATTGATCGAGACGTGGTTCGACCACATGCTGCCGAGGCCGACCACCGCCTGCACGGCGACGATGCCGACGCAGGCCACGGCCAGCAGCACCTCCGGCGGCAGACCGGCGAGCAGTGGCACCGTCAGGGGTTTCCCGCCCAGCACATTGTCGACCACGATCAGCAACGGCCAGGGCTTCACCAGCTCGACGGCGGTGAGCGCCAGCACCAGGAGCAGGCAGAAGGCGAAGGTCCAGAGATAGGGCCGGAGATACGGCAGGACCTTGCGAAGCACACCGCTCATGCGTGAGCTCCGGCGGTCTTCAGGGGGATATGGGACCGCGCTCGGCGAGCGACGAAAGCCCGACGCGCCCGGCGACGATCTCGGTCACCCGATGCAACACGCGCCCGAGGCGAAAGGTTTCATAGAGAATGGCGGCACCGTTGATCGCGCCGACGGCGACCGCCGCGATGGCGACCGAGGGCAGGCTGAAGAAGAGGCCCAGCAGCGCCACGCCGCCATAGATCTTGAGCACCAGCGATGAAAGCCGCGACAGGCGGAGCGCGACCCGAAGGCGGATCAGCCGCTTGGGATCGCCATGGTTTTCGCCGACGGCCTTCAGCTCCGCGCGGGCCCAGAGGCCGCGGCTGACCTTCAGGTCCCAGTCGCTCCAGCCCTCGTCGACGATGACGAAGTACTTCCGCGGCACCAGGAAGTCGTGGACGCCCTGCAGCAGGGCTTCCTTCTCGATCCCCTTCTCGTTCCAGTAGGAGAGGTAGAAGGCACGCTGTACCGGCTTGATCTCGGCGGTCTGGCGCACCGGCTCGTACTGGATCGGATCGACCTGGGTCAGGCCCTTGACCCGCCACTTGATGCGCTCCCAGCCGCGGGCAAGCGGCCCGGCATAGATCAGGAACGCGATCAGTGCCCGTGCACGAAAGCCGGTGAAGCGCGGATCGACCGGGGCACGGAGCGAGCCGGCGATGGCGATGGCGAAGGACAGCAGCAGCGGCAGGATCGCGAGCCACATCTGGCCGCCGACGAGAACGCCGGCCAGGGCCAGTGGCCAGGCGACCAGGTTCCATTCGAAGGTCAAAGGCAGGAAGGCCGCGATCGATGACGGCGCCTCGTAGAGCGTCTGGAACAGGCCGCGGCCGAAGATGCCGGAATAGATGATCGGCTTCGAAGACAGCAGCATCGAAGCGGAGAGATCCCCATAGATGCGTCCGAGCCACTTCGCCTGGCCGAACAGGTTGAAGCGGAACGGATGCTTGGCATAGACCATCGCCTCGGCCTTGCCGTAGCCGCGCTGCTGGCCGAAATAGGCTTCGACCGTATTGCGGCGGAAGTGCCAGACGGTGGCGGCCGGGCTGAAGCCGATCTTGTAGCCTGCGAATTGAAGGCGCCAGCAGAGGTCGACGTCGTCGCCGGCGGCTCGGAACTGCGGGTCGAAGCCGCCGATCTTCTCCAGCGCCTCGCGGCGGAACGCCATGTTGCAGCCGGCAATGTGCTCGGCCTCGTCGTCTGAGACCAGCACATGCGTCGGGCCGCCGGGCGAGACCGCGACCGCCGACGGCACCAGCGAATCCTCCGGCGGCGGGAAGTTCGGGCCGCCGCAGGCATAGAGATCAGCCGACAGCATCTTGGCGACCATGTAGGTCAGCCAGTCGGGATCGGCGACGCAGTCGGAGTCGGTGTAGGCGATGATCTCGCCGGTCGAATGCTGAAGCCCGACATTGCGGGCGACAGAGAGACCCTTGTTCTCCTGGCTGATGATCTTGGTATAGCCGTGGCGCTCGGTGATCTCGAGGGTCTTGTCCTTGGAGCCGTCGTTGACGACCACGACCTCGTAGTTCGGATAGGTCAGCTTCTTCAAAGACTCGAGGCACGGATCCATCGTGCGCTCGGCATTGTAGGCGCAGACCACGACCGAGACCTTCGGATACGACGGCAGCTTCGGCGGCAGGGTCTCGTGATAGACCGTGCGGACGGCGTGGAACGACGGCTTCGGCTGGCGGTCGCGATCGACCAGGCCGAAGGCCCAGTTCTCGATCAGAAAGCCGCCGGTGAACCATTCGTCGGTCCAGGCGAAGATCGAGGTGCCGGCCACGCCCATGTCATAGGCGGCGCGCACCTGCCACTTCAACGTCTCGGCCTGCGCCTCCACGCCTTCGCGCATCGAGTCCATGCCGAACTCGGTCAGCACCACCGGCCGGTCGACGGCGAGGTTGTGCAGCCGCATCAGGTAGGCGCGGAAGTCCTTCTCGCGGTGGAGGTAGACGTTGAAGGAGAGGAAGTCGAAGAAGTCGAGGTTGAGATACTCGGTCGACGGATAGCTGGCGTAGGAGACCAGCCCCTCGGGATCGACTTCCTTGGCGATGTCGTAAAGCTCTTCGAGGAAGTCGCGGACCTTCTCGGCGCCATGCCAGCGCACGATGTCCGGCGAGATCTCATTGCCGACCAGATGCGCGATCAGCGCCGGGTGGCCGGCGTTGACCTTGACGCCTTCGCGGATCGCCTGACGGATGCGGTTCTTCTCGGCGCGGGAATCGAGGAAGGCGACATGCTGGGTCCAGGGGACGCCGACGATCACGCCGACATCGGCCTCTCCGCACATGTCGAGGAACCAGCGGGGCGGCACGGTGAAGACCCGCAGCATGTTGCAGCCTAGCTCGCGCATCAGCGCGAGATCGCGCGTGATGACGTCCTTCTCCGGCAGCTGCGCGCCGTGAGTCCCTGGGCCGAACGGCCCGTAGGTCACGCCCTTGAGAAAATGTTTCACGTCGCCGCGGAAGAAGAACTTGCCGTGGGCGACGATGCGGGACGTGCTGGCACCCTTGGGCTTGTCGACGCCCGCAGGTGCGGCCTGGGACGCCGGATCGGCCATGACGACGGACATCGGTGCGACTTCCTGGCGGCTCAGACCGCGGCGACGGCGAGCAGCCGGTCCTCGGGACGCTGGTGCCAGCGGACGGCCGAAGTGACGATGGTGTCGAGATCGGACCGGGTCGGGACCCAGTCGAGCTTGAGGCGGGCCTGGCTCGCATCGGCGACCAGCGCCGGCGGATCGCCGGCGCGCCGGGGCGCCTCGATCACCGGAACCGGCCGGCCCGTGGCGCGCTCGACCGCACGGACGACTTCGCGCACGGTGTGGCCCTTGCCGGTGCCGAGATTCAGCTTCAGCGACTGGCCGCCATGCAGCAGATGGCGGAGAGCCCGCACATGGGCGTCGGCCAGGTCCTCGACATGGATGAAGTCGCGCATCGCGGTGCCGTCGGGCGTCGGATAGTCGGTGCCGAAGACCCGGAGCGCCGGCGCCTGGCCCAGCGATGCCTTGATGGCGAGCGGAATCAGATGGGTCTCGGGGTCGTGGCTCTCGCCGATCTCGCCCTCGAGGTCGGCGCCGGCGGCATTGAAGTAACGGAGGCTGACCGACTTGGTCTCGTAGGCCTGATCGTACCAGTCGAGCACACGCTCGACCATCAGCTTGGATTCGCCATAGGGATTGACCGGGCGCTGCGGCGTCGATTCCGAGATCGGCACCTCGCCGGGGATACCGTAGGTGGCGCAAGTCGAAGAGAAGACGATGCGGTCGACACCGACGTCGCGCATCGAATCCAGCAGCGTCAGCGTGCCGACCGTATTGTTCCGGAAGTACTTTGCCGGGTCGGTCATCGACTCGCCGACGTAGGCGAAAGCGGCGAAGTGCATGACCGCGACCACGCGTTCGGCACTGAGGACGGCCCGGAGCCGGGGGCCATCGGCGATGTCGCCGTCGACCAGAGGTCCCCACTTGACCGCGTCGGCGTGGCCGTAGACGAGATTGTCGTAAGCGATGGGACGAAAGCCGGCGCGGGCGAGCGCCTTGCAGGCATGGCTTCCGATATAACCGGCGCCGCCGGTGACGAGGACGGTGGAGCTCATGCTCGGACCGTCTCCACGATAAGCGTCTCCCGACTGATGCTCACCATACCGCCCCTCTGACTGCCTCATCCCGTCGTGGCTCCTTGGGGCTGACGCTCTGACCAGCGTTCACGGCCCGTTGTGACGGCCACGAAGATGCTCGACCTTGGCGACGAAATTAGGACCGACTATGGCGGAAAGACGGCATGCAATCGGACGCGGCGTGCCATTGCGCGGACTCCGTCGCCCGTGCCTCCCGGACCGTCTTCCCACCCGACCCGTCTGCTACGACGGGACGGACAACGAATCAAGGGTTTTCAACAGTTAAGGGCGCGGTATGGATCCCGCTGCCGCACTATTTTTTGGGCTTCTCGGCGGGCTTGGCCGCCTTGTCGGCGGGCTTCGACTCGCCGGGCTTGCCCTGGCCGTCGGCCTTCTCTTCGGTCTCGGCCGCCGTCGGTTCCTGGGTATTTGGATTGTAGCCCGGGCCGTGCCGCAACATGTAGCGTTTGAGCCACCTCGCCTCTGCGCCGGTCATGGTGATCCATTTGGCGGCTAGGTCTTCGCCGACGGTTAGAACCTCCGCCGTCGCGGCAATGGTGATGGAGTCGTGTTCGAGCTCGATGGTGATCTGGGGGTAGAAAATCTGAGTGGCGATGAGATCGCCCTTGTAGGGCTTCAGGATGAAGCCAAAGCCGTCCCATTGGTAGAGATGGAAGACCTGGGAGTCGATCCGCGCCCGGCTCGACTTGATCACCGCGGCGATCTTGCCGGGAGGCAGCTGGTTCGGATCGGCCTTCTTCCTGGTGAAGAACATATTGAACATCGTTCAATCCCATCGCGGCCGCCCGGCCGATGGCCGGGCTGACTCAGGTTTTGTTTAGAATACGGTGCAGCTTATAGGGCAGACTTGGGCGGGTCTAGGCCAGCCGGGTTAAATCCCGGTTAACGTCCGCTTATTGGCGAGAAACCGCGAGCTGGACGCCGAGCCCCATCAGGGTGGTGCCGCCGACGATCCTGAAGACACGGGAGGCAGCCGGGCTGCGGCGAAGCCCCGCCAGCAGGCGCGCGGCCAGCGCCACGGTAACGAGATCGGCCAGGGTGAAGGTGAGATTGACGATCCAGCCGAGGACGAGGAACTGCGCCCAGGCCGGCCAAGCGGCGCCCGCGTCGACGAACTGAGGCAGGAAGGCCAGATAGAACATTGCCGCCTTCGGATTGAGCGCCTCGACCAGGATGCTCTCCATGAAGGCCCGGCGTGAGTCGCGGTCACGCACCGCCGGAAGCGCTTCGCCGTCGAGGCGACGGCGGATCATCGACCAGCCGAGCCAGACGAGGTAGGCCGCGCCGGCAAGCCGGACCGCGGCATAGAGGTCGGGCACCAGTTCGAGTGCCGCCGAAAGGCCCGCCGCTGCCGCGATCACATGGGCGAAGCCCCCGACGTGGATGCCGGCCGCTGCCAAGAGGCCGCCCCGGCTGCCGCGGGCCAGCGTCTGCGCCGCGGTGTAGAGGATCGCCGGACCGGGCACGACGGCGAAGACCAGCGTCGCCAGCGCGAAGGGCAGCAGAAGACCCAGCGACGGCATGACGGCGCCTCCAATCAGACCGAGAAGTACTTGGCCTTCTGGTGCAGGATGACCAGGGCCGAGGTCGACTGCTCGGGATCGAGCTGGTCCTCCTCGGTCAGCGTCACGCCGATGCGCTCGGCATCCAGCAGCTCAAGCAGCTGGCGCTGATCGGCGAGGTTCGGGCAGGCAGGATAGCCGAAGGAATAGCGGCTGCCACGATATTCCTGCTTCAAGAGTCCGTCCATGTCGCGGGCCTCTTCAGAGGTGAAGCCCAGCTCGGCGCGGATGCGCTTGTGGACGTACTCCGCCATCGCCTCCGCCATCTCGACCGAGAGGCCGTGCAGGTAGAGATAGTCCTGATAGCGGTCGGCGCCGAACCAGTCGCGGGCGACTGTCGAGGCGTTGGCACCCATGGTCACCACCTGGAGACCGACGACGTCGCGCTCGTTGTCGGTCACGTCGCGGACGAAGTCGGCAATGCAGAGGCGCTCGCCGTCGCTCTGGCGAGGCAGCGTGAAGCGCGCAGCCTCGGTGGTCCCGTCCTCCTGGAAGAGGATCAGGTCGTTGCCCTGGGCCGCGGCCTTCCAGTAGCCGTAGATCGCCTGCGGCTGCAGGATCTCGCGCTCCTGCGCGATGCCGAGGATGCGGCGAAGGATCGGCTTCAGCTCGGTCTCGGCGAAGCGGCGGTATTCGCTCCGGGTCTTGCCCGATTTCCGGAAGCCCCACTGGAATTGGTAGAGCGTCATCTCGTTGAGGAACGGCACCAATGCCTTCGCGGATACCTGTTCGAGAAAGCGCGGACCGAAGAAGGGCGGCACCGCGATCGGCTGGCCGCGGGTGAGCTCGCGGCGGCGATTGAGGATCCAGGCCTCGTCGATGGTCTGGTCGTTGGCTGCCGCCTGCCCCAGCTTTCGCTTCCTGTTGGTCGCCTTGCCCTCGCGGGCGGCGGCGCGCTCGGCGAGCATCGTGTCGAAGCCGCCGCTCATCACCTTGTCCATCAAGGCAAGGCCGTCGAACGCATCGCGGGCATAGGCGACGCGGCCGCAGGCATAGGTCTTGGTGCAGTCGTCCTCGACATAGGTGCGGGTGAGCGCCGCACCACCCAGCAGAACCGGCGTCTGCAGCTCGCGCCGCGTCATCTCGACCAGGTTGTCCTTCATGATGACGGTCGACTTGACCAGGAGACCCGACATGCCGATGGCATCGGCCTTGTGCTCCTCGGCCGCCTTCAGGATGTCGGCGATCGGCTGCTTGATGCCGAGATTGACCACCTTGTAGCCGTTGTTGGTCAGGATGATGTCGACCAGGTTCTTGCCGATGTCATGGACGTCCCCGCGCACCGTCGCCAGCACCACGGTGCCCTTCTGCTGGCCCTCGATCCGCTCCATGCGCGGCTCGAGGTAGGCCACCGACTTCTTCATGGTCTCGGCCGATTGCAGCACGAACGGGAGCTGCATCTTGCCGGAGCCGAACAACTCGCCGACCACCTTCATGCCGTCGAGTAGCAGGTTGTTGATGACGTCGAGCGGGCTGTAGGTGGTGAGCGCAAGCTCGAGGTCTTCCTCGAGCCCGATGCGGTCGCCGTCGACGATGCGCTGCTTCAGGCGCTCCTCGATCGTCGCCGGCCGTTCCTTCTTTACCTTCGGACCGGAAGCCCGGCCCTCGAACAGGGCCATGAAGGCCTGAAGCGGGTCGTAGCCTTCGCGGCGGCGGTCATAGATAAGGTCGAGCGCGGTCTCGACTTCCTTCTCGGGGATCTTGTGGAGCGGCAGGATCTTCGAGAAATGGACGATGGCCGCGGTCATGCCGCGCTTCACCGCCTCGTCCAGGAACACCGAGTTCAGCACTTGGCGCGCCGGCGGGTTGAGGCCGAAGGAGATGTTGGAAAGACCGAGTACGATCTGCACGTCCGGCAGCTCGGCGCGGATCCGCTCGATCGCATCCAGGGTCCAGAGGCCGAGCTTGCGGTCGTCCTCGTTGCCGGTGCAGATGGTGAAGGTCAGCGGGTCGATCATCAGGTCGGAGGACTCGAGCCCGAAGCGTCCACAGGCGAAGTCGTGCAGCCGCTTGGCGAGGCGGACCTTGCCGTCGGCGTCCTTGGCCATGCCGGTCTCGTCGATGGTGAGCGCGATCACCGCCGCGCCGAAGCGCTTGGCGAGCACCATCCGCTGCTCGGCCGCCTCCTCGCCGTCCTCGAAGTTGATCGAGTTCAGGATCGCCTTGCCACCATAGAACTTGAGCGCCGTCTCCAGCACCGGCAGCTCGGTCGAGTCGATCACCAGCGGGGCGTTGGCCGCACCGCGAAGGCGCGTCACCACCTCGGTCATGTCGGCGATCTCGTCGCGCCCGACGAAGGCGGTGCAGATGTCGAGGGCGTGCGAGCCCTCCTGCACCTGCTCCTTCGCCATGGCGACGCAGCCTTCCCAGTCGCGCTTCTCCTGCAGCTCCCGAAACTTCTTGGAGCCGTTGGCGTTGCAGCGTTCGCCGATGGCGAAATAGGCGTTCTCCTGGCGGAGCGGCACCTGGCCGTAGAGCGACGCCGCCGCCGGCATCCAGAACACCGAGCGCTCGCGCGGCTTCGGCCGCTTGGGATCGAGGCGGCACAGCATGTCGTCGAGGGCGCGGGTATGCTCCGGGCGCGTCCCGCAGCAGCCGCCGATGAAGCCGACCCCGTCCTCGGTGACGAAGCGCTCGTGCCAGGTCGCCAGCTCGCGGGGCGTCAGCGGGTAATGCGTCTTGCCGTCGACCAGTTCGGGCAGGCCGGCATTGGGCTGGATCGCGATCGGTCCCGGCCAGTTCTCGGAGAGCCAGCGCACGTGCTCGGCCATCTCCTGCGGGCCGGTCGCGCAGTTGAGTCCCATCACCGGCACGTCGAGGGCACGGACCACCGTGGCCGCACCGGCGATGTCGGTGCCGACCAGCAGCGTGCCGGTGGTCTCGACGGTAACGGTCACCAGGATCGGCAACGACGATCCGGACTCGGCCATCGCCCGCTTCGCGCCGTTGACCGCGGCCTTGAGCTGGAGCGGATCCTGGCAGGTCTCGACGATGAAGGCATCGACCCCGCCGGCGACGAGCCCGCGAGACTGGATCGTCAGCGCATCCTCGAGCGACTGATAGTCGATATGGCCGAGGCTCGGCAGCTTGGTGCCGGGGCCGATGGATCCCAGCACGAAGCGCTCGCCCGCGAACTCAGCGACCGTCTCCTTGGCCAGCTCGGCGGCGCGCCGGTTGAGATCGAAGGCGAGGCTCTCCATGTCGAATTCGCCAAGCGTGATCGGCGAGCCGCCGAAGGTGTTGGTCTCGACGCAGTCGGCCCCGGCTTCGAGGAATCCGCGGTGAAACGCCTTCACCACGTCGGGGCGCGACTCGTTCAGGATCTCCGAGCAGTTCTCTGCGCCGCGGAAGTCGTGCTCGATGTCGAGGTCGAGCGACTGCAGGTGGCTGCCGAGCCCGCCGTCGCAAAGCAGCACGCGCTCTTCCAGGGCCTTCAGGAAACGGCTCATAAGTTGGTCCTCAATTCGCCAGCGCCGGCTGGCCCGCCGGCTGCGCCGGCCTGACGCCGAGCAGATGGCAGAGCGCGTAGGTCAGCTCGGCGCGGTTCAGCGTATAGAAATGGAACTCGTTGACGCCTTCGGCCTGCAGCTTCTGGCAGAGTTCCGCTGCGGTGGTGATGGCGACGAGGCGCCGCGTCTCCGGATCATCGTCGAGACCGGCGAACCGGTCAGCCAGCTTCTGCGGCACAGCGACCTTGTTCTGGCCGGCGAACTTCACCACCTGCGCGAAGTTGGTTACCGGCAGGATACCCGGCACGATCGGCACGGTGATTCCGGCCTTCCTTACCCGCTCGATGAAGCGGAGATAGGTGTCGGCGTCGAAGAAAAAGTTGGTGATGGCGCGGGTGGCACCGGCGTCGATCTTCCGCTTGAGGGCATCCAGATCGGCCTCGGCGGACGTCGCCTCCGGATGCACCTCGGGATATGCCGCGACGCTGAGGTCGAAGTCGCCGATGCGTGCCAGTCCTTCGACCAGCTCGGAAGCGTAGCGATATCCCTCTGGATGGACGCCAGGCCCCTCGGCCGGAACATCGCCGCGAAGCGCCACCAGGTGGCGGACGCCCATCTGGGCGTAACCCCGCGCCACCTCGTCGATCTCGGCCCGGCTGGCGCCGATGCAGGTGAGATGCGCCGCCGGCGTCAGGTTGGTTTCCTCCAGGATGCGGCGCACGGTGGCGTGGGTGCGTGCCCGGGTCGAGCCGCCGGCGCCGTAGGTGACGGAAACGAACCGCGGCCCGAGCGGCGCCAGCCGCTGGATTGCCTGCCAGAGCGTCTGCTCCATGGCTTCGGTCTTCGGCGGGAAGAATTCGAAGGAAACCAGCGGCGTCATCGCGACTCTCCGAGAGCGGCCCGGGCCGGATCATTGGCGGGCGGGGTGCGCGGCCGGCGGAGCGAGTGCGATTCGGCCGGCCGGCGGCCGATCCAGATGCCGACCGTGAGCGGCCGGCCGGGAAGATGGATGGGTGCCTCCGGCGACAGGC
>CAMDFP010000056.1 GCA_945897335.1 Asaia bogorensis | reverse complement strand
CGCCCACTCGCCGACGATCACCGCGACGGTGAGGATCGCGACCATCGCCGCCAGCGTGTCCTCGGCGAAGCGTTGGGCCACGACCCGCCCGTCGATCAGGAGGCGCGAATAGATCGGGACGAAGGCCGCCGAGAACGCGCCCTCGGCCGAGAGCGCGCGGAACAGGTTGGGCAGCCGGAAGGCGACGACGAAGGCATCGGCGATCGGCCCGGCCCCGAGGATCGCCGCGAACAGGAGATCGCGGAGGAAGCCGACGAAGCGGCTGGCCAGCGTATAGCCGCCGACGGTGGCGATGGAGCGGAGAAGCATGGGCTAGAGCGGACGAATCTTCGACTTCAGGCGCGCATTGCCTGCAACGGCGCGCAGGAAGCGCTTGTCCGCTGTCACGACATGCGTATCCCGCTCGATCGCCGCAGCCAGATAAAGACAGTCGTAGATCGGATGGTTGAGGTCGTCCGCAATCTTGTACGCGGCGTCGATGAGCCCGGCGATTTCCACGGTCTCGACTTCCGCCTCGCCGAGATCAGCAAGCAGGGCCAAAGCCTCCTTCCGTTCGATTTCGCCGAGGGCTCGCCGACGCCAGACGGCATTCGCGGCCTCCGCCAGCCAGATCGACGGTGCCGACAACGCCCGACCGTCGAGCAAGGCCATGGCCCGATCGCTGCCTTCCTCTACGAAGAACCACTTGAGGGCGACGGATGCATCGACGATGGTCGTCATCGGCTATCGCGGTCGGCTCGGATCAGATCTGCAGAGTCGGTCTTGATCCGCCCTTTGGTCTTCTCCTGCCAGTAAGTCGCCCGCTCGATGAATTTCTCGAGGCGGGGTTTCAGCGCTTCTTCGAGCAGCATGCGATGCTCCGCCTCGACGCTGCGGCCATTGACCTTGGCTCGGCGCTTCAGCGCCGCGACTACATTCTCGGGTACGTTCCGAACCAAGAGCTGCGACATCGTTCGCTCCTTGTGCTATCAGGTGATAGCATAAAGATCCGCGATCAAGAAAGCTCTTATGCCGCCTGGCCCTTCGCCGTGGCCGGTCGGCGCTTCGCATCCGCCGGTGCGTCGGCGAGTACTTCGATCAGGCGGGCGCGGATGTCGGCGAGGCGCTTCTCGTGCTCGACCTTGAGGCCGAAGACGTCCTTCACGTAGAAAACGTCGACCACGCGCTCGCCATAGGTGGAGATCTTCGCTGTCGAGATCTGCAGGTTGAGCTGGGTCAAGGCGCGGGTGAGCTGGAACAGCAGGCCCGGGCGGTCGCGGCCGTTGACCTCGACCAGCGTGTGGGTGGCGCTCGCCTTGTTGTCGATCAGCACGCGCGGAGGCACCGCCAGTGCACGCGTCCGCGCCGACGGGTTGGCGCGCCGCGCCAGTTCCTCCAGCGTCTTCAGCCGGCCGTTCAGCGACTGCTCGATCAGTACGGCGAGGCGGGCCAGCTTATCCGGGCGGTCGACCGCCTCGCCCTTGGCGTCCTGAATGCCGAAGGTGTCGAGCGCCATGCCGTTGGCGAGCGTGTAGATCCGTGCATCGACGATGTTGGCGCCGGAGACGGCGATGGCGCCGGCGATGCGCGAGAACAGGCCGGGATGGTCGGCGGTATAGATGGTGATCTCGGTGACCGAGCGCTTGGGATCGACCTGGGTGTCGATGGCGAGCGGCGCGTTCTCCCGCTCCGCGCGATGGACCAGGCGGGCGTGGCGCGCATGCGCCTCCGCGTCGAGGCCGAGCCAGTAGTCGGGATAGCCCTTGTCGATGTGATGGGCGAAATCCGCATCCGACCAGTCGGGCAGCGCATCGCGCAGCCTCGACTGCGCCGCCCGCACGCGGTCGGCCTTTCCGGCCTCGGGCGAGAGCCCCAGCAGCAGTTCCTCGGTGCGCCAGTAGAGCTCGCGCAGCAGCGTCGCCTTCCAGTTGTTCCAGATGTTGGGGCCGACGCCGCGGATGTCGGCGACGGTGAGCACCAGAAGGAGACGCAGCCGCTCCGGCGACTGCACCAGCTTGGCGAAGTCGGCGATGGTCTTCGGATCGTTGATGTCGCGCTTGAAAGCGGTGTTGCTCATTGCGAGGTGATGGAGCACCAGCCACGCCACCGTCTCGGTCTCCTCGGCGGAGAGCCCGATGCGGGGTCCGAACTTGCGCGCGACGTCGGCGCCGAGCTCGGAATGGTCGCCACCGCGGCCCTTGGCGATGTCGTGCAGCAGGAGCGCCACGTAGAGCGCGCGACGCGACTGCACCTGGTGGATGACCTCGGCCGAGAGCGGGTGGTCGGCGTTGAGCTTGCCGTCCTCGATCCGGTGCATGATGCCGAGCGCGAACAGCGTGTGCTCGTCGACCGTGTACACGTGATACATGTCGAACTGCATCTGCGCCACGACCCGGCCGAAGTCGGGAACGAAGCGGCCGAAGACGCCGACCTCGTTCATCCGTCTCAAGATGCGCTCGGAATCCGTGGGTGCCGCGAGTGTCTCCAGGAACAGACGGTTGGCCTCGGGATTGGCGCGGACCTTGGCGTTGATCAGGTCGAGATGGCGCGTCGCCAGCTGCATCGTGCGCGGATGGATATCGAGATCGTGGGTCTGCGCCACATGGAAGAGCCGGATCAGGTTGACCGGGTCTTTCGCGAACGCATCATCGGAGGGAACCGCCAGGCGCTCGCCCTCGAGGACGAAGCCGTCGAGGTTGCGGCGCTTCAGCGAGAAGCGCGGCAGGCGGAAACGCGGCGGCCGCTGGTTCTGGCTCTCGATCGCAGCACAGAGGATGCGGGTCAGGTCGCCGACGTCCTTGGCGACCAGGTAGTAGTGCTTCATGAAGCGCTCGACGCCACGCGTGCCGGCGTGGTCGCGATAGCCCATGCGCCCGCCGATCTCGCGCTGGACGTCGAAGGTCAGCCGCTCCTCCGCGCGCTTCGCGACCAGATGCAGGTGGAAGCGCAAGGTCCACAGGAAGTGGTGCGCCTTGGCGAAGGTGCGGGCCTCGGCCTCGGTGACGATGCCCTTCGCCACCAGCTCTTCCACGCTCTCGACGCGGTAGACGTATTTGGCGATCCAGAACAGGGTGTGGAGATCGCGCAAGCCCCCCTTGCCGTCCTTGATGTTGGGCTCGACCACGTAGCGCGAGTCGCCGAGCTTGAGGTGACGGTTGTGGGATTCCACCAGCTTGGCCTCGACGAAGGCCTGGGCCGATCCTTCGACGACTTCCTTCTGGAAGCGCCGCCGGAGATCATGGTGCAGCTTCTGATCGCCCCAGAGATAACGGGCCTCAAGTAGCGAGGTGCGGATGGTCATGTCCGCCTTGGCCTGGCGGACGCATTCCTCGACCGAGCGCACGGCGTGGCCGACCTTGAGGCCGAGATCCCAGAGGACATAGAGGATCGACTCGACGATCTGCTCGGCGCGCGGCGTGCGCTTGTAGGGGAGCAGGAACAGGAGATCGATGTCGGAGGACGGCGCCAGCTCACCCCGGCCGTAGCCGCCGATGGCGACCAGCGCCAGGCGCTCGCCCTCGGTCGGGTTGGCGGCGGGGAACAGCGTGGTCTCCGCCAGGTCGAAGAGCACGCGGAGGATCTGGTCCATCAGATAGGCGGTGGCGGCGGCGCAGGCCGGCCCGCTCTTCTCTTCCTCGAGGCGCCGGACCACCTCGGCCCGGCCCTCTTCCAGCGTCCGCTTCAGGATGGCGACGATGCGAGCGCGGTCGAGCTGGCCTTCCTCTTCCAGCGCCTCCAGCTCGGCCGCCAGCTTCCGCCGGTTGACGATGCGGCGCGGCTCGACCAGCCCCTCGCGGCCGCGGAGCCCTGAGCGCGGGATCGGTTCGGAGGTCTCGGCGAGGGCGGGAAGCGCCATGCCTTATAGATAGGGGAAATGCTGCGCTTGCGAAAGGCGGCGCGGTCAAGGGTGCCGTCGACGCGCTCGCCATGATCGAGCCGCTCGCGTCCCGACTTGGCAGCTACTTCCATTACTTCGGGGTGAAGGGCGCGCTGCTGCTGCAGCTCGGCCGCTCGGACGAGGCAAGAATCGCCTTCGACCAGGCCATCGCACTCGCCACCACGCCGGCGCAGGCCACCCATATCCGAATGCATCTCGACCGGCTGATGAAGGACAGCGTGCAGCCGTCGTGAGAAAATAGCGGCCCGCGGTGTCGGCTCTCTTCCGCCGGCGTCGTCCTCAGGCATACGCGTCAGAACCGAAGGTACAGCCATGCTCAAGAAAGCCTTCCTCGTCCTCGGCGGCCTGCTCGCCGTCGCGATCGTCGGCATCCTCGTCGTCGCCTCGACCAAGCCCGACGACTTTCGCATCCAGCGCTCGGCCAGCATCGCGGCACCGCCGGAGAAGATCTTCCCGCTCATCAACGACTTCCGCGCCTTCGGCAGCTGGTCGCCCTACGAGAAGCTCGACCCGGCGATGAAGCGCAGCTACACCGGCGCCGCGGCCGGCAAGGGCGCGGTCTATGCGTGGGAAGGCGACGGCCAGGCCGGGGCCGGCCGCATGGAGATCACCGAGTCGGCCCCGCCGTCGCGGATCGCGCTCAACCTCGACTTCACCAAACCGTTCGAGGCCCACAACATCGTCGAGTTCACGCTGGAACCCCGCGGCGGCGCGACGACTGTCACCTGGGCGATGCACGGCCCGACGCCTTTTCTGGCCAAGGTGATGCATGTATTCATCAATTTCGACCGCATGGTCGGGGCCGACTTCGAGACCGGCCTCGCCAATCTGAAGGCCCTCGCCGAGAGGTAGAAAGGACGCGACAGATGACCGCACGACAGACCTCCGGCCCGGCGCCGGCGAAGCGGACCGTAACCCTCACCCGCAGCTTCGAGGCCCCCGACGAGCTGGTCTTCCAGGCCTGGACCGATCCCAAGCTGATGGCGCAATGGTGGGGGCCCAAGGGCTTCACCAATCCGGTCTGCGAGCTGGATCTCCGCCGCGACGGCGCCATCCGCATCGACATGATCGCGCCGGACGGCACGGTCTATCCCATGACCGGCGCGTTCCAGGAAATCGTGAAGGCCGAACGGCTGGTCTTCACCACCGCCGCCGTTCCCGACGCCAAGGGCTCGCCGTAGCTGGTCGGCCGCACCATCGTCGTCTTCGCCGACGAGGACGGTGAGACCACATTGACCGTGCAGTCGACCGCCTCGGCCCTGCCTGCGGCATCGCAGGCGCTGGACGGCATGGAGGCCGGCTGGGCCCAGAGCCTGGAGCGCCCGGCCGAGCTGCTCGGCAAGCTGGCTCGCTGACGTCACCATTGCGCCGGCGCAGGAAGGTCTGACCGGTGCCCGTCGAAGCCGTGGACCGTGCCGCCGGCCGGGCCGATCCTCAGGCGTCGTGTCCGCCGGCGCGGAAGTCGAGCGTGTACTCGGCGGTCACCCAGTCGTCGTGGCAGGAGAACTAGCGCGCCTTGGCCTCGGGCTTGGCCTCGAAGCGGCGATCGATCCGGAAGGTGTCGTGAATGACGGAGCGGCCGCTCATCGTTTCCTCCGCTTCTCCGGCGACGCGCTTTCCTCGGCGAGGTAGTCCGCCAGACGGTCGAGGCGACGCTCCCAGCTTGCCCGCCGCTCGGTGATCCATTGCTCGGCCGTCTTCAGCGCCGCTGGCTCGATCCGGCAGGTGCGCACCCGGCCCTGCTTCTCCGAGCGCACGAGGCCGCTCGCTTCCAGCACGTGCAGATGCTGGACCACCGCCGACAGCGACATGGCGAGCGGCCTGGCGAGCTCGCTGACCGACGCCGGCCCGCGGCTGAGCCGCTCCACCATCACCCGCCGGGTCGGATCCCCCAGCGCCTGGAACATCAGATCGAGCGGCGCTAATTGGTTAAGCATATGCTTGAGTATAACGCAGAGGCAGGGAAGGCAAGGAACGTGCTTTCGATGACGAGCCCGACAGCGTGCCCCCTCCCCCGCTGCGCGGGAGAGAGTTCCGATTCTGGCGAGGGTTCGAGTTACGCGCTGACCAGGACCTTGAAGCCGCCATAGACCATACGCTTCATGTCGAAGGGCATCGCCTTGCCGTCCATCGAGGTCAGCCGCGGATCCGCCATCACCTTGGCGTTGACGCGGTCGCGATGTGCGCGGGACTTGTAGACGATCCAGGCGAAGACGATGGTCTCGCTGGGCTTGGTCTTCATCATCTTCGTGAACGGCACGCCGAACTTCACCGCAAGGTCGTCGCCGACGCATTCCTTGTAGTCGAGCGCGCCATGCTCCTTCCAGATCTTGCTGGTGATCTTCGCGATCTTGCGATAGGCCTCGATATTCTTCTTCGGTACGGCCAGCACGAATCCATCTGCATAGGACATGTGATCTCTCCTCTATCAGGCCGTTACATGTACTCCCGGATGGCGTCCACCGTTCCATTTACCGCCCAGCGCGCGCTCGATCTGGGCCGCGAGCTGCAGCAAGAGGCCGTCATTCGCCTGCTTCGATAGTGCCTGGATACCGAGCGGCAGCCCGTTGTCGTGCTGGGCCATCGGCATCGAGATCCCCGGGATGCCGGAAAGATTGCCGAGAGGCGTGTAGGCGTACATGCCCCAGAGTTTGTGGAACCAGCCCTCGGGCGTCTCGGTATCGTTCAGCGTCGCATATGTGTTGTCGCTGAGCTTGTGGGTGGTCAGCGTCGAGATCGGCGTCAGCAGGATGTCCCACTCCTCGAAGAAGTCTCCAAACGCGCGCGTGGTCACATTGAAGGTCGCCTCCATCTGCGAGCGCGCGGAGTAGGGAAGGTTGATCCCGGCCTCCCAGATCTTCACGTTCATCGGCTCGATCCACTCGGTCGTCGGCCGGTTATGGCCCTTCGCCTTGGTCTGGCGCTCGAGGTTCATCGCGATGTTCGTGATGTAGCAGGCGGTCTGCGCTGCATAGGCCGCACGGAAATCGACGTTCGGCGTCTTCCACTCGACCGTATGCCCGAGGCCCGCCAGCAGCTTGCCGGCGCGCTCCAGTTCGGCGGCGATGTGCGGGGTCGAGCGGTAGTCGCCCCATTCATGCGAGAGCGCGATCTTCAGCTTCGGCGGATCGCGCCGGACCATGTCGAGACAGGACTCCTGCGGCGTCCAGAACGGCATGAACTCGCCCGGCGCCGCGCCGCGGCAGGCATCGACGAAGGCGGCGGTGTCACGCACGGTGCGCGAATGGCAGCCCTGCACCGAGACCACGGCCATCAGATCCGAGCCGCCGGGCGCGGCCGAGAAAACGCCCCGTGACGGCTTCAGGCCGACATTGCCGTTGATGCCGGCGGGGATGCGGATGGAGCCGCCGCCGTCGCTCGCATGGCTGAGCGGCAGCACGCCGGCGGCAACCGCGGCGCCGGTGCCAGCCGACGAGCCGCCGGTGGTGTAGGCCAGATCCCAGGGGTTGCGCGAGATGTAGACCCGCGGATTCTGCACCGTGCCGCAGACGCCGAACTCCGGCGTGGTCGTGCGGCCCATGATGTTGAGGCCGGCCTTGCGGATCTTGGCGGTGAGGAAGCTGTCGGCGGCAGCGACGTTGCCCTGCATCAGGAAGGCACCCATCTCCTGCTTCCGGCCCTTCAGCGTCGGGCCGAGATCCTTCATCAGGTACGGGGTGCCGGCGAAGGGGCCGTCCGGATTCATGCCGTCCTTCAGCGGATCGGCGACGACGTCGTCGAAAACCTCGACCACCGCGTTGATGGTCGGGTTGACCTTGGCGATGCCGGCCTTCACCTGCTCCGCCAGCTCGCGCGGTGTCACCTGCTTCTTCCGTACGAGCTCCGCCAGCCCCACCGCGTCATGGGTCATCCAGTCGTCCCAGCTCATCACCGTCGTCATGGTCCCTCCCCAGTCAGGAGCGCCGACTATAGCCGGTTCCGAAGCGCTGGCGTGTCGCTCCCCCTCCCTCGGCGAAGCCGGCGGAGGGTTCCGAGGTGATTGCCGTCACACTTTCTAAAGCAGAGCCGGCGCATTATGCTTGTCCCATGACCGGCGCCATCAGCAACGCCCTTTCCGGAGCCATCGCCGCCGCCAGGCGCGAGGAGGTGGTGGCATCCAACGTCGCCAACCTGCGAAGCCGCGCGGCACCTAAGAATTCCACCGACACGACGGCTGCGGACGGCACGCCGCTGTTCCGCCCCGGCCAGGTGGTGGAGACCAGCGTCCAGACCGGGGGCGTGCGGGCGAGCATCGTCTCCGTCGACCCGACCTCGATCCAGCAGTTCGAACCGGACGCGTCGGATGCGAGTGCCGAAGGCTTTGTCGACCGTCCGAATGTCGACCTCGGCCAGCAACAGGCCAACCAGATCGTCGCCCAGCGCGCCTTCCAGGCGAACCTCAAGGTCATCCAGGTCGCCGACGAGCTCGAGCGCTCGCTGCTCGACATCAAGAGCTGACCGCTCTCGGCGGGCGCTCCGCCGATCGACGGTCCCGGTTGACCCCGTCCCAGGTCCCTCCGACACTCGGCCCTCATCCGATCGTGACGAGGGGAGCGGCATGCGCGACCGCGAGGGAAATCTGACGATCAAGGTCGATCCGGCATGGATCGACCTCGCCCGGGAATTCCGCAACAAGCCTTTCGGCGGACACACGCCAGCGCTCCAGGAGCTGCTGGCGGTGATGCGGACGACGCCGATCGAGGGCCGCCACTTCCTCTTCCTCTCGAAGCCGCACACCGAATGGACACTGGCCAGGATGTCGGACACGCGGCCGCTGAAGCCGATCCTGATCGGCCCGACCTTCACGTCGCTGGAGGAGGCCGAGTGGCATGTCTTCAAGCTGCGCTGGGAAGCGCTGACCGGCCAGAAGCTGCCGATCAATTAAGGAGCCGAGCATGGCCGCGGTGATGGGATATGCCGATCTGCGCAGCGTGCGCGTCGGCGAACGCATCCAGTTCAAGGTGAGCTGCGACGGCGCGCCGAAATACAAGGCGACGATCGTCCGCCTGCTCAGCCCGCAGAGCTTCGCGCCGCCGCATGCGCCGGAGTTCAAGTTCGACGTCATGCCCTGCGCCGTCAATGGCGAGCATGCGGGCAAGCATCACCCGATTCCGGCAGGCAGCTATGCCGAGATCCCGGCCAGTCCGAAGCTCTCGTCGCTTGCCACCTGCACCTTGGCCGCCTTCGTCTGGCCGACGCTGCCGGGCAAGGGCGAGCAGGCGATCCTCGGCACGATCGATGCCAAGGCGGCGGGCGGCATCGGGCTCGTCATCGACGCCGACAGCCGGCTGGCGCTCGCCGTCGGCGACAAGCGCTACCCGTTGCCCCGGAAGCTGCGGGCGAAGCGCTGGGCCTTCGTCGCCGCCTCGGTCGATGCCGCCGCCGGAACCGCGCTGCTCTACTCGCGAGAGGTCGAGCTGTTCCAGTTCGACGCGCTGGGAGCGGCCGAGACGCGCATCGACAAGATCGCGAAGCCGGAGGCCGGCAACCGCCCGTTCCGCCTCGGCGCCGCGGCCGAGGGCGTGCGGGCCATCCGCCACTACAACGGCAAGATCGAGCGCCCGCGCGCACTCCACCGTGCGCTCGGCTCCGCGGAGCTGGAACGGATGGCGCTGGCCGGTCCGACCGGCCCCGCCCATGTCGATGCCGTCGCCGACTGGGACTTCTCCCGCGACATCGGCTCGGAGATCGTCAGCGATCTCTCGCCGAACGGGCTCTGGGGCCGCACGGTCAACCTGCCGACCCGCGCGGTCTTCGGCTCCAACTGGAAGGCCGAGCGTCACGACTGGCGGGCGATCCCCGAGCAATACGGCGCCATCCACTTCCACGACGACGACATCTACGACGCCCTCTGGCCGACCGCCTTCGAGGTGACGATCCCCGACGGCTGGAAGAGCGGCACCTATGCCTGCCGCCTCGAGGCGGGCGACTCCGAATACTGGGTGCCGTTCTTCGTGCGGCCGAAGAAGGGCGAAGCGAAGGCGCGCTGCGCCTTCCTGGTGCCCACATGCACCTACGCCGCCTACTCGAATTTCCGCTCACGCGTCGAAGGTAGATGGAGCGAGCTCTATCACGGCCGCGTCACCGTTCTGGATCGCACCGACTTCCTGATGGAGGAGTATCCCGACCTCGGATCCTCCACCTACGACCCGCATTCGGACGGCAGCCTGACGCTCTACTCGTCGATGCTGCGGCCGGTGACCAACTTCCGGCCGACGGGGCGCGTCTACAAGTTCTGCCAGGACCTGTTCTTCATCGCCTGGCTGGAGCAGGCCGGCATCGACTACGAGGTGGTGACGGACGACGACCTGCACTCCGAGGGCGTCAGCGCGATCTCCGACTACGCCTGCATCTTCACCGGATCGCATCCCGAGTACTACACGACCGAGATGAAGGATGCGGTCGAGACCTTCCTTCGCGACGGCGGCCGCTTCATGTATCTCGGCGGCAACGGCTTCTACTGGCGGACGGCCTATCACCCGACGCTTCCGGGCGTGGTCGAGGTGCGGCGCGCCGGTCAGGGCTTCCTCGCCTCCAACGTCGAGGGCGAGAGCAACATGAGCTTCACCGGCGAGGTCGCCGGCACCTGGCTCCGTGTCGGCCGCCCGCCGAACCTGATCTGCGGCGTCGGCATGGTCACGCAAGGCTTCGACGCCTGCTCCGGCTACCGGCGCTCGAAGGCGAGTCATGATCCTCGCGCCGCATTCATCTTCGACGGCGTGAAGGATGAGGTCGTCGGCGACTTCGGCGTGCTGATGGGCGGCGCCGCCGGCTACGAGATCGACCGCTACGACGTCAACCTGGGATCCCCGCGCCACGCGCTGCTGCTGGCCTCATCCTTCAATCACACCAACGTCTACGACATCTCGGTGCCGAGCTTCACCGACCTGGTGCCGAAGCAGAAGGAAGACGACCTCGACCCCGTCCGCGCCGACATCGTCTTCTTCGAGACGCCGGGCGGCGGTGCGGTCTTCTCGGTCGGCTCGATCGCCTGGTCGGGCTCGCTCTCGTGGAACAACTACGACAACAACATCGAACGGATCACCCGGAACGTGCTGAAGCGCTTCATCGATCCCACGCCGTTCAAGATGCCGGAGGCCGGCGCATGAGCGAGCTCACCGCCGGCGTCACCGTCTCCGCCGACCCCGCGGCCGGCTTCGGCCTCGCCGGCAAGGTGGCGCTGGTGACCGGTGCAGCGTCCGGCATCGGCCGCGCCACCGCCGAGCTGCTGGCGAAGTCCGGCTGCCTGGTCACCGCCGTCGACATCAACCACAAGGGCTTGGTCGGCCTCGATCTCGGCGACCATGGCTCGACCGACGTCGCCGACCTCTCGGTCCCCGCCGCCTGCGAGCAGGTGGTCTCGGGCGTGCTCGCCCGCCGAAAGCGCCTCGACATCCTCGTGAACGCCGCCGCCATCCTGCGCCGCGTGCCGATCGCCGAGGTCGACGCGGCGCTCTGGGAAAAGATGATGGACACCAACCTGCTCAGCCAGTTCGCCATGTGCCGGGCGGCGGCACGCCCGATGCGCGAGCAGAATTCCGGCCGCATCATCGTCATCAGCTCGACCGCCGCCTTCAACGGCGGCGCCGACAGTTCCTCAGTCTATGCCATCGGCAAGGGCGGCAGCCTGGCGCTGGCGAAGTCGCTGGCCCGCCAGCTGGCATCGCACAACGTCACCGTGAACGCCATCTGCCCCGGCGGCATCGACACGCCGATGGGCCGCTACGGCTTCACCGAGGAAAGCTGGAACGCGCATTACGCCAGGAGCGTGCCGCTGAAACGCGCCGGCCAGCCGGAGGAGGTCGCGAAGGCCATCCTGTTCCTGGTCAGCGACTGGGGCAGCTACGTCACCGGGCATACGCTCGACGTCGAAGGGGGGCTGATGCTCCGATGAGCCCCGAACTCTCCATCCTCGGCCTCGAAGGCCGCGTCGCCATCGTCACCGGGGCTGCGTCCGGCATCGGCAAGTCCGCCGCCGAGATCCTGGCCGCCGCCGGCGCCCGCGTCACCGCCTGCGACGTCAACTCAGACGGCGTGAAGGCCACCGTCAAAGGTTTCGCCGGAACCGAACACACCGCCGAGGTGATCGACCTCGGCGACCTCGCCGCCTGCGATGCCCTGATCGCCCGCACGGCCAAGCGCGAGGGCCGGCTCGACATCCTGCTGAACGTCGCCGCCGTGCTGCGCCGCATCGACGTCGAGCAGGTGGACGAGGCCGAGTGGGACCGGCTGATGAATGTGAACCTGAGGAGCCAGTACTTCCTCTGCCGCGCCGCCGGCGAGGCGATGAAGCCGCGCAAATGGGGCCGCATCGTCAACGTCTCCAGCGGCGCCGGCCTGGTCGGCGGTTTCGTCGGCGCCACGGCCTATGCGATCACCAAGGCCGGGATCATGACCATGACCAAGTCCTTCGCGAAGGATTTGGGCCCCCATGGCATCACCGTGAACACGCTCTCGCCCGGCGCCATCGACACGCCGATGCAGCGCACCGGCATGACCAAGGAGACGCTGGAGTCGGCGCGCTCGCGCATCCCGCTCGGGCGCATGGGCCTGCCCGCCGAATGCGCCCGCGGCGCCGTATTCCTCGCCAGCGATCTCGCCAGCTACGTCACCGGACATATCCTTGCCGTGGACGGCGGCTTCCTGATGCGGTGAAAAGGCAACCGCGCGCCGCTAGCGTTTCGCCGGCCGCTTGCCGAGGCCCATCGACTTCGCGTGATGCGAGCGCTGCTCGGCGTAGCGGGGCGCCACCATCGGGTAGGTCGGCGGCAGGCCCCATCTCTCGCGGTACTGCTTGGGATCCATGTCGTGGACGGCGCGGAGATGGCGCTTCAGCGTCTTCAGCTCGATCCCGCAGCCGAGGCAGACCAGGCGGTCGGTGCCGACCGAGCGCTTGACCGGAACCGCCGGAGAGAGCGCACCTTCCGCCGTCGGCAAGTGCGGGCCGAGCGCCGCCAGCGAGTCGTGAATCGTGCGGATCACCTTGGAGACCTCGGCGGCCGCTCGCGGATGATGCCTGAGATACGATCCGGCGATCTCCGCCGTCAGCGAGCGGAGCGCCCGCGCGTTGCCATCGCCTGTCACTTCGGCGACTCCTTTCCGGGGATGTTTTTCTCGGTCAAGGCGATGACGCCGACGGATTCGTAACGGACGAACTCGCGGGCCGGCCGCTCGACGATCTGGCCCTTGTGGACGCACATCTGGCAGACCATCAGCAGTGGCGTGCCGCTCGGCAGCTTCTGCAGCGGCAATCCCAGCCGGTACACCATCACCGGCTCCGCCGCCGGATCGGAATGGATGAACTTGCCGCTGATGGCGAGCGGCTGGCGCCGCTCGATCACCTGATAGGCGATGGAGACCAGTGCCCCGGCATAATTCTGGTCGGCGAAGACGTCGCGGACATAGCGTCCGGTCATGTCGTTGCCGAAATTATTGGTGAGGCCGACGCCGATCAGCCGATAGCGGAGGTCGCGAATGCCGGCCCGTTCCACGGCTTCGAGCAGGATGATCTGCGGGAAGACGCCCGGCTGGAGGATGAGGGTGTCGAGATCTTCGCGCGACGGCGGCTCGCCCTTGCGACGGAGCCCCAGCCACAACCGGAGGACGTCGGCAAGCATGGGATGGCCGAGCACGCGATCGGCATCGGCGAAGTCGTGCTCCGCATCGATCCGGCCCCACCCAGGCTCTGATGTCGTCGGAATCCGGTCGCTCATGCCCCCCCCCGGAAGGGATCATGCCCAATATTGATACAAGTTTAAATAATCTTTTGTAAATTAAATTGCGAAGGCTTTACAAGTGTTTACTCAACCTTGGAGGACCCTTAAGCGACTGAAAGGGTTCAACTTACGCCTTGGCGGCCTGCCTCAGGGCCTGGAAGGGAAGGCGAACGCAGTCGTGGCGGCTCTTGTGCGGCACGACCGGGTGGAACGCCCCGAGGTCTTCGAGTTCGGGAGTCCCGCCGGCGAGCACACGGTCGACGTCGTCGCAAAGGCGCGCCACCCCGGCACGGTCGCAGCCGACGGCGTGGAGCGCGATGACGCCGCCGGCAGCCTGGCAGAGAACGCAGCCGCGCACCTCATGCGCGAGATCGGCGATGCGCTCGCCCTCCAGGCGAAGGTCGATCCGGACCCGGTCGCCGCAGAGCGGGTTGTCCAGGCGCACGCTGGCGTCGTTGGGCTCGAGCCGGCCCTTCCGCGGCGACTCCTTGGCGAGCTTCAGCAGCGCTTCCTGGTAAAGCTCATCGCTCATCCGAGCACGCGCCTCGCCTCGTCGAGCCCGGCGAGAAGCGCGTCGATGTCGGCGGCCTCGGTATAGGGCGCGATCGTCGCCCGCGTGGTGCCCATCAGGTCGAAACGGTCCATCAGCGGCTGGGCGCAATGATGCCCGCCGCGGCAGGCGACGCCATGGCGATCGAGGATCTGTGCCACGTCATGCGGATGCGTGTCGCCCATGGCGAAGGAGACCACGCCGATCCGCTGCTGCAGGCCGAGCGGCCCCAGCACCCGCACGCCCGGGACATTGGCGAGGCCGTCGAGGAGACGGCCGGTCAGCCTGATCTCCTCCTGCGCCACCGCCGGCCAGTCGAGGCCCGCCATCCAGGTGCAGGCGGCGCCGAGGCCGATGGCGCCGGAGATATTGGGCGTTCCCGCCTCGAAGCGCGCCGGTGGCGGCGCGTACTCGGTCGTCTCCAGCGTGACGCGGCGGATCATGTCGCCCCCGCCGAGGAAGGGCGGCATCGCCGCCAGCCGGTCGCGCCGGCCCCAGAGCACGCCGATCCCGTGCGGCGCGTACATCTTGTGGCCGGAGAAGGCGTAGAAATCGACGCCGAGCGCCGGGATGTCGAGCGGCCCGTGCGGCACGCGCTGGGCGCCATCGACCAGCACCGCCGCGCCGACCGTCTTCGCCGCCGCGACGACAGGGGCGAGATCGACGACGGCGCCGGTGACGTTGGAGCAATGCGCGAGCGCCACCAGCCGGGTGCGCTTCGTCAGCACCCGGTCGAGCGCGTCCAGATCGATGCGGCCCTCGTCGGTGACCGGCAGCACCTTGAGCTTAAGCCCGCGGCGATCGCGCAGCATCTGCCAGGGCACGATGTTGGAATGATGCTCGAGCTCGCTGATGACGATCTCGTCGCCGGCGGCGAGGCCGTCACCGAAGCTGTGGGCGACCAGGTTGATCGCCGCGGTCGTGCCCGAGGTGTGCACGATCTCGTCGCGCGAAGCCGAGAAGAAACGGGCGATCTCATCCCGCGCGCCTTCGTAGGCGGCGGTCGCCGCCTCGGCCAGGCGATGGACGCCGCGGTGGACGTTGGCGCGCTGCGCGGTCTCGAACAGACGGACCGCTTCCAGCACTGCCGCGGGAGTCTGCGAGGACGCGCCCGAGTCCAGGTAGTGGAGCCCGGGGTCCGATACCAGGAGCGGAAACTGGTCCCTGATCCTCACGCCGGCACCGTGACGTCACGGCCCTCGGCACTGAGCGCGTCCAGCGCCTCCTGCGTGTCGATGTCCATGAGCACGCCGCGGTCGCCGATCTCGACCTCGGCCATCTGGTCCTGGTGCTCGCCGATCAGGTGGCGGGCGCCGACGTCGCCGGATACGGCGCGCATCTCGGCGAAATAGCGCTTGCCCCAGAGCACGGGGTTGCCGCGCTTGCCGCCCGAGGTCGGCACGATGATCGAGCGGTTCTCGACCGGATTGAAGGCGGCGATCAGCTTGTCGACGGCGTCGGCCGTCAGCTTCGGCATGTCGCCGAGGCAGACGACGGCGCCGTCGGCCTCGGGCGGCAGGGCGGCGACGCCGGCGGCCAGCGTGGTCGAGAGACCTTCGCCGAAGCGCGGGTTATGGACGAACCCGACCTTGCGGCCGCTGAGCGCCGCCCGCACCTGGTCCGCCTGATGGCCGGTGACGACGGTGATGGTGAACACTTTCGAGGTCAGCAGCATGTCGACGACATGGGCCACCATCGGCTTGCCGTCGATCTGCACCAGGAGCTTGTTGGACCCGCCCATACGGCGCGATTGGCCGGCGGCGAGCACGAGGGCGGCGATGCGCGGCATGCGCTGGACCGGCTTTTCCTGCTCCGGCCTCGTCGCCCGCGGCAGCGGCCGGGTCGGGATCTCCTTGAGCAATCCGCCGCCGCCCATCCGCATGATGTCCTGGGGCGTGACCGGCGCGCCGGCCAGCACGCGGTGGAGCACGAGGTCGAAGCCGTTGAACTTCGGCGAGCGCGCGCAGCCGGGAAGGCCGAGGACCGGCGTGTCGCCGATGCGGCCCATCAGCATCAGGTTGCCGGGATCGACCGGCATGCCGAAATGCTCGACCTTGCCGCCGGCGCGAACGATGCCGGCCGGGATCACGTCGCGGCGGTCGACCACGGCGGAGGCGCCGGCGACCAGCACCAGCTTGCAGCCGTCGTCCATCAGCTGGCGCACAGACTCGGCGATCTCGCGCTCGGTATGGCCGCAGCGGCGCTCGGCCACCAGCGCGCTGCCATGGCGCGCCAGGCGCTCGCGCGTCGTCTCCACCGTGCCGTCGAGCACGCTTTCCTTGGTGCCGGAAAGCCGCGTCTGCACCAGGCCGGTCGGCGTCGGCCGGAACGGCACCACCGACACCAGGGGCCCTAAGTAGCGCGCGACTTCGGCGCAGGTGTCGACCACCGGCTTCTTCACCGCGAAGGGGATGATCTTGAGCGTGGCGATCATCTGACCGGGCTCGACCGGCTCGTAGCGCGGCACCACCGCCAAGGTCACCGCCTCGTCCACGAGGTTGAGCTGGGCCAGCCTCGCCGGATCGAAATCGGCGAGGCCCGCGCAGGCGGCGAAGAGATTGGCCCGGCCGGTGAAGGCCGCCGACGCGGTCACGTGCTCGCCGGCCAGCGCGGTCGCCAGACGATTGGCCGCCTCGTCCTCCGGCACGTCGCCGGGTTCGAGCCGGGCGGCGATCACCTCCTCGAGACCCGCCGCCGCCAGCGCCTGAACGTCCGAGGCGGAGAGCACGCGGCCCTTCTTGAACACCTTCTCCTTCACCCGCTGGCTGTGGGCGAGGATGGCGCCCTCGGCGTCCTTGAGCGCGATCGGGCCGAATTTCATGACAGATCCCGCACCGCAACGCGGTGCGGCCCCCACCCTGCCCTCCCCCGCGCCAACGCGCGGGAGAGGGTTCCGACGATATCGTGCCCCCTCTCCCGGCGAAGCCGGGGGAGGGATGGGGTGGGGGCCGAGCGTAGCGAGGTCGTCACTTCGCGTCCTTCCGCCGGACCTCGGTGATCTGGCCGAGGATCGAGACCGCGATCTCGGCGGGCGAGATCGCATTGATGCTGAGGCCGACGGGACCGCGGATGCGCTGCAGCTCGGCCTCTGAGAAGCCGAGGGCGGCCAGCCGTTGGAGCCGGCTTGCATGCGTGCGGCGCGATCCCAGCGAGCCGATGTAGAAGGCCGGGGATTTCAGCGCCACGGACAGGGCCGCATCGTCCAGCTTGGGGTCGTGGGTCAGCGTCACCACCGCCGTGCGGCGGTCGGGGCTGAGCTTCTCCATCGCCTCGTCGGGCCAGTCGTCGGAGAGCGTCACGGTCGGAAAGCGCGCGTCGGTGGCAAAGGCGCGGCGCGGATCGACGATGGTGACGGCATAACCCATCAGCGAGGCCATCGGCGCCAGTGCCTGGGCGATGTGAACGGCGCCGACGATGATCAGGCGCGAGGGCGGATTGTAGACATGGACGAAGATGCGGCGATCACCGATGTCAATTGCCTTGCTGGTGTCGCGCTCCAGCATCTGCATCGCCGCGGCCAGCGCATCGTCGGCGAGCTCGAGATCGCCCAGCACCTCGCCGCTCTCCAGAAGCGCCTGCGCGCCCGTGGCGAGGTCGGTCACCAGCGCCACCGGCCGCCTGGCTTCGCGCGCGGCCTGAAGCGCGTCGAGGACCTTCCGTTTCATTCCATCGGCTCGACGAAGACCTGGACCTTGCCGCCGCAAGCGAGGCCGACTCCCCAGGCCTGCTCGTTGGAGACGCCGAAGTCGAGAAGGCGCGGCTTGCCGTCCTTCATCGCCGCCAGCCCCTCCTTCACCACCGCGCCCTCGATGCAGCCGCCGGAGACCGATCCGACGAACGCGCCGGTTTCGTCGATGGCGAGCTGGCTTCCCTCGGGCCTCGGCGAGGAGCCCCAGGTGGTGACGACGGTGGCGAGCGCCACCTGCTTGCCCTTGGCGCGCCAGGAGGCTGCGGTCGCCAGCACGTCGTCGGATCCGGAATCGAACGGCAAGGATTGGGTCATGCGGCTTCGCCCTCCATCTTCGCCGACCACGCCGCGGCGGCTTCGAGCCGTCGCGGCGCCGGCTTCGCCAGCGCGGATGCCAGCGCTTCCAGGCTTTCGAGATTATGCACCGGCCGGAACTCGTCCACATGCGGAAGAAGCGCCCGCACGCCCATGGACTTGGGGGCGAAGCCCTCGTAGCGCAACAGCGGATTGAGCCAGATCAGCCGGCGGGCCGATTTGTGCAGGCGTTCGATCTCGCGCTCGATGCCGGTGCCGGCATCGCGGTCGAGCCCGTCGGAGATGAACAGCACCACCGCGCCCTGGCCCAGCACGCGCCGGGACCAGCGGGTGTTGAACTCGTGCAGCGTCGCGCCGATGCGGGTTCCGCCCGACCAGTCCTCGACATGCTGGGAGACCCGCGCCAGCGCCACGTCGATGTCCTTCTGGCGGAGATCGCGGGTGACGTTGGTGAGCCGCGTGCCGAAGACGAAGCTGTGGACGCGGTCGCGGTCATTGGTGACCGCGTGCAGGAAATGCAGGAACAGCCGGCTGTAGCGGCTCATCGATCCGGAGATGTCGCAGAGCGCGACGAGCGGCGGCGGCCGCTTCAGGCGGCGGCGGCGCTTCAGGTCGATGACGTCGGGGTTGCCGCGGAGCGCCGAGCGCATGGTCTGGCGGAGATCGACACGCTCGCCCCTGGGATCGGGACGGAAGCGCCGTGTCGGTTCCTTCCGGATCGAGGCGGCGAGCCGGCGGATCGCCGCCTCCGCCTTCTTCATCTCCTCGGCCGACATCTTCTCGAAGTCCTTGGTCTGCAGCAGCTCGCGCTCGGAGAAGGTGAGCGTCGCGTCGACCTCGATCTCCTCCTCGGGCTCGGCCTCGACGTTCGGGAACTCGGCGGCATTGCCCTTCATCGCGTCGGCGACGCGGCGCGAGATCTCCGGTCCCTCCTCGCCCATGTCGGCGCGGAAGCTCGGCAGCACCAGCGCCATCAGGCGCTCCATGATCTTCGGGTTGCGCCAGAAGACGTGGAAGGCCTGGTCGAAGATCTCGCGCTGGTCGCGGCGGTTCACGAACACCGCATGCAGCGCCCAGTAGAAGTCGGCGCGGCTGTCGATGCCGACGGTCTCGACCGCGCGAATCGCGTCCAGCACCTTGCCCGGCCCGACCGGCAGCCCGGCCGAACGCAGCACGCGCCCGAAGCGCATGAGGTTCTGGGCGAGCCGTCCGCCTTCGGGGACCGGTCCGTCGAGCACGATCACTCCCTCACGCCGTCGCCTGCGCCCTGGCGATCTCGGCCTTGACCTCGGAGAGGATGCGGTTGGCCTCGCTGCCGTGGATCTTGGCGATGTCGTCCTGGTACTTGAGCAGCACGCCCAAGGTGTCGTTGACCGCGTCGGGCTCGAGCTGGAGCTGGTCGAGCTGGACCAGCGCGTTGGCCCAGTCGATGGTCTCGGCCACGCCCGGCAGCTTGAACAGGTCGGTCGAGCGCAGCTTCTGCACGAATCCCACGATCTGCTTCGAGAGGTTGGCCGGCGCGTTCGGCGCCTTCACCCTGAGGATCTGCAGCTCGCGCTCGGCCTTGGGATAGTCGACCCAGTAGTAGAAGCAGCGGCGCTTCAGCGCGTCGTGGATCTCGCGGGTGCGGTTGGAGGTGACCACCACCAGCGGCGGCTCCTCGGCGGCGATGGTGCCGAGCTCGGGAATGGTGATCTTCCAGTCCGACAGCACTTCCAGCAGATAGGCCTCGAACGGCTCGTCGGCGCGGTCGAGCTCGTCGATTAGCAGCACCGGCGAGGGCGGCGCGTGTGAGATCGCCTTCAGCAGCGGCCGCTCGATCAGGAAGCGGCGGTCGAAGATGTCGGTCCCAATCCGCTCGCGATCCTCGGCGCCGGTCGCCTCGGCCAGCCGGATCTCGATCATCT
>CAMDFP010000055.1 GCA_945897335.1 Asaia bogorensis | reverse complement strand
GATGCCGAGCGCGTCGCCGGGCTGAAGCGAGAAGCTCACGCCCTTCAGCACAGGAACGCGGCTCCCTGGGGGAGCGGCCAGGATGCGATCGGCCTCGAGCGCTCCCAGCGGCTTGGGCAGCCGCATCGGCTCGGCGGTCTCCGGCACCGCCTCCAGCAGCTTCTTCAGCCGATCATAGGCGGCCCGCGCATTGATGAACTGCCGCCACTGGCCGACCGCCATTTCGACGGGCGCGAGCGCGCGGCCCATGATGATGGAGGCTGCGATCATCGCCCCCGGCGTGATGACGTTCTGGATGGCGAGGTAGGCGCCGAGCCCGAGAATGGCCGACTGCAGCAGCATGCGGACGAACTTGGTGGCCGAGATCAGGAGGCCGGCGCGGTCGCTCGCCGTAGCCTGAAGGGCGAGGACGCGGTCCCGCTTTTCGAGCCAGCGATCGATGATGCCGGGCATCATGCCCATGGCGTGGACGGCTTCGCTGCTGCGAAGGCTGCTCTCCACGAAGCTGTTGGCGACGATGTTCTCCCGGCTCGCCTCGCCCAGGGTCTTGCGCGTCATCATCTCGTTGAGGACGGCGAGACCGAGAAGCAGGATCGAACCGCCGAGCGCGAGGACGCCGAGCCACGGATTCATGATGAAGCAGACGCCGATGAAGATCGGCGCCCAGGGCGCGTCGAGGAAGGCGAGAAAGCCTGCCCCGGTGAAGAACTCGCGGACGGAGTCGAAGTCCCGGACCGCGTTGGCGCTGCCGCCGCCGTTGATGTGGAAGACCGCCGAAAGAACCCGCCGGTTGAGCATCTGGTCGATGCGGGCGCCGACGCGAACCAGGACCTGGGTGCGGATCCACTCGAGCAGGCCGATGGCCAGGAGCAGTGCCGCCACCAGCAGCGACAGCATGACGAGGGTGGTTTCGCTGCGGCTCGGCAGTACCCGGTCATAGATCTGCAGCATGTAGATCGGCGAGACGAACAGCAGCATGTTGACGGAGAAGCTGAAGAACGCGGTCGCCGCGAAGGCGCTCTTGCAGGTGGCCAGGGCTTGACGGATCTCGTTCTTCATTTGGCGGACATACCCTTCGGATCACGCATCCGACTGACGATCTCGGAAGCCGACGACGCCCTCAAGCCGAGGCTCGAGGGCGTCTTCGGGTGAAGGGAGATCAGGCGAACGTCGTCGTGGCGCCGCCGGTGATGGTCGCCAGCGTGGTGAGCCCGGTGAGCTGGATCAACTGGTCGTCCGCGTTGCCGATAGCGGCACCTGCGTAGTACACGTAGGTGTTGCTTCCATCGACGAACATGGCGACCGCCCCCACCGCATCGAGCTGTACGTCGGCTTGGACCGCTGCGGTCTTCAGGGCCAGGGTGTTGTCCGCGCCGGCGAAGATGATCAGGCCGCCTGCGGTCTGCTGCACGTTCGCGCCGACGCCCGAGCCGGCGACCAGCGCCGTCGCATCGGCACCGAGCACGTTGGTGCCGGCACCGAAGGTCAGACGGTCGGCACCGCCGGTATTGAAGTCGGTGATGATGTCCATCGACGTGCCGATCACCGAACCATTGGTGCTCATCGCGAACGTATCGACCGCGCCGCCGCCGGTGATGGTGTCGGCGCCGGTGCCACCGGTGATCAGATCGATGCTCGCACTTGCCACGATGGTATCGTTGCCGGCCCCCGTGGAAATCGTCGTGACCTGGGCGGCAGCCGAGGTCGATGTAATGATGTCATTCCCTCCAGCCGTCGTGATGGTCTGGGCGCCTGCGGCGGTCGTTGCGGTCACCGTGACGGCACTTGAACTCGTGCTGGTGATGGTCGCACTACCTGCTCCGAGGATCGACGTCGTTATCGACGTAAGGTTGTTGGTCAAACCGACGCTGCCGATCGTCTGAGAGCCGGCTCCGTCGGTCGTTGCCGTCACGGTGGTGAGGCCCGTCCCGTTGATGGTCATATCACCTGCAGCAAAGCCTCTTGCCGCCACCGTGGTGGCGCCTGAGCCACCGGTGATGATGGTAGCGCCTGCACCGATCGTGTTCGTCCTGATCGCCGCGGTCTGGGTATAGGTCGTCATGTCGATCGTGGTCGCGCCCAGCAAGGTCGTCGACGTCACATCCGCGCCGTTGGCGAATGCATTGTTGAAGTTCGCGCCCGTGGTGAGGGTCTGCGCGCCGGAACCACCGCTCGTGTTGAGCGTGAATTTTTCCATGTTGGTGACGTTGGCCCAGGTGCTGTCGGCGAATACGATGGCTTCCGCTCCGACGGTGAGAGCGACCGTATCGGTGCCGCCGCCGCCGTTGAGAGTATCGGTGTTGAAGGTTTCGCCGCCTCCGTTGGAATAGGTGCCGTTGAAGGTGTCGATGCCGGCTCCGCCGGTGAAGCTGTCCACGGCAGTCGTGAGCGTGAAGGACTGGGCAGGCGTGACCGAGGTGTCGTTGACGGTGGTCGAAGCGGTCCTGCCGGCGACCGTGACCGTCAAGGTCTCCGCGCCTTCGGTGACCACATCGGACACCAGTGTCACCGCGATCACGGCCGAGCCATCGGCGCCGATGATCGCCGTTCCGGTCAGCAGGCCGCCCGAGACGTCCGCCGCCGAGACGCCGCTGAGGGTGTAGGTGTACTGCGTTCCCACCGCCACGCCCGAGGTCTGCAGGGTGAAGTTGGCGACGACGCCTTCGTTCACCGACGCGGCCCCGGCCGTGAGCGTGAAGGTTGGCGTGGGCGGCGGCGCCCCCGTCGAGGTGTCGTTGACGATGACGGAAGCGGTCTGGCCGGCGACGGTGAGCGTCAGGGCCTCCACGCCCTCGGTGGCCCCGTCGTTGACCAGGATCACCGGAATCAGCGCCGTGCCATCCTCGCCGATCGTCGCCGTTCCGGTGAGCCGTTGGCCCTGCACGTCGACCGCCGAAACGCCGCCGATCGTGTAGGTATAGGTCGTACCCGCCGACACGCCCACGGTCTGGAGGGTGAAGACGACCTGGCTGCCTTCATTGACCGAGACCACTCCGGAGGTGAGCCCGAAGGTCTGACCGCCCGTCGAGGTGTCGTTGACGAGAACGTGAGCGGAGGTGCCCGCGAGGCTGACCGTCATGGTCTCGGGGCCCTCGGTGGTCGCGTCGCGCGCCATGGTCACCGGGATGAAGGCCCGGCCATTGGCGTCGATCGTCACCGTTCCGGTGAGCAGGCCGCCCTGAACGTCTGCCGCCGAGACGCCGGTGATCGTGTAGTTGAAGGTGGTGCCCGCCGTCACGCCCACGGTCTGGAGGGTGAAGATGACCGCGCCGCCCTCGTTGACCGTGGTGGCCCCGGCGGTGACCACGAACGTATCGCCTGCTTCGCGAATCGTGGTGCCGGCCGTGGAATAGGCCGGACGTTGTTCATCCTGGCCAAACCGGACGAAATGATCGAGCGCCGACTGCATGGTGCCCGCGGTGACGGCCGCCTGAACATCCGGATTCTCATCGAGATAGCGCGTGGCATTGAAGCCCTCGACCGAAACCGTGGCCGGACGATTCTCCTTGATGCCGTAGAGGGCGTAGTGGTCGAGCGCCGTGTTGAAGGTGCGCGCCGTGACCGCCGCCGCAACATCCGAATTTTTGGCCAGATAGTACGCGTTGTTGAAATCGGCGCTCGCGTCGCGCCCCTCCCTGCCGCCGTATTGCTGGTAATGCTGCAGGCCGGTGAGGAATGTGCCTCTGTTGACCGCCAACAGGACGTCCGAATTATGAGTGAGGTAGTAGGTTTCATTGAAGTATTCGGTCACGGCGGTGTGAATTGAGCGGCGTTCCGCCTCGCCGAACAGGAGGTAATGATCAAGCGCCGACTTAAAGGCTCCGGAGGTGATTTGAGCTTGTACATCCGGATAGTCGGACAGATACCGCGCAGGCTGAAAACCTATGAGATCGCTCGAGGGCGTGCGATTCTCCCTGGCTCCATATTGCTCGAAGTGATCGAGCGCCGTGTTGGTGGTGCCCGCGGCGAGCCACGCCCGAACATCGGCGTGTGTATTCACGTAGAAGGTCGCATCGAGGTCTTCGCTGGGGTTACGCAGTTCCCGGCCGCCATAGAGCTGGTAATGCTGCAGGCCACTCGTGAAGGTGCCCGCGCTCACCGCCGCTCGGACGTCGGCGTTGTTGGCGAGATAATAGCTCTCATTAAAGTAGTTCACGTTGGCTCTCCTTGGCGGCTTGGGGACAGTAACCGCACCTGGAGAACGTGCTCAAACCCGCAGGGTTCCGAGCCGGGACGAAAAAAAGCGCGAACTTCGCGCAGGGGCTCGGGATCAAGGCGCGGGAAACGGCGTCGCGCTCGCCCCGGACCGACGTCGCAGGGTGCCCCCGCCATGAGCACTCTAAAGCACTCTAATAGTTGTATGATTATTCGGTCTGCCGGGATTTCGCCTGGCCCCCTTCGACCCAGGCCCACCGCGGTCGAAACCTGAGTGAGACGACGCCCCCAAGCGTCGCCCTTCGAATAGTCCAGACGGCTCGGCATGAGGGTTTGGATCGTGAATTCGGCGGTCGCTGACCGGTCGCGAGTGGCTGGAGCGGGCATAAGGCAACCCCCGCCTCTCACGAGGCGGGGGTTCGGATAGACGGCGCGGGCTTTCGCGCGAGATCGACGGGAAAGCCCGCAATGGCTCGCTAGATGAACATCGCCGCGGTCAGGGTGTTCGAGTTGACGCCGACCAGGAGAACCCAGTTGTCGGCGGTCGCTACGGTCTGGTCGGCCACGCTCGCGGTGTCGAGGATCAATGTGTCCGCGCCGGCACCGTTTGCAGCAACGGTGAACACGCCGCCGCTGAAGGCGCCGGAGAGATAGATGTTGCCGGCGGCGAAGGCCGTCCCGCTGCCGCCGAAGCCGGCGGTCAGACTGCTGGCGGTGGTCACGTCCACAAGATCCGTCGCGACCCCGAAGTTGGTGACCCTGTCGAGGCTATTGCCGAAGGTGATGGTCTGCCCCGCAGCGATGGCGGCGGTAAGGGTATGGGCGGTAGCAACCAGGCTTTGGCCGTTGCTCTGAACGATCGTGTCCGTACCCGGATTGACCGACGCCAGGGTGATGTTGTCCGCGCCCGCACTGCCGGTGATGAAATTGGCACCTGTGGTGCTGGTGGCGACCAGGGTGATCGTATCGTTGCCCGCACCCGTCGTGACGGTCGTCGCGCCGGAGCCCGATGTAGCGGTCACGGTGACCGCGCTCGCGCTGGTGCTGGTGATGGTCTGGTTGCCGGAAGCAGCCGTGGCGTTGACGGTGACGAGATTGCCGCCGCCGCCACTGCCATTGCCGATCGTCTGGGAGCCGGCTCCCGTGGTGGTCGCCGTCACCGAGGTCAGGCCGACACCGTTGATCGTCAGCGCGCCTGCGCCGGAAGTTGCGCTGACCGTCGAGGCTCCCGACCCGGTCACGATCGTCTGCGCGCCGGCGAGAGACCCGACAGTGAGCCCTGCAACCCCGGTGAAAGTCGTCATGGTGAGGTCGATCGCGCCCGCACCTGTGGTCGTCGAGGTCAGATTCACGCCCGACGTCGTAAAGGCATTGATGAACGCGGTGCCGGTGGTGATGGATTGCGCGCCATCGCCGGAATTGGTGAACGTGACCGTTTCGATGCCGCTGACGCCGGTCCAGAGAGCGTCGACCATCGTGAACGTCGTGTTCAACCCGGAATGCGTGAGGTTCAGCGTATCGGTGCCCCCGCTACCACTGAGGGTATCGCTGCTGGAGAAGGTAGGAGATCCGACTGAATCCGCGTAGGTGCCCGAGAACGTGTCATTGCCGGATCCACCGACGAAGTTGTCAGCCGCCGTCGTGAGCGTGAAGGATTGGGGCGTACCGCCGCCGCCGCCGCCGCCACCGCTGCCCGTCGACGTATCGTTGACGGTGACGGATGCATTCGCGCCGGCGACGGTGACCGTCAGGGTCTCCGCGCCTTCGGTGGTGGTATCAGCCAGGAGCGACAGGGAAATGATGGCCTGGCCATTGGAGCCGATCGTCGCCGTGCCGGTGAGCGAGCCGCCCTGGAGGTCGGCCGCCGCGACACCGGAGATCGTATAGGTGTACTGCGTGCCGGTCGCGATGCCCGTCGTCTGCAAGGTGAAGCTGACGGTGCTGCCTTCGTTGACCGACGAAGCGGCAGCTGTGAGCGTGGCGGTAGAGCCACCTCCGCCCCCGCCGCCAGATCCGGTCGAGGTGTCGACGACGATGACGGAGGCGTTCCGACCGCCGACGGTGACGACCATGGTCTCCGATCCTTCGGTGGTCGCATCGGACACCAGCGTCAGCGGGATGGTCGCCTGGCCGTTGGCGCCGATCGTCACCGTGCCGGTGAGCGAGCCGCTCAGGATGTCGGCCGCCGCGACGCCGGTGATCGTATAGGCGACCACCGAGCCTGCGGCGATGTGCGTGGTCTGGAGGGTGAAGGTGACCGCGCTGCCCTCGTTGACCGACGTGGCGCCGGAGGTGAGCGTGAGCGTGCTGATCGGCGTGACGATGGTCGTCCCGCCCGTGGTGAAGGCGGCGCGATTTTCCGTCGCACCGATGAGCAGATAATGCTCAAGCGCCGACTTGAACTGGCCGCTGGTGACGGCAGCCTGGACATCGGGGTTGGCGGTCAGGTACCGCGCCGCGTCAAAGCCGACCAGCGCAGCGGTGGGCGCGCGGTTTTCCGCGGCGCCGTAAAGGGCGAAATGGTGCAGCGCCGAGGTGAAGAAGCCCTGGTTGATCGCCGACTGCACATCGGGATACGTGCTGACATAGAAGCTGGCGTCGAAATTGGCGCTCGGATTGCGCAGTTCCCTGGCGCCATAGAGCTGGAAGTGCTGCAGGCCGCTCGCGAAATGGCCCAGGGCTACCGCCGCTTGAACGTCGGGATAGTGGTCGAGGTAATAGATTTCATTGAAGTAGGAGACGCTGCCGGAAGAGGCCTTCGCCGCCAGGTCCACACCAGCCGTCGAATACCCGGCCCGCGATTCCATCGCACCGAACAGCAGGTAGTGATCCAGCCCGGACTTGAAGTTGCCGGCGGTGACGGCGGCTTGGACATCGGCATTCGCAGCCAGGTAGCGCGTCGAGTCGAAGCCGGCATAGGCGCTCGACGGCGCGCGATTCTCGCGGACGCCGTACATGTCGAAATGCTCCAGCGAGTTGCTGAAGACGCCCTGGTTGACCACCGGCTGAACGTCGGGATTCGACGCGCCGTAGTAGGCGACGTTGAATTCGGGGCTGGGGCTACGACCCTCGCCGCTGCCGAACAGCCGGAAGTGCTGGAGGCCACTGGTGAAGGAGCCCTGGACGACCGCGGCGCGGACATCGGTATACTGGGCGAGATAGTAGCTCTCATTGAAATAAGACAAAGTAATTTCTCCTCGACATCCGGGTTGAAGCATTAACGTAACGTCGAATTCAGAAAGACGTTCCCGGATAATCGGAATGCTTTCTAGTTTTATTTAAGATACTCAAATATCTCTCGATATTTACATTATAGGTATGCGCATTTTTACTTACCTAGGCGCCGAGACCGTTGAATTTCTTGATAAAGGTTGATTTCGCGGGACCTGCTTGGTGACGGCTCGAAGGATATCGGCCCCTCTTGCACAACGTGCGGCGAAAGCGACTCGGCGTCCGAGTGTGAGGACTGAGCGGGGTCAGGAGACGGTCGACGCATCGCTTTCCAGTCGATATGTCTCGCGGCGATGACCGAGACCGTCTCCCTCTTCCTCAAGGGCCTCCTGCTCGGCGTCTCGATCGCCGCCCCGGTCGGGCCGATCGGATTGCTGTGCATCCGCCGTTCGCTGGAGGCCGGATTCTGGCCGGGCGTCGCCGGCGGCCTCGGCACGGCGGTCGCCGACGCGGTCTATGCCGGCATCGCCGCCTTCGGCCTCACCGCCGTCTCCGGCCTGCTGCTCGAGGCCCAGGGCGTGCTCTCCCTTGTCGGCGGCGCGGCCCTGATCTGGCTGGGCCTGGTCGCGATGACCGGGAAGCCGCCCGAAGCCGCCGCTGCCGCGCCGATGACCCGTTCGCTGTGGCCGACCTTCGCCAGCACCTTCTTCCTGACCCTGGCCAATCCGGCGACGATCCTGACCTTCGCCGCGATCTTCGCCGGCCTCGGCCTTGCCGCCGTCGACACCGCCGCCGGCGCCGCCGTGCTGGTGATCGGCGTGTTCCTGGGCTCGCTGCTGTGGTGGGCGATCCTCTCCGGCACGGTCACCTTGCTGCGTCAGCGCATCTCGCAGACGGTCCTGCTTTGGATCAACCGGGCATCGGGCGCGGCGCTCACCGCCTTCGGCGCGGCGCTGCTGGTCGGGCTCCTGTGAGCGACGAGACCGGCTATCTCGCCGCCGAGGGCTTCGAGGCCCAGCTCGCCCATGAGCTCGGGCCTGACGCCGTCGCGCATGGCCGTTTGTTCCTCGCCCCCGGACCCGAACGACCGGCGGCCTGGGCGATCAACATCTGGCGTGAGCCCGAGCGAATACAGATCGCCTCGATCGGCGAGGGCGCCAAGGCGCTGCGCTCGATCCAGCGCAGCTGGGCGCTCTACTCCGTCGCAAACCACGGCCGGTCGAAACTGATCCAGGAACGGCTGCCAAAGGTCTCGGCGAAGCCGCTGGCCTTTCCGGCCGAAGCCCCGACCGCCCCGTTGGGATCGTGGACGCTGCTGGACGAGACCACGCTGCTGGCCGCCGCCCGCTGCTCAAACCCCTTCCCCCATGGCGAGGTCCGCTTCGTCGAGGATCGGGAGGGGCCGCCGAACCGGGCTTATCTCAAGCTCTGGGAAGCGCTGACCTTGGCCCGGAGGCGGCCGGGAGCGAACCATCTCTGCCTCGATCTCGGCGCCAGCCCCGGCGGCTGGACCTGGGTGCTGGCAAAGCTGGGCGCGCGGGTGATCGCCGTCGACAAGGCGGCGCTCGATCCGGCCATCGCCGCCATGCCCGGCGTCGAGGAGCGCAAGATGAGCGCCTTCGCCCTCGAGCCCGACGAGGTCGGGCCAGTCGACTGGCTCTTCTCCGACATCGTCTGCTATCCGGAGCGGCTGCTCCGCCTGGTCGAGCGCTGGCTCGCCTCTGGACGGGTGCGCAACTTCGTCTGCACCATCAAGTTCCAGGGCGACACCGACCACGAGACCGCCCGGCGCTTCGCCGAGATCCCGGGATCGCGGGTGATGCACTTACACCACAACAAGCATGAGCTAACGTGGCTGAAACTCGAGGGTCCCTGATGCGCTCGCTCCTTCGTTCCCTGCTCGGTCTCCTGATCGGACTCACCGCCCTTCCGGCCCTGGCCGCCGACCGGCCGCTGCTCTTCTCCTTCGAGGCGGCATCGAGCCAGCTCGGGCTCACCCGGATGCGGGAGGCGCAATACGCCGACCGCGCCGCCTTCGCCATCAAGGTCAAGGACGAGCTGCTGGCCGACATCTTCCGCGCCGTCGGCGTCGATCCGGCGAAGGTGCGGACGGAGATGACGCCCGGCGGCTACCTGCTCCGCACCAACTCCTCGCTCCAGTCGCGGGCCGCGGTCGGCTGGCCTCAGGCCGACCGCGTCGCCGCGGCCTTGGGGTATGTGCTTCGCCAGTCGAGCGTGCTCGTCTCCGACCTCGCCGACGCCAAGGGCGGGACCGGCCTCGCGGTCGTGCATTTCCCCCACGGCCGGCTGACGGCGGCGATGGCGCACAGCTTCTTCGAGCACGCCGCGCAGATCCACAAAGGTCTCGGCGGCGGCTACACCGCCTTCGGCGACGACATGATCTTCCTCAATGTCCGCGACGAGGCGGGGAAACCCTATAGCGAGCTCAACGACCGCGACTTCGCCCGTGGCCTCCGCGCCGCCGCCATGAGCTTCAGGGATGGCCGCGCGCGGCTCGCCCGCGTCTCCCAGGCCCGGGCCAAGTTCATCGGCAATTCCTGGCGCCAGAACCCGAACGGCGAGGACTATGTGAAGATCCTGGGCGGCGCCGCCGACCCGGCCGCCGCCCGCCTGAAGGCGCTTCAGGAAAAGCACACGGCCTTGATCATGGATGCCGCCGAGCGTTGGGGATGGAAATGATGCGCCGCGTCTTCGCCCTTGTCCTGGCGCTCGCCTTCGCGCTGCCGGCCGCTGCCGCCGAGATCAAGCCGGGCGTGCTTTACGCGGTCGGCCAGAAATTTGACAAGAGCTTCAACGAGGCCGCCTACCAGGGCACCCAGCGCTTCAAGGCCGCCGCCGGCGGCGAGGTGCTGGAGTTCGAGCCGACCAGCCCGGCGCAGTTCGAGCAGGGCGTCGCGGCCCTGGTCCGCCGCGGCGCCACCGACATCGTCGCGGTCGGCTTCTACTACGCGACGCCGATGGGCCAGGTGGCCCCGAAGCATCCAAACGTGCGCTTCACGCTGATCGACGCGGAGAGCGACCAGCCGAACGTACGCTCGGTCGTCTTCAAGGAGCATGAGGGCGCCTTCCTCGCCGGCATGCTGGCGAGCCTGGCGGCGCCGTCGGGCAAGGTCGGCTTCGTCGGCGCCATGGACATTCCGCTGATCCGGAAATTCGCGGTCGGCTACGAGGAAGGGGCGAAGCACGTCCGCGCCGACACCCAGGTGCTGCTTAACTTCATCGGCAATACGCCCGCCGCCTTCTCCGATCCCACGGGCGGCAAGGAGCTGGCCCGAAGCCAGATCGAGCGCGGCGCCGAAGTGGTCTTCGCCGGGGCCGGCATCTCGAATGTCGGCGTCTTCCAGGCGGCGGTCGAGATGAAGCGCCTCGCCATCGGCGTCGATTCCAACCAGAACGGGCTGCATCCGGGATCGATCCTGACCTCGCAGCTGAAGCGGGTGGACCTTGCGGTCGAGCGCAGCTTCCTCGCCGCCCGCGACGGCGCCTGGAAGCCGGGCCGGGTCGAACTCGGCCTCGCCGAGGACGGCGTCGGCCTCGCCTTCGACGAGAACAACGCCCCCCTGGTGAAGCCGGACTGGCGCGCCCGCATCGATGCCGCCCGCGCCGACATCGTCGCCGGCAAGATCAAGGTGACGGACTTCACCAAGCGGTAATTCATGTACCTCTCCCGCGTCGTACGCGGGGGAGGGTTGGGGTGGGGGCGAGCGAAGCGAGGGTTATCGCCGTCGCATCAACGTCGCTTCCGACCTCGCTTCGCTCGCCCCCACCCTGCCCTCCCCCGCTGCGCGGGAGAGGGTTCTAAGAGAGAGGGAGCCGCGAAGTCAGATGCAGACGGTCTTGAGCGGCGGGAAGCCGTTGAAGCCGACAGAGGAATAGGCCGAGGTATAGGCGCCGGTCGAAAGGATCAGGACCTTGTCGCCGGCGGTGAGTGCCATCGGCAGGTGCAGGTCAGTCTTCTCGTACAGCGTGTCGACGGAATCGCAGCTGGGACCCGCCAGCACGCAAGGCCCGGTCTCATCGCCGTCATGCGGCGTCTTGATCCGGTACTTGATCGCCTCGTCGATGGTCTCGGCGAGCCCAGAGAACTTGCCGATGTCGAGATAGACCCAGCGCTTGTCGTCGCCGATGTCCTTCTCGGAGACCAGCACGACCTCGGCCTGGATGACGCCGGCATCGCCGACGATCTGGCGGCCGGGCTCGACGATGATCTCGGGCATGCGGCCGGCGAAGTGCCGGTTCATCGACTCCATGATCGCCTGGCCATAGGCCTCGATCGGCGGAACCTCGGAACGGTAGCGCGACGGGAAGCCGCCGCCGATGTTGACCATGCGGAGATCGATGCCGCGCGCAGACAGAGTGCGGAACATCTCGGCGACGGTGGCCAGCGCCGGCTCCCAGCGGGTCGGGTCGGTCTGCTGCGATCCCACGTGGAAGGAGATGCCAGAGGGATCGAGGCCGAGGTCGCGGGCGCGCGTCAGCAGCTCGACAGCGAGCCGGGGCGTGCAGCCGAACTTCTTCGAAAGCGGCCAGTCGGCGCCGGCACAGTCGACCAGCACGCGGCAGAAGACCTGCGAGCCGGGGGCGACCTCTGCCAGCTTCTCGAGCTCCGCCTGGCTGTCGAAGGCGAAGAGCCTGACGCCGCGCGCATAGGCGTGCGCGATCTCGCTCTTCTTCTTGATGGTGTTGCCGTAGCCGATACGATCGGCCGGAACGCCCAGCGAGAGACAGAGGTCGATCTCGCCCTGGCTCGCGGTGTCGAAATAGCAGCCGAGCGGAGCCAGGCGCTGGATCACTTCCGGCGCCGGGTTGGCCTTGATGGCGTAGTAGATCTTGGTCAGCGGCAGCGCCCGCTGCAGCGAGGTGTAGGCGTGCTCGACCATGTCGAGGTCGATGACCAGGATCGGGTCGGGGAGCACGGTGTCCGCCAGGTAGCGGGCGATCTTCGCCGTCACCTCGCCCTGGGGGACGTGGACCGGCTGCGGCGGGACCAGCGCGATCGCACGGCGACGTGCCTGCTGCACGCGGTCGACGACGACGGGCTTCCTGCTACGGAAACGGACAGCGCGGCTGCCCCCGGCTGCAATCATAGTCACCTCCTCCTCGGTCCCGGCGTTTAAGCCAGCCCGGCTCTCAACCGGGTTTCCAAAAAGGACGCGTACCGTCGTTGCATAACCTCGAAGGGCCATAGGCACGTGCGTGTGCGTCTGCGGCGGAATTTAATCGGATCGTCCCCGGACACAAGAATAAATCTCGTGGGGGGCCAAAAAACCGTCACGCAGCGGTAATATAACCGCAATGATGGCGGATTCGCGCCATCCACGCCCGTTCAGGCCAGTTCCGACACGGTATCGCCTCGGAACCGGCCTGACTGGCCTCAGGCTCAGGTGGCGACGCCCAGCACCTCGACGTTGGCCGACCGGAGGGCATCGTTCAGCGCGCCGACGTCGCTCTGGTTGATGGCGTTGAGCCTGCCGATCTGGGCATCGACCTTGGCCAGGAGTTCTTCCCCCACCTGGCGTGCCTGCACGGTCGGCGCCGCGTCGGCGATGGCGACGAGGCTGATCGCCTTCAACAGGGAGTCGTTCAGGCCGGCCGGGTTCCGCAGCACGTCCCGCGGCGTCTCCCGCTTGATGTCGATCAGGACGGCTTCCACGGCTTCGAGCTTTCCGACCAGCGCCTTCGCTTCCTCGCCGAGGGCCTTGTTCCTGTCGCCGAGGCGCTTCGGCAGGTCGTTCAGCTGGCGCTTCAAGAAGCGGAGCCGGTTCAGCGCCTCGTTCGATGCCGACAGCTTGTCGTGGAGCTTCCGGAGCAACGCGAACTGCGCCTCGAAGTCCTTCTGAGGCGTGTCCGTGCGCGGGTCCTTTTCCACGACGAAGCTCGCCGTCTGCGTCTTGCCGCCGATCTCGAGGGTGACGCTGTAGGACCCGGGGACGACGGCGGGACCGCTTGAATCGTCGCTCTCGTCCGCGAAGGGCTTGTACTTCCGGACGACGAAGGAGGAGTCGATCTTGGTCGGGCCGGGGTATTTGAGGTCCCAGACGAAGCGGTTGAGCCCGGCCTTGACACCCGGCCGCTTGCGGCGAGGCGCATCCTTGTTGTCGCTGACGTAGCGGACGATGGTCTCGCCCTTCGCCGTCTTGAAGGTCAGGGCGACCGGCCCGTCGGCGTCCTTGGGCAGCCAGTAGTAGATGATGGCGCCGTTCGGCGGGTTCTCGCCGACGTCGATGTATCGCCGGGTGCGATCCCCCTCGGCGCCCTCGATCGATTCGGTTCCGGCGCCGATGCCGAAGGCCGGGCTGTAGCTGATGCCGGTCTCGGCGAAGCTCATGCCGGCGCTCCAGGCGAGCCGGGTGCGGATGGTGGTGCGCGGCGTCACCAGCTTCGCCGTCTTCTGGTCGCCGGCGAGCTGGCGGAGCGGCGAGAGGTCGTCGAGGATCCAGAACGACCGGCCATGGGTCGCGGCAACGAGATCCGAGTCCTTCACCCTCATGTCATAGACCGGGACGACGGGAATGCCGCCTCGCATCCTCGACCAATTGGCGCCGTCGTCGAGGCTGTAGAAGATCCCGGTCTCGGTGCCGACATAGAGAAGGCCCTTGCGAACCGGATCCGCACGCACCACGCGGGTGATCTCGCCTTTGGGGAAATTTCCGTTGATCGACTTCCAGGTCTTGCCGCCGTCCTTGGTCTGGAAGAGGTAGGGCTTGTAGTCGGCGAGCTTGAAGCGCGTGGCCGAGACATAGACGGTGTCGGCGTCATGCGGCGAGATCTCGACGCAGCCCACATAGGCCAGCTTCGGCATCCCCTTCGGCGTCACGTTCTTCCAGGCCGCGCCTTCGTTCCTGGTCACGTGCACGAGGCCGTCGTCGGTCGAGGCCCAGATCTCGCCCTTGCGGTGGCGGGATTCGACGACGCTGGCGCAGGTCGCGTGGGTCTCGGCGCCGGCGGAGTCGTGGGTCAGGCTGCCGCCGGAATAGTCCTGGCGGCTGACGTCGTTGAGGCTGAGGTCGGGCGAGATCGGCGTCCAGCTGTTGCCTTCGTCGCGCGTGCGGAAGACGACGTTGCCGCCGGCATAGATCGTCTTGCTGTCATGCGGGGAGAAGAGCAGCGGGAAGGTCCAGGCGAAGCGGTACTTCAGGTTCCTGGGCGCAATGCCCGTCGCCTCCTCCGGCCAGACGTTGATCAGCCGGATCTGCCGCGTGCGGTGATCGTAGCGCTGCAGCGCCCCGGCGCCGCCGGGGCTGGAGCCGACCGCGCCGCAATAGACGATGTTCGGATCGTCGGGATGGACGGCGATAAAGCCGCTCTCGCCGGTGCCGGGGTATGTGGCGTCACCAAGAGTGATCACGCCCCACTCCGACGCACTCGGAATCGAGATCGAGGTGTTGTCCTGCTGGGTCGCGTAGACGCGGTACGGATGCTGATTGTCGATATCCATCCGATAGAACTGCGAGGTCTTCTGGTTGTAGATCGACGACCAGCTGGCGCCGCCGTTGAACGACACGCAGGCGCCGCCGTCGTTGCCCTCGATCATGCGCTTGGGATTGACCGGGTCGATCCAGATGTCGTGGTTGTCGCCGTGCGGGGTGGTGACCTCGAGGAAGCTGGCGCCGCCGTCGGTCGACTTCCACATCTGATAGTTGGTGACGTAGACGGTGTCCGGTTGCCCGGTGTCGGCGAACACGTGGGTGTAGTACCAGGGCCGGTGGATGAGATCGCGGTTGGGCGAGATCTGGATCCAGCGCTGGCCGTAGTCGTCGGTCCGGTAGAGACCAGCCTTGTCGCCCTCGGCCTCGATCAGCGCATAGACGCGGCCGCGCTGGGCCGGAGAGATCGAGACGCCGATCTTGCCCAGCGTCCCGCTCGCCAGGCCGTGAGCCTCGCCCAGCTGCTCCCAGGTGTCGCCGCCGTCGAAGGAGCGGAAGAGGCCGCTGCCGGGGCCGCCGCTGTTCAGGTTCCAGAAGCTGCGGCGGGTCTGCCAGAAGGCGGCGAACAGGACGCGGGGGTTGTTCGGGTCCATCGACATGTCGACGGCGCCGGCGTCGGGGCCGCGATCGAGGATCTTCTTCCAGGTCTTGCCGCCGTCCTTGGAACGGAAGATGCCGCGCTCCTCGTTGGCGCCGAAGGCATCGCCGAGCGCGGCGACATAGACCAGGTTCGGATCGTTCGGATGGATGCAGATCCGGCCGATGTGCTTGGTCTCCTTGAGGCCGACATGGACCCAGGAGCGGCCGGCGTCGTCCGACTTGTAGACGCCGTCGCCGTAGGAGACGTCGATGCGGATGGTCGTCTCGCCGGTGCCGGCATAGACGACATTCGCGTCCGAGCGCGAGACCGCGATCGCGCCGATGGCGGCGCTGGAGAGGAAGCCGTCGGAGATGCAGCGCCAGTAGATGCCGCCATCCACCGTCTTCCAGATGCCGCCGGCACAGGCGCCGAAATAGAACGTCATGGGATCGTCCGGATCGCCGGCGACGGCGACGACACGGCCGCCGCGGGCCGGGCCGATGCAGCGCCACTTCATTGCATCGAGGGATCCTGAGTCGCTCAGGCGGACTTGCGTCGACATCTTTCGTTCCTGCCGATCTGGGGGGATGATTAGGAGGGAGGGTCGCGGGCGAGAGTTCGGCCGGAACGATGTCACGGCGGGCCGGAGGGCGACAAGGCCCTGATCGACCGAAGCCGTTGCCCCCCTCCCGCCGGGCTGCTAAGTCATTGATCCGGCGCCCCGGGGTGTGGCGCAGTCTGGTAGCGCATCTGCTTTGGGAGCAGAGGGTCGGAGGTTCGAATCCTCTCACCCCGACCAGCGCCGGGAAGGATCGATCAGGGACGCGAGAGCCGAGATGCAGGTCAGAATCTACCAGCCGGCGAAGACCGCCATGCAATCCGGCCGGGGCAAGGCCCAGGAGTGGGTGATCGAGTTCGAGCCGACCACGCCGAGGGGGCCCGAGCCCCTGATGGGCTGGTCCGGCGGCGGCAACACCAACGACCAGGTGCAGCTGATCTTCCCCTCCCGCGACGAAGCCATCGCGCATGCCGACAAGAACGGCTGGACCTACACGCTGGTCGCCGCCCACGACCGCCGGCTCCGCCCGAAGGCCTATGCCGACAATTTCAAGTTCGACCGCTACAAGTCGTGGACCCATTGAGACGCCGTCCGGCCCCGTAGCTCAGGGGATAGAGCAACAGCCTTCTAAGCTGTGGGTCGCTGGTTCGAATCCAGCCGGGGTCGCCATCGGCGATGGGTCAGGAACCTGTTTGTGACGCGGGGAACCCGGCGCTGGCGACTGAGCCTTATTCCGGGCGGGTGCCGCGGGTCATCAGCCCGTGCATGCGCCGGCGGCCCATGCCGACGAAGGCGTCGCGCCGGTGCATGGTGCAGCGATTGTCCCAGATGATCAGGTCACCGAGCTGCCATTCCTGCGCCCAGGTGTTCTCCGGCAAGGCGCCGTAGGACCAGAGCTCGTCCAGCAGCGCCTCGCTCTTGGCAAGCGGCAGGCCCGGGATGTAGGCGCCGAAGCGGCGGCCGAGATAGAGCGTCTTCCGCCCGCTCACCGGGTGGGTGCGGACGATCGGGTGGATCGGCCCCGGCATCTCGCGCACGTCGTCGGTCTCGATGTCGCTGTAGCCGGGCCAGGTCCCGCCCTGCGGGTTGTGGCTCTCCTGCTGCTTGATCTTCAGCCTGGCGACCCGCTCCTTCAGCGCCTCGGGCAGCCCTTCATAGGCCTTGTACATATTGGCGAAGCAGGTGTTGCCGCCGGTGGGCGGCACCTCGCGCGCCATCAGCATCGTGTATTCCGACGGATAGTCGGTGAAGGAGAGATCGGTGTGCCAGGCGAGCTCGCCGTCGCCGTGATGACCGATGGCCTCGCCGTTCTCGATGATGTTGGAGACAACGCTCATCATCGGAGATTCGGCGACATAGACCTTTTTGTACTTCGTATAGGCGGGCGAGCCCTGCAGCTCGCCCAAGCGCCCGGCGAAGCGGGTAAACTCGACGTCGTCCATCCGATAGCCGCGAAGGCGGAGCACGGCATGGTCCAGCAGCCCCTGGCGGATCGTCGCCTCGTCGGCCGCCGAGAGATCGTTCAGGTCGCCGCCGGTGGCCTCGGCGCCCAAGGCGCCGCCGAGCGGACGGATGCGGACGCGGGTGGTTTCGGCGATAGCGGTCATGGCGGACGCTCCGAGTGGCCTCCTTCGGCACTATCAGACGGTCCCTCGCCTCGCAAGCCGACCCGTCAGGCGGCGGAGGCGGCCAACTCCTCGCGGATGCCGGCGATGATCTCGAACGAGCGCAGCCGTGCCTTATGCTCGTAGATCTGGCCGGTGATGATCAGCTCGTCGGCGCCGGTCTCCTTCAGGAAGGCGGCGATGCGCGTCTTCACCGTTGCGGGCGAGCCGGCGATAGCGAGCCGCATGCCATGCTCGACCCCGGCCTTCTCGCGCGGCGACCACCATCCGTCCAGCGTGTCGACCGGCGGCTGCAGGGGACCGGGATTGCCACGGCGGAGATTGATCCAGGATCGCTGCAGCGAGGTGAACAGGCGTCGCGCCTCCTCGTCGGTGTCGGCGGCGACCACGCTCAAGCCCGCCATGGCATAGGGCTTCTCGAGTCCGCCCCGCGGCACGAACTGGCGGCGATAGATCTCCAGCGCCTCCATCAGGTGATCGGGCGCGAAATGCGAGGCGAAGGCGAAGGGAAGGCCGAGTGCCGCGGCGAGCTGGGCGCCGAACAGGCTCGAGCCTAGGATCCAGATCGGCACGTTGAGCCCGGCGCCGGGGACGGCGCGCACCGCCTGGTCGGGCTCCGCCGGGGCGAAATAGGCCTGAAGCTCCAGCACGTCCTGGGGGAAGCGGTCGGCATCGCTGGCAAGCGTGCGGCGAAGCGCGTGGGCCGTCCGCTGGTCGGTGCCCGGCGCCCGGCCGAGGCCGAGGTCGATGCGGCCAGGAAATAGTGCCTCCAGCGTGCCGAACTGCTCGGCGATGACCAGCGGCGCGTGGTTCGGCAGCATGATGCCGCCGGAGCCGACCCGGATGGTCTTGGTGCCGCCGGCGACGTGCGCGATCACCACCGAGGTCGCCGCACTTGCGATGCCCGGCATGTTGTGATGCTCGGCCATCCAGTAGCGGCGGTAGCCCCAACGCTCGGCGTGCTGCGCCAGGTCGAGGGAGTTCCGGAACGCCAGGCTGGCGTCGCCGCCGGCGATGATCGGGGAGAGGTCGAGGACGGAAAAGGGGATCACGGGGAGGATGCCTGTCGGACGGGAGGGAGCGGCGCCGGCCGGCGCCATCTCGAGGATATGGGTCTTCATCCCCGTCCTGCCAATCAAACCGGCAAACCGGCCCAACTCCCCCCGACGAGCGCTCCGACGTTTCCGCGCAGTCGCTCGAACGGAGGATGCGCGGGCCTTCCGCGACTCTCCATGGCGGCGGTGCAAGACCGGCGCGCCCGTTCCCTTGCGACCCCTTGCCGCTGGCCGCCGCCGCCGAGCCGTGCTTAATTCCGATCGGAAACAACCCTGCATTCCGATCGGAAACAACCCTGCCGGAAAGCCTCAAAGCATCATGATCAGATCCGGAACCTCGTCGATCTGGACCGAACTGGACTTCAACAAGGCCGGCAAGCAGGTCGGACGGCTTCATCTGCCCTATTCGGTCACCCGCTCCGCCTACGGAAATATCGACATCCCGATCGCGGTGCTGAAGAACGGAACGGGACCAACCGTGCTGCTGATGGCCGGCAACCACGGCGACGAGTATGAGGGCCAGGTGACCCTGGTTCGCCTGATCCAGGACCTCGAGGTCTCTGACATCAAGGGCCGCATCATCGTGCTGCCGGCGGCCAACCTGCCCGCGGCCATGGCGGGTGCCCGGGTCTCGCCGCTCGATGCCGGCAACCTCAACCGCGCCTTCCCCGGCAACGCCAACGGCACGCCGACCTGGCAGATCGCGCATTACATCGACGATGTGATCGTGCCGGAATGCGACGCTTGGCTCGATCTGCATTCGGGCGGCGGCTCGCTCGACTACCTGCCCTTCGCCGCCTTCTACCAGACCGGCGAAGACAAGAAGCTGGACGACAAGGCCGAAGGCATCATGAACGCCTTCGGCGCGCCCCGGAGCTGCCGGGTGACCGCGGCACCGGACGGGCGCCTCGCCGCATCCTCGGGCCATCGCCGGAAGATCCCCTATCTCGGCGGCGAATACGGCGGCACCGCCTCGGTCAATCCGGACGGGGTCGACATCACCCGGAACGGCGTGCTGCGCGTGCTGGCCCATCTCGGCGTGCTGAAGACGCTGAAGCGCTTCAAGGTGCCGGCGGCGAAGAAGACCCGGCTGATGGAACTCGGCGGTCACGACTACTACATCCACGCGCCGGAGACCGGCCTGTTCGAGCCGGCGATCCGGCTCGGCGACGAGATCAAGAAGGGCCAGCTCTGCGGCACCGTGCACTTCATCGACAATCCCGAGCGGAAGGGCGTGCCCGTCTACTTCAAGCGCGACGGCGTCGTCGTCTGCAAGCGTCACTACGGGCGCGTCGAACCCGGCGACTGCGTCGCCCATCTGGCCACGGATATCTGATCATGGACGACGCCCGCGCTTTCGCCCCCGCCTCCATCGGCATCATCGGCCAGCCGAAGTCGGCCCTCGACACGCCGTCGCTTCTGGTCGACCTCGACGTCATGGAAGCGAACACCGCCCGGATGGCGAAGACCTTCCGCGACAACGGCATCAACTGGCGCCCGCACACCAAGGGGATGAAGATCCCCGCCCTGGCGCATCGGCTGATCAAAGCCGGCGCCATCGGCGTCACCTGCGCCAAGCTCGGCGAGGCCGAGGTGATGGCGGCCGGCGGCATCGGCGACATCCTGGTCGCCAACCAGATCGTCGGCCCGATCAAGATCCAGCGCCTGGTCAACCTGCAGCGCCATGCCGACGTGATGGTCGCCGTCGACAACTGGGACAACATCCGCGAGATCGACGCTGCGGCGATCGCGACCGG
>CAMDFP010000054.1 GCA_945897335.1 Asaia bogorensis | reverse complement strand
GGTCGACCGCTGGGGCCGCGCCCATGACGTGCCGAACCTCTTCATCGTCGACGGCAGCGTCTTCGTCACCTGTGCGGCGGTCAATCCGACCCCGACCATCGAGGCGCTGGCGCTGCGTACCGCCGACCACATGATCGCGAGCCGAAGCTGATGGGCAGGACCGATCCGCTGATCAGCGCGTTGCTATCCTCGCTGCTGCCGGGTGATGGCGACTGGCCGTCTGCCGCCGCCACCGGCTTGCCGGCCTGGTTCGGGCGCCGCATCGACGCCTCGCCCGCGTTGGCGGAGGCGGTCGGCTGGCTCCGCATCGCGCTTCCGGCCGACTTCGCGATCCGGGCGCCGAGCCTTCGCCAGGTCGATCTGAAGGGATGCGAGGCGGCGGACCCGGCGCGGTTCGCCATCGTGGTCACCGAGGCCGTCAGCGGCTACTACATCGATCCTGCCGTGCTCGGCGTGGTCGAGGCGAAGACCGGGTTTCCGGCACGGCCACCGCAGCCGATGGGACATCGCCTCGAGCCGTTCGACCTTTCGATCTTGGAGGGGCGCAAGCGCCCCGCATCGGACAGATAGAGGAATTCAAAGCATGTCGAACGCCTCCTGGTACGAAGATGCGATCATCATCGACGGCCTCAACGCGTCGAGCAACGGGCCGAACGTCTTCGACCTGATGCGAAAGGGCGGGTTGACGGCCGTGCACGTCACCCATGTCAGCCCCTATGCCCGCCTTCCGGACACGATGAAGAGCCTGGCCTTGTGGAAGAAGTGGTTCCGCGACCACTCCGAGAAGATCTTCCAGGTTTACACGACCGCCGACATCCATCGCGCCAAGAAGGAAGGGCGGCTCGGCGTCATCATCGGCTGGCAGGACTGTACCGGCATCGACGACCATCTCTACAACATCGCGCTCTATGCCGAGATGGGCATCCGCTTCATCCAGATGACCTACAACACGGCGAACGGCATCGGCACCGGCTGCTACGACTCGTTCGATGCGGGCCTGACCGACTTCGGCTGCGAGGTGGTCGAGGAGCTGAACCGCTGCGGCATCGCCGTCGACTTGAGCCACTGTAGCAGCAAGACTGCGTCGGACGCGATCCGCGTCGCCAAGAAGCCGGTCTGCTACACCCATATCGCCCCGACCGGGCTGTGCGACGTGCCGCGCAACAAGTCGGACGAGGACATCCGCCTGATGGCGCAGAACGGCGCCGGCTATGTCGGCGTCAGCCTGCATCCGTTCCTGCTGGCGAAGAGCAACGACTCCGAACTCGACGACTACATCGACTGCATTGAATACGTGAACAACCTCGTCGGCGAGGACCTGGTCGGCATCGGCACCGACTTCTTCGAGGGTGTCGACATGGCGAAGTTCGCTCAGACCATGACCCGCCGCGACAAGTACCACGCGCGTGTCATCGGCCCGCCGATCCCCAACACTCTGCGTTATCCATCGGAGATGCCCAGCATCGCCGCACTTCGCAACATCGTTCCGGCGCTCGAGCGGCGGAAATGGTCGGAGACGCGGATCCGGAAGCTGCTCGGCGAGAACTTCCTCGCCTACCTCGGGCGGGTCTGGGGGGCCTGAGGAAATCGTGTCCCCTCTCCCGCTGAAGGCGGGAGAGGGGACACGAGGGGCGTTATTTCCACTTCATCAGATAGAGCCGGCTCACCTCGTCGATCGACGGGGTGAAGTCCAGGTTCTTGTTCATCGCATAGGTCACGACGTCGGTGGTCAGCGGCACCATGTAGGCCTGCTCGGTGATGCGCTGATAGGCGATCTGGTAGAGCCGGCGGCGCTTCTCCTGGTCGATCATGTTCGCGGCCTCGACGATCCAGCCGGTGAGCTCGGCGTCCTGGGCCATGTCCGGCGGGCCGCCCTGGAAGGTGACGCTGAGCGGCACCGAGGCGTCCGCGATCGACCACGAGCCGGTGGTCGAGTGGACCAGCGGGGTCTGCTTCGCCAGCTTCTTCTCGTACATGGCCGGGAAGGTCATGTAGACGAGCTTGCCGGTGATGCCGACGGCACGGAGATCGCCGATGACGGCCTCCGTCACCTGGCGATCGCGATAGGCGTACAGCTCGACTTCGAAGCCATTCGGGTAGCCTGCTTCCGCCAGCAGGCGCTTTGCCTTCGCCGGATCGTAGTCATAGGTCGTCACCTCCTGGGTGCAGCCGAACTGGATCGGGTGGCAGTTGGCGGAGATAAGGCGGGTGCCGGGGAAGATGTGCTTGACCAGCGCTTCGCGGTTGATCGCGTGGTTCATCGCCTGGCGGACCTTGAGGTTCGCCATCGGCTTGCTCGATTTGCCCTCGGCATCCAGCGTCATGTAGCTGATGCGCATGCTCTCGCCGTTGACGATCTTGATGTCGGAGCGGGTCGAGAGGTTCTTCGCCAGGTCCGGCGGAATCTGCCAGATCCAGTCGAGCCGGCCGGAGATCAGCTCGGCCACCTGCGTCTGGGTCTCGCCGATGGTCCGCTGCACGATCCTGCCGATCGAGGGCTGGCCCTTGGCGCCGCCGGTGAAGTAGGCCGTGTTCTTGACCAGTGTGATGTTCTTGCCGGCGACGGACTCGGTCACCTTGTAGGGCCCGGTCCCGACCGGCTTGTCCGACATGCCCTTCGGGCCAGCCTTGGCGTAATAGTCCTTGGGATAGACGGCGAGCGTGGATGCCACGTATTCGAGCGCGGCTGGGAACGGCTTCTTGAGGTTGATCCGCACCTTGTGGGGGCCGACCACCTCGGCGTTCTTCATCCAGTTGACCATGTTCTGGATGTTGACCTTGTTGTCCGGATTGGTGACCCAGTTGACGGTGAAGGCGACGTCCTCGGCGGTGAAGTCGCTGCCGTCGTGGAACTTCACGCCCTGCCTCAGGTCGAACTCCAGGGTCACCGGGTCGACCCAGCGCCATGACGTGGCGAGCACCGGGCTGTAGGTGCCGCGGTCTAGATTGCGTTCGATCAGGTGATCCCAGACCAGGCGGCCGATCATCTGGCCTTCGGCGACAGACTGGTTGAAATAGAGATCATAACTGGGCAGCACGTAGCTCCAGCCGATGTTGAGCGTGTCGCTCTTCTTGTCGGCAGCGGCAGGCCATGCCACCAGCGCGATCTGGGCCGCGACGACGCTCGCCGTCAGGAAATGCCTCAATCTCATGTGTTCCTCCTTGCCGCTCACGTTTGCTTGAAGTTGCCGGCGCCTGTTTAGTGACCGCTAACGCTACTAACAATCATGTAGCGAAAAGCTGCGCCCGGCAATAGGATCGCGTCGTCGTTTTCACCTTAGGAAAGCCGGGTCGGGCCATTGGCTCGGACCCGATCGGGAGTGCCAAGGACGGGATGCTCGCCTTCGGTCTCAGGCGACTGGGAATCGCGCTGTTCGTCGCCTTCTCGGTTTCCGTCATCAGCTTCGGCCTGCTCTATCTTTCGGGCGACCTCGCCATCGCACTGGCCGGCGAGACGTCGGACTATGCCCAGATCGATCTGATCCGAAAGCAGTACGGGCTCGACCGGCCGCTGATCGTGCAGTACTTCGACTGGCTCGGGAGCGCGCTTGTCGGTGATTTCGGCCAGAGCGTCTATTTCAAGACGCCGGTCCGGACCATGATTATCGAGCGGCTGCCGGTGACCATGACGCTCGGCCTCACCTCCATGCTGTTTGCCATCGGGCTCGGCGTTCCGCTCGGCGTGGTGGCGGCGATCCGGCCGAACAGCTGGATCGACCGCATGGCGCTGACGCTCTCGGTTGTCGGCCAGGCGTTGCCGACCTTCTGGTTCGCGCTCATCCTGATCGTCTTCCTCAGCCTGACCTTCCCGCTGCTGCCGGCATCCGGCACCGACAGCTGGGAGAACTTCGTGATGCCGACGATCGTGCTGGGCTACAACGCTGCCCCGGCGATCATGCGCCTCACGCGGACGGGCATGCTTGAGGTGCTGTCTTCAGACTACATCCGGACGGCCCGGGCCAAGGGTCTCAGGTCGGGCAAGGTGCTGTTTAAGCACGCGCTCCGGAACGCGGTCATCCCCGTGGTCAGCCTGGCCGCGGTGCAGCTGGGATTCATGCTGGGCGGCTCGGTCGTGGTCGAGACGATCTTCGCGCTCCACGGCACCGGCTTCATGGCGTGGGAGGCGATCAAGAACAACGACTTCCCGACCGTGCAGGCTGTCGTTCTGGTGTTCTCGCTCTTCTACATCGTGCTGACCCTGTTGGCGGACATATTGAACGCCTGGCTCGACCCGCGCATCAGGATCGCCTGACATGGACGCAGCCCTTCCTGTTGTGACGGAGCCTACGCGAGGCCGCTTGTTCTTCGGGCGATCGGCCCGGCATGTGGGCCTGATGGCGGGCGGTGCCGTCTTCCTGGCCATCGTGGTCATGGCGCTGCTGGCACCGGTCTTCGCTCCGGCCGACCCCTATGACCAGAACATCGCCGGCCGGCTGGTCTCGCCAATCTGGGAGGCCGACGGGACTTGGGAGCACGTGCTGGGTACCGATCATCTCGGACGGGACTATCTCAGCCGGCTGATCTATGGCGCCCGCATCTCGCTTCTCATCGGCATCTGCGCTGCGCTGCTGTCCGGCCTTATCGGCACCACGCTCGGCATCGCCGCCGGCTATTTCGGCGGCCGGGTCGACATGGTCATCACCACGCTCATCACCATCCGGCTCAGCCTGCCGGTGGTCCTGGCGGCGCTGGCGGTGGTGGCGGTAATCGGCGGCTCGCTGCAGGTGATGATCACCGTCATCGGCCTCTTGCTGTGGGACCGCTTTGCGGTGGTCATGCGGAGTGCCACCATGCAGATTCGCAGCCTCGACTACGTCGCCGCCGCACGCGTGTCCGGCTGCTCGACCTTGCGCATCGTGCTTACTGAGATCCTGCCCAACGTGCTCAATCCCCTGATCGTGGTCGCCACGCTGGAGATGGCGCATGCAATTCTGCTGGAGGCCGCATTGAGCTTCCTCGGGCTCGGCGTGCAGCCGCCGTTACCCTCCTGGGGTCTGATGATCGCCGAAGGGAAGAACTACATCCTGTTCAAGGCATGGCTGATCGGGATCCCGGGAGCGACGCTGTTCGCCTTGATCCTGGCGATCAATCTGATGGGCGACGGTATCCGTGACGTCACGGCGCCGGAGGGACGCGGATGAGCGCCATTGTCGAAGTACGCGACCTGCATGTCAGGCTGCCGGTCTCCTCGGGCGAGCTTCATGCCGTCCGCGGCGTCGATTTCTCCGTCGCCCGCGGCGAGACGCTCTGCATCGTCGGTGAATCCGGCTGCGGCAAGTCGATGACCTCGCTCGCGATCATGGGCCTCTTGCCCCGGCGGGCGCAGCGCGACGTCGCCTCCCTCAGGTTCGACGGCATCGACATGGCGACCTTGAGCGAGCGCCAGATGTCGGACATCCGCGGCAACCGGATGGCGATGATCTTCCAGGAGCCGATGACCTCGCTCAATCCCGCCTACACCATCGGCAACCAGCTCGCCGAGGCGCTGACCCGTCACCGGCCGGTCTCCGGCCGCGAGGCCGAGCAGCGGGCCGTCTTCCTCCTGGAGAAGGTCGGCATCACCGCCGCCGGTGATCGCCTGCGGCAATATCCGCACCAGCTCTCAGGCGGGCTTCGCCAGCGGGTGATGATCGCGCTCGCGCTGATGTGCGAGCCCTCGCTGATCATCGCCGACGAGCCGACGACGGCGCTGGACGTCACCATCCAGGCGCAGATCCTGCACCTCCTGGTCTCGCTTCAGCGCGAGTTCAACATGGCGCTGGTGCTGATCACGCATGACCTCGGCGTGGTCGCCCGCGTCGCCACCCGGGTGGTGGTGATGTATGCGGGCCAGGTGGTCGAGGTCGGCACCACCGCCGAGCTGTTCGCCGACCCGATGCATCCCTATACCGAGGGCCTGCTCCGCTGCATCCCGATCCCCGGCCGCACCCGTCGCGATCAGCCGCTGGGCTCGATCGCCGGCCTGGTGCCTTCGCTCATCGGCCCGCAACCGGGCTGCAGCTTCGCCAACCGCTGCGACTATGTTCAGGATGTCTGCCGCAGCGGTACCGTGCCGCTCGCCGATGACGGGAGCGGCCACGGCTCGCGCTGCCTGTTCACGCCGGAGACCCGCCGGCCGGCGGCGATGGCCGCGGTGGCGTCGTGACCGCGCCCGTGCTGGAGACGCGGGACGTCCGCTGCACCTTCTCGGTGGGGCAGGGCCTGTTCAAGGCGAAGCGCCAGTTGCATGCCGTCAACGGCGTCTCGCTCAGCCTGAGGAAAGGCGAGGTTCTGGGCCTCGTCGGCGAGTCGGGCTGCGGCAAGAGCACACTCGCCCGCATGCTGCTGGGGCTGCAGGCACCGACCTCGGGCGAGATCCTGTTCGAAGGCCAGTCGATCGCGACCCTGAACCGGGCATCTGTCACCCGGAAGATCCAGACGGTCTTCCAGGATCCTTACTCTTCACTGAACCCGCGGAAGTCCATCGGCTCGATCGTCTCCCTGCCGCTGCGCGTCCACGGCATCGGCAGCTCTTCCGAGTGGGAGGGTCAGGTCGGGCGGATGCTGGATATGGTGGGATTGCCGCGCCGCGTCATCCACAGCTATCCGAGCCAGCTCTCGGGCGGCCAGCGACAGCGTGTCGCCATCGCCCGCGCGCTGATCATGCGGCCGGAGGTGGTGATCTGCGACGAGCCGACGTCGTCGCTGGACGTCTCGGTCCAGGCGCAGATCCTGAATCTTCTGCGCGAGCTTCGCCAGGAGCTCGGGCTCACCTATCTGCTGATCAGCCATAACCTTTCGGTCATCGACTATCTGGCGAGCCGCGTCGCCGTGATGCATCTCGGGCGCATCGTCGAGGAGGGCGAGACCGATGCGATCATGCAGCAGCCGGCGCACCCCTACACCAAGGCGCTGCTCGCCTCGGTGCTGACGCCCGAGCCCGGCCTCGGCGTGCCGGCGACCGACCTCGGCATTGCCTTCCCGAGTCCGCTGGCACCGCCACCCGGCTGCACCTTCCATCCGCGCTGCCCGGCCGCCATGCCGGTATGCAAGCAGGCGATCCCTCGACCGCTGGCGCGCCCGGACGGCGGCCTGGTCGAGTGCCACCTTTACGACTAGAGCTCAGGCGCTGCCGGTCTCGACGTAGCGCTGGATGCCGGCCATGTCGAGGCCGGCCAGACCCAGTCGCTCCAGCGTCACGCCTTCGGTCCGGAAGTCCCGGCCGAGCACGGCGCTGATCAACCCGATGATCGATTTGTGCAAGGGCACCGGGACGCCGGCGAGGTCCGCCAGGGCGGCGAATGGCACATGCGCATGGGCGACGTCGGTCGCCATCCAGCGTTTCCACACATCGGTCGGGTAGGGCGGCAGCGCCTGGTAGTAGGCGCAGTTCCGGACCTGCTCGTGGATCGAAGCGCCCTCGGCGTCGTAGTAGTCACGGAGATACTGTGCGAGCGGGCGGTGAGCGACGCCGAAGGCCTCGCAGACCGGGCGCCGCTCGACATCCTGGGCCTCGGCCATCTTGCCGGAATGGATGGTGTTGCCGCCGCGATAGAAGTAGACCGTCTCGCCGGCTTCCACGGCCCGGTCGAACCAGCCGATGTTCAGGATCGCCATGGCGGCGTGGATCATCATGTTGAGGCCGGCGAAGCCGGTCTCCAGCACGTTGCGCGCAGGCACGATGCTGGGATGCGCCTCCTTGAACACCGCCAGCGCCTGGTCCCGGCGGATGGCGGGGAAAGTGGTGACCGGCAGGCGGCGGCGAAGCCATTGCAAGGTCACCACGCCGTCGGTGTAGCTGGATGCGATGGTCGGCGCCGGGCAGTCGGTCAGCGTGACGTCCGAACGACCGGCGGCACGCAGGATCGGTGCGAGGCGAAGCGCCGGCCAGTAGCCGTGGATGTTGACGTGCACGATCTGCCCCGGCTCCAGGTGCTCGACGATGTCGGAAAACCGAGTTTCAAATTCCGGTGCCAGCATGTCGAGGAGCACCAGCCTGGCGCCCCTGAGGGCCGCTGCGACGCTGTCCTTCACTGCCGGCTTGGCGAGGCCGAGCTTGCCGCTGACCGACTGGGCGGGATCGCCGGCGAGTTCGATGCCGCCGCGCCGGCGGATGGGCTCGAGCGACGCCTCGGCGCCCGGCCAGGATGCCACACGCACCGAATGGCCGGCCATGGCGAAGTCGGCGGCGACGGCGAAGCCGGTGTTCACGGCGGAGTTGCCGATGACGGCGATGTCCATGGCTTTAACGCTCCGTCGCCACGGCGCTGACGCCGCGAAGGAAGATCGCGACCTTGAGGCGGATCACGTCGGCGATCTTGCCCTTGAGCGGAATGCTGAAGACCCAGCGGCGCACGCCCAGGTGATAGATCATGGCGTGGAGCGTCAGCACCATCTCCAACTCCTTGTCTGTGACTCGGCCCTTGGCCCGAGCCTCCCGAGGGAAGCTGGCTCTGAGAGCGCGCGCGATGGTCGGGTAGATCGAGCGGCGCATCTGCCCATAGTAGCGATGCGTCGGTTGCCCCGACCAGGCGAGTCCGCCGTAGAGGAACAGGCGAAAATTCTCCTTGGTCATCACCTGCGCGAAGTAGCTGCAATAGAAGGCGACCAGGCGGTCCTCCAGTGGAACCGACTCGTCCGAGAGCTGGCTCACCCAATCGGGATCGAAGGCGCTGTCCTCGATCTCGTGGAAGATGCGATCGATCATCGCGATCTTGGTTGGGAAGTAGCGGAAGAGCAGCGGCTGGGTGACGCCGAGGCGCTTGGCCAACTCCTCCGTGCCGCCGTTGAGGCCGCGTTCGGAGAAGTAGAGCTTGGCCTCGTTGAGGATCAGGCGTTCCCGCTCGGCGGGCTTCAGCCGACGCGCTAGCGCGGCGGCGGGCTTGCGGCTCCGGGACTTTGGCATGGTCAATTCCAGTCCGATCGGTTGGAAGACGAGAGCGGAGGCCGGCCCGAACCTGTTGATAGGATACTAATCATATGTCCCCGTGTCGATATTTGCTCGCGAACGTAGTCCGCCGGTTTCCCGGCGATCCGGCGACGCGCCGGCCGCAGGATGATTGCTGATAGGTCGATAATTAACCCCCAGTTAGCCCTTGTCAGGCGGTTCGAATGCACCCCAATATAGCCTCAGATATCCGCTCGGCGCAGCGAGCAGGTTCGTGCGCTCGCGAACGCCGGTTCAGCATCGACGCGTCAGCAACGACAATGCAAGCCGGGAGAGGCGCACCATGACCAAGACCTTTAACCGTCGTCGCGGTGGGACGGCGATCGCACTCGCCCTGGCCGGAGCCGTGGCGCTGTCGGCGGGCTCGGCCCGGGCTGGAAAGAAGGACGACACTCTCAACATCGGCTGGAGCCGCGTCGTCGAGAGCAACGACGTCTACTTCAACCAAGGCGTCCGCGAGGGCATGATCGTCGGCCGCCTGATCTGGGACAATCTGGTCGAGCGCAACCCGGTCACCGGCCAGTATGAGCCGCTCCTCGCCACCTCCTACAAGTGGGTCAACGAGACGACACTCGATCTCGAGCTCCGCCAAGGCGTCAAGTTCCACAACGGCGCCGCCTTTAGTGCGGACGACGTCGTCTACACCCTCAACTGGACCTCGAACCCCGACAACAAGGTCGCGGTCCCGATCATGGTCAACTGGATCAAGAATGCCGAGAAGCTCGGCGAACATTCCGTCCGGATCAACCTCAAGGCACCGTTCCCGGCCGCGCTGGAGTACCTGAACGCGGCGATCCCGATCTATCCGCACGAGTACTACGCCAAGGTCGGTACCAAGGGCATGTCGGAAGCGCCGGTCGGCACCGGACCGTACACGGCGAGCAACGTCCAGCCGGGCCGCACGATCACGCTCACCAAGAACCCGAACTACATCACCGGCGGACCGAAGGGGACGCCGATCATCGGCAAGATCGTGCAGCGCACGATCGCCGAGGAGCAGACCCAGGTCGCCGAACTTCTTTCGGGCCGTCTCGACTGGATGTGGAATGCCACGCCGGACACGGCGGACAATCTCCGCAAGCGCCCGAACCTGACGGTGGTCGACGGTGAGACCATGCGGATCGGCTTCATCTCGTTCAACGCGAACGGGACGGGCGGTGCCAACCCGATGCAAGACCTCCGCGTCCGCAAGGCGGTGGCGCACGCGATCGACCGCGAAGGCATCACCAAGGCCCTGATCCGAGGCAGCGCACGGGTGATCAAGTCGGCCTGCTATCCGACCCAGTTCGGCTGCGCCCAGGACATTCCCCAGTACGCCTATGACCCGGCCAAGGCCAAGGCGCTGCTGGCCGAGGCGGGATTCCCCAACGGCCTCGACATCGATCTTTACGGCTATCTCGACCGTCCGCACACCGAAGCCATCATGGCCAACCTGCAGGCGGTCGGCATCCGCTCGAAGCTCAACTGGCTGCAGTTCGGCCCGATGTTCACGGCGATGCAGCAGGGCAAGGCGCCGTTCACCCACCTCACTACCGGCGCCTGGTCGATCAACGACGTCTCCATCACGCTCCGCGGCAGCTTCGCCGGCGGTCCCTGGGACATCGCCCGCGATCAGCAGGTGATCGATCTGGTGCTGGGTGCCGACAAGATCGTCGATCAGGCGAAGCGCGCCGACCTCTACAAGCAGGCGCTGACCCGGATCAACGAGCAGGTCTACTGGCTCCCGCTCAACACCTACTACATCACCTATGCCTTCACCTCCGAGCTCGACTTCACGCCGCATCCTGACGAGGTCGCGCGCTTCTACCAGTCGAAATGGAAATAGGCGGTCGCCGTCGATCGTGTAGGGTACCCGGGGCCGCATTCGTGCGGCCCCGTCTTCTAGGGGGTGGTGAGTAGAGGAATGGCGGCTTATCTCGCCAAGCGGCTCCTGCTGGCGCTCGCCGTCGCCGTCACGGTGTCGGTGGTGAACTTCAGCCTCGTGCTGCTGTCGGGCGACATTGCCGTTTCCATCGGCGGGCCGACCGCGACCTACGAGCAGCTGGCACAGATCCGCCGCGACCTGGGCCTCGACCAGCCGATCCCGATCCAGTACCTCCGCTGGCTCTCGGAAGCCGTCCGCGGCAATTTTGGCGACAGCCTCTTCTATCGCATCCCTGTGGCCGAGCTGATCGCCCAGCGTCTGCCGGTGACGCTCACCCTCGGCCTTTGCGCCATGGTCTTCACCGTGGTCGTCGCCATTCCGCTTGGCGTGGTGGCGGCGCTGCGTCCGAACAGCTGGATCGATCGCCTGGCGCTCTCGCTCGCCGTCGCCGGCCAAGCCATGCCGAGCTTCTGGTTCGCCCTCATGCTGATCGTGCTCTTCAGCGTCCTGTTTCCGATCCTGCCACCCTCGGGGGCGGAGAGCTGGGAGTACTTCATCATGCCGACGGTGGTGCTGGGCTACAGCGCCGTGCCGGCGGTGATGCGCCTCACGCGCTCGGGCATGATCGAGGTGCTGGCGTCCGACTATGTCCGTACCGCCTATGCCAAGGGCCTCCGGCACTTCAAGGTCCTGTTCAAGCATGGACTCCGGAACGCGGTGATTCCGGTTGTGAGCCTGGCGGCGGTCCAGTTCGGCTACATGCTGGCGGGCTCGATCGTGGTCGAGTCGATCTTCGCGCTCCACGGGACCGGTTTCCTGGCCTGGGAAGCGATGAAGACCGCGGACCTGCCGGTGGTGCAGGCGATCCTGTTCGTCTTCTCGATCTTCTATGTCGTGCTCACCTTCCTCGCCGACATGCTGAATGCGTGGCTCGATCCGCGCATCCGGATCGGCTGAGATGACCGCACCCACAGCCGAGATCGGTCACCTGCCGACGACCCCTGCACCCGCCGGCTTCTGGTCGCGGGCGGTCAAGCATCGCGGCCTCATGGCCGGCCTGCTCATCCTCGCCATCGCCGTCGCCATGGCGCTGCTGGCGCCGGTGATCGCCGGCCACGATCCCTATCAGCAAAATCTGCTGAAGCGCCTGACACCGCCCATCTGGGGTGGCGGTACCTGGACCAATCCGCTCGGCACCGACAATCTCGGTCGCGATTATCTCACCCGGCTGATCTACGGTGCCCGCATCTCGCTCCTGATCGGATTCTCCGCGGCTCTCGTCTCGGGCCTGATCGGCACCCTGCTCGGCATTGCCGCGGGATATTTCGGCGGGCGCGTCGACCTCGCCGTCACTTTCCTGGTCTCGGTGCGCCTGTCGATGCCGGTAGTGCTGGCGGCGTTGGCGGTGGTCTCGCTGGTCGGCGGCTCGCTGCCAGTGCTGATCGCCGTCATCGGACTCCTGAACTGGGATCGTTTCGCCGTGGTCATGCGCAGCGCCACCCAGCAGGTTAGGAACCTCGACTACATCGTCGCGGCGCGCTCGGTCGGATGCTCGAACGTTCGGATCCTTTTCACCGAGGTGCTGCCGAACGTCGCGAGCCAGCTGATCGTCGTCGCCACGCTGGAGATGGCGCATGCCATCCTGCTGGAGGCGGCCTTGAGCTTCCTCGGTCTCGGCGTCCGGCCGCCGCTGCCCTCCTGGGGGCTGATGGTCGCCGAGGGCAAGAACCACCTGCTGTTCGAGCCCTGGATGGTGGCGATTCCTGGCACGGCGCTGTTCCTGCTGCTGCTCGCGATCAACCTGATCGGAGACGGCATCCGCGATGTCACCGCCCCCGACGCCCGCGGCTGAAGGCGACTGTATCGGCGTCCGTCGCATTTGCTTGATCACCGCTGACAACGCCCGGAGAATGCCCCCGAACGGCGACTTGCGGGGCATGGGATGAGAAACGACGAAGTCTGGCAGGCACGGGTCGATCTGGCCGTCATCTGCCGCTGGGCCTATCGCCTCGGATTCCAGAGCGGCGTCGGCAATCACTTCAGCCTGATGGTGCCGGGGTCAGAGGATCAGTTCCTGGTGACGCCGGAAGGCTTCTACTGGTCGGAGGTGACCGCCTCCAACCTCGTCATCTGCGACCTCGACGGCAAGGTCGTCGAGGGGCCGAACAAGGTGGATGCGACCGCCTTCTACCTGCATGCGCCGGTGCACAAGGCGAACCCGGCGGCCAAGTGCGTGCTGCACACGCATATGCCAAACACCACCGCGCTCTGCATGATCAAGGGCGCCCGGCTGGAGCCGGCGCATCAGAGCGCCTTGGGCTATGTCGGTCGCACCGCCTATGACGAGCACTATGGCGGCCTCGCGCTCAGCTGGGAGGAGGGGACGCGGGTCGCCGAAGCCCTCGGTCCGGACAACCACACTATCCTGCTCCGCAACCACGGCCCCCTGGTCGTCGGCCCGACCGCGGCCGAGGCCTTCACCCGCCTCGAGTTCCTGGAAGAGCTGTGCAAGTGGCAGATCCTGGCGATGCAGACCGGCCGGCCGCTCCAGCATGTCGAGCCCGAAGTTCATGCCGACGTCATGCGCCGGGTCGACCAGGGGGGCGCCACCTACGCCGCCCTCCAGCTCGCGGCGATGAAGCGCGTGCTGGACAAGCAGGAACCCGACTACAAGAACTGACACGCGTCCAGACGTCCCACCGCCCGTCATCCATCGGAGATCCCCATGCGTGCGCGTATTCGTGACACCGAGATCTATTTCGACGTCGAAGGCGCCGGCTTGGTGCCCGACGGGCCGCGCATGCGCGAGAAGCCGGTGGCGTTCATCATCCATGGCGGGCCCGGCGGTGACCACAGCGGCTTCAAGCCGGGAATGAGCCCGCTCGCTGAAAAGATGCAGCTGGTCTATTTCGACCACCGCGGCCAGGGCCGCTCGGCCAGCGGCGATACGTCGAAGTACAATCTGGATGAGAACGTCGAGGACATGGAGGCGCTTCGTCTCCATCTCGGCCTCGGCCCCATCGTCAGCATCGGCACCAGCTATGGCGGCATGGTCGCCCAGGCGCATGCGGCGCGCTACCCGGCCTCGGTCTCGCACCTGATCCTGATCGTCACGGCGTCGCATGCCGGCTTCAATTCGCGCGCCCGCCAGATCGTCGCCGAGCGTGGCTCGCCCGAGCAGAAAGCGGTCTGTGACGACCTCTGGTCAGGCAGGCTCGATTCGGTCGAGAAGATGCGCCGCTTCTACGACCTGATGGGGCCGATGTATTCGCGCAAGTTCGATCCGGTCGCCGCCAAGGCCGGGCGCGAGCGCGGCATCCTCTCGCCGGATGCAATGCAGAAGGCCTTCGCCCCCGGCGGCTTCCTGCAGAGCTACGACCTAAGGCCGGAGATGAAGAACATCACCGCGCCGACGCTGATCCTGGCCGGACGCCACGACTGGATCTGCCCGCCGGAGTTCTCCGAGGAGATCCACCGGCTGATCCCGGGCTCGGATCTCCGGATTTTTGAGGAGAGCAGCCACTCGATCCGCGGCGACGAGCCTCAATTGCTCAACGACGCCATCGCTGGATTCGTCGTCTACAAGAAGCGGCGCTGACTTAGACGGTTTCTTGTCGGCCGGTCGCGATGCTGCGTTCGGCCGCCGCGAGGACACGGACGACCTCCAGGCCGAACTCGACGTCGCAACGGTGTTTCCGCTCGCCCTTCCGGATGTTGGCGGCGAGTTCGCCGGCGGCTATGGAAAGTGCCTTTGGCCGCTCGAAGGTCGGCAGCGGCAGCACGTAGTTCTCGCCGTTCGTCAGCAGGCGATACTCGCTGACCGTTTTCGCCGGGTCGACATGGAGGGCGAGCGACACTTCCGAAACCGCGCCGCCCCGGTGGGTCGCGGTGAAGACCGTGATGCGGCCCGGGCGATGCTCCGCCGAGACCCGCTCGATCGGTCCGAGGATTGCCAGCAGCGCCGCGAGGACATGCGGGGCGAGGTCCCAGAGCGCGCCGTTGTCCTGCTGGCGCCAGACCGATCTCTCATAGGGGCTGCCCGGCAAGAGGGCATCGGTGTGCTGGGTCACCTTGGCGCCGGTCCATGAACGGCCGCTTGCTGCCTGGAGCGACTGCTCGAAGTCCGGAACGAAGCGCCGGGTGAAGAAGACCACTGTCGAGATGGCGCTGCGGGACGCGGCGGCCACGATCTTCTCGGCGCTCTCGACCGTCGGTGCGATCGGCTTCTCCAGCAGAAGGTGCCTGCCGGCATCCGCGGCGATCACGGCGAGCTCGGCCTGGACCGCCGGTGGCAGCGAGAGGCTGATCGCATCGACCTCCTTCAGCATGTCTTCGAAACGCGAGAACGCCCTGATCCCGTGCCGGCCGGAGACCTCCGCCAATGACACGGGGCTGCGTCCCCAGACGCCGACCAGCTCGACATCCGCCTGCGCCTTGAGGCCGGGGATATGGACGATGTTGGCCCAATGGCCGGTGCCGGCGACGCCGAACCTGATTGTCATGTGGTGTCTCGCGGATGGCCGTCAGGTGACGGCGTGCTGCTTCAGATAGGCGCGGTCGAACTCGATGCCGTGGCCGGGTGTCGTCGGCGGGGTGAAGTAGCCGTCGACGACCTTGAACGTTTTGGTCAGGGCCCGGAGGTCGGTCAGCGAGCCACCGTCGATGTTCTCGAGGATGTAGCCGTTGGGAAGGCAGCACAGCACCTGCCCGGTCAACTCCATCATAAAGTGCGGCGCCAGCGGTATGTTCCAGGCGCGGGCGAGGCCGGCGATGTCGAGATAAGGGGTGATGCCGCCGACACGCACGATGTCGGCCTGGATGAAGTCGCAGGCGCCGCGCGAGAGATACTGGTTGAACTGCTGGATGGTGTAGACGTTCTCGCCGATGGCGATCGGGCTGGTCACCAGCTGGCGGAGCCGCGCATGGCCATCGATGTCATCGGCCAGCATCGGTTCCTCGATCCAATGCGGCGACAGGTGCTGATAGGCGTTGATGGCGCGGGCGGCATGGCCGATGTTCCAGCCCTGGTTGGCGTCCACCATCACCGGCAAGCGGCCGGCTACCTCGCGCACCTTGGTCAGGCGCTCCACGTCCTCGTCGATCTCGGGCTTGCCGACCTTCACCTTGAACGCCTTGAACCCGTCTTTCTTCCAGCCCTTCACTTGGTCGACCAGTTCCTCGACCGACTTGTTCAGGTTGATGCCGCTGGCATAGGTCAGCACCTTCTCCCGGCACTTGCCGCCGAGGATGTGGGTCAGCGGCTTGCCGACCTCCTTGGCGAGCAGGTCCCAGAGCGCGATGTCGATTGCGGCCATGGCCGTCGTGGTGAAGCCGCCGGCGCCGAGGTCGCGCACATGGTTCCAGCATTCGTGCCAGAGCGGGCGAGGCGCCACTTCGCGGCCGATGACGAAGGGACCGAGATCGCGGTCGATCAGAGACTTCAGTGTCAGCCCGCCGACGCCCGAGGTGTGGCTGAAGCCGGTGCCGGTCAGGCCGGTATCAGTCGTCACGTCGGTGACGATGATCTCGATATGGGTGACGCGATGGAAGGTGTCGCCCCACTCCCCGTACTGGAGCGGCAAGCGGGCGAGCTGCGAGTTGACGGCCGTGATCTTCACCGCGTTCCCCCTTCGGCACGATAATCAGGGCGACACCACAGCCAAACCGCCGCTGATGGTCAATGCCCTTCGCCCCGGGCGTGCTCCGGCGCTATTGTTGCGGCCCACCCGAGAAGAGTCCCCCATGACCGGAACGTCGCCGCACCCGCTTTCACCCGCCGGAAGCTTTGCCTATCGCAATGCCTCGGACGCGCAGATCACCGCCGACGGGAAGCGCCTCTGCTTCATCCATGCGCGCCGGGACGAGGCGGCGGACGAGAAGCGCAGCGTCCTGATGATCTCCGAGGATCGCCGGACCTGGACGGAGGTGGGCGGCAGCGAGGGCGTAACGGTGGCGCGCTGGTCACCGGACGGGACGAGAGTCGTCTTTCTTCGCCGCAAGGACGGCAAGTCGGCGCTCGTCGTCCACGGTGTCGCCGGCGACATGAAGGTCCTGGTCGAGACCGCCGCGCTGATGCGCGAGCTCGCCTGGTCCCTGGACGGAACGACGCTCGCCTTCCAGATGCGCATCGACACGCCGTTGCCGGGCTGGCTCGGCCTGCCGACGGCGCCTGCCGGGGCGACATGGTCGCCGCCGGTGAAGTTCACCGAACGGCTGGTCTATCGGCACGACTCCTACGGCGAGTGGCCGGAAGGCGGATTCCATGTGTTCGTCGCCGACGCAGCCGGCACGTCGGCGCCGCGGCAGATCACGTCCGGCATCTGGTGGAACGGCATGCCGCACCTGGTGACGCCAGGCCTCGCCTGGTCAGCCGATGGCACCGAGGTGCTGTTCACCGGCACCCGCAACCCCGACTGGGACCGGGCGCCGTCGAATATTGACATCCATGCTGTTCGCGTTGCCGACGGCAACGTCCGGCAGGTGACGCGCCATCCCGGCATCGTCGGCCGGCCGACTCCGTCTCCGGACGGAAGCCGGCTTGCCTATACGGTCGCCGACGAGGGCCGCTTCAGCTACCGCCGCCGCTGCCTCTACATCGCAGCCGCATCCGGTGCCGACGCACGCGTGCTCACGGCCGATCTCGACCGCAGCATCGACGAGATCGCCTGGAGCGCCGATGGAGACTCGCTGCTGGTCACCTATGATGCCGAGGGCCGCCGCGAGATCGCGCGCGTCTCGCTGAAGGGCGAAGTGACGCCGCTGGTCGACGATGTCGGGTCGAACTCGATCGAGATGCCCTATGCCGGCGGCGGGTTCTCTGTCGCGAAGGACGGCACCATCGCCTATGTGCGCTCCGCGATCGACCTGCCGTCCGACGTCGCCGTGATGCCGCCGTCGGGCAAGCCGGAGACGCTGACGGCGCTGAACGCCGACCTCGCCCGCGCTGCCAACGGCTTCCACGACGCCGAGATGTTCTGGGTCACCGGCGGCGAAGGCCGGAAGGTGCAGTGCTGGCTGATGAAGCCGAAGACGCCCGGCCCGCATCCGATGGTGCTGGAGATCCATGGCGGGCCTTACGCCCAGTACGGCAACCGCTTCTCGATGAAGTACCAGATGATGGCGGCCGCGGGCTATGCGGTGCTGTTCACCAATCCCTGCGGGTCGACCGGCTATGGCGAGGCCTTCGCCAATGCACTGCACGACCGCTTCCCCGGCCCGGACTACGACGACATGATGGCGGCCGTCGACGTAGCCTCGGCGCGGCCGGACATCGATGCGGAGAACCTGTTCGTCACCGGCGTCAGCGGCGGCGGCGTGCTTTCGCTCTGGATCGTCACCCACACCCATCGCTTCCGGGCCGCGGTCTCGATCAAGCCGGTGGTTTCCTGGGAGAGCTGGTTGCTCACCGCCGATATGGGCGCCAGCGGCGGTCTCGTCTGGATGGGCGGCGAACTTCCCTGGGAGAATCCGGGCAAGTACCGCGCGCGTTCGCCGCTCAGCTTCGCCCACATGGCCAAGACCCCGACCATGCTGATGGCCGGCGAGGCGGATTCCCGGACACCGCCGACGGAAGCTTTGCAGATGTACGCGGCCTTCAAGCTGGCGGGCGTCGAGACCGCCTTGGTCCGGTTCCCCAACACCAGCCATTCCTCCTCGGTCATGCGGCCGTCGCTGTTCGCCGCGGAGGTCTCGTGCATGCTGGGATGGTTCGAGCGCTTCCGGCGTCGCGAGTGACTCTAGTTTGTTAACATTCTCAATGTGGTAACGGGAGGGGGCGGTCGTTTACCGCAAATTGCCCTTAGTTAATCGAATGATTGCCCGGCCTGCCTTATGACCTCGATGACGGCGCAGGGGCGCCGATGCCGGGGGAGTCGAGTGCTGGTCGGCCGCAGCGAAGATTCGATGACTCCGCCGGGTGTCAGGGGGGTGGCGATCGCCACCGGTATCGTCATCTGTTTGCTCCTGCTGACCGGATTCGGGGCGACGGCGTGGATCTCCTACTACGACGGGGTCGAGGAAGCCGAGCACGAGACGCGGAATCTGACGCTTGTGCTCGAGGAGCATGCGGAGAGAACGCTTCGAGTGGCGGATGTCACGTTGCGGGCGATGGCACGAGCTATCGCCTATCGTTTCGGCGCTGAACTTCCGACGCGTAGCAGCGAATTCGACGACCTCCTGGAAGCGCACATGGACGCCACCGGGGAACTCCCGAATCTGTTCGTGATCGGGTCCGACGGCCGGTTGCGCGGGGATGCACTGCGGACCGCCGGCGACTTCGATTTCTCGACCAGGCCATACTTTTCCGAACACCGGGACGATCCGGCACACGGTCTCTATATCTCCGCGCCGCTACGAAGCAGTGCGGGCAGAGGATGAGTCCTTTTGGTCAGCCGACGGTTGAACGGCGCGGATGGTGGATTCGCCGGCATCGCCGGTGCCTCCATTTCACTCGACTACTTCCTCAGATTCTATGGGACCCTGGCCGTCGCCGATGGCGGGGCGGTGACTTTGCGCAATCGCGACGGGGTCATCCTCGCCCGCCAGCCCGCCACCCCCGACCTGGTCGGTCAAACCGGACCGTCAACGGCGGTCGTTGACGCCGTGCGCGCGGGTGCGCGCGAAGGGACGCTAGCTTTCCTGGCCACGCCTGGAATCGCCGATCGAATCATCAGCTTCCGTATGGTCGAGGGAACGCCATTCATCGTCTCGGTCAGCGTCGGGCGCGCCGCCGTGACGGATCGCTGGTTGCAGGGCACGCTCAACTACGCCCTGATGACATTCGTGCTGATGGCAGTCGCCGCCGTCCTGATCTGGGGCGTGGCGCGGGAGATCGGACGCCGGCTCCACGCCGACCGGGTGTCGCTTCGGAACGAGCTGGCAGCCGCGTCGGCGCGTCGTCACCTCGCCGACGCCGTCGACGTGCTTCCGGCGGGATTGCTTCTGTTCGATGCCGACGAGGTGCTGATCCTTGCCAATGGTCGGTACACGGAGATGTTTCCGGAGATGCGCAGGTACTGCACCGCCGGCACGTCGCTGACGGACCTGATCCGGACGGTGGGCGAACTCAATCTGGTCGAGACGACGTCAGAGGGCAGCAAGGCCTGGGTCGACAGACGCCTCGCGCTGCACCGGCGGGACACCTTCGACTGCGAGATGAAGACTGCCGACGGCCGTTGGTTTCAGTCGATCATAAGACGCACCTCCGACGGTGGGCGTGTCAGCGCCTTTATCGACATCAGCGAGTCGAAGAGGACCCAGGAGGCGCTGCTTCAGTCGCAGAAGCTGGAAGTCGTCGGCCAGCTGACCGGCGGCGCCGCGAGCGAGAGCTGAAGGCAGGACCCTACGTCATGCTGGCGGTGACGGACACCGGTTCGGGCATGACGGCGGATATTCTGAGGCGGGTTTTCGAGCCCTTCTTCACTACCAAGGAAGCGGGCAAGGGGTCGGGGCTCGGGCTCAGAATGGTCTTCGGCTTCGTCAAGCAGTCGGGCGGCCACGTCAAGATTTACAGCGAGGTCGGCCTGGGTACGACGGTGAAGATCTACCTGCCGGAAGCCTCTTCGGCGGTGAAGGGCCAAGCACCGACGTCGGTGCCGGCCCCGTTCCCGACCGGCAAGGAGACTATCCTGGTCGTCGAGGACGACCAGGACGTCCGTGCCTTCG
>CAMDFP010000053.1 GCA_945897335.1 Asaia bogorensis | reverse complement strand
CCCTCCCCCACGCTCCGCGGGGGGAGGGAACACGAGGCGCCTCTTACTCCCTCCCCCCTTTGTGGGGGAGGGTTGGGGTGGGGGGCGACGCATGACTACTTCTGAAACCCGTTGACGATCGGGTAGCGGCGGTCGCGGCCGAAGGCACGTCGGGTGATCTTGACGCCCGGCGGCGCCTGGCGGCGCTTGTACTCCGCACGATCCAGCATGCGCCAGACCCGCCTGACCGTCGCCTCGTCATGGCCGCGGGCGACGATCTCCTCGACCTTCATCTCGCCTTCGATCAGGGAAGAGAGGATGTCGTCGAGCGCGTCATAGGGCGGCAGCGTGTCCTGGTCGGTCTGGTTCGGCTTGAGCTCGGCCGAGGGCGGCTTGGTGATGACGCGTTCGGGCATCACGCGCCCGACCGGACCCTTCGATCCCTCGGGCAACGCCTGGTTCCGCCAGCGGCAGAGCTCGAACACGGTCGTCTTGTAGACATCCTTGAGCACGGCATAGCCGCCGCACATGTCGCCGTAGAGCGTCGCGTAGCCGACCGACATCTCCGACTTGTTGCCGGTCGACAGCACCATGTGGCCGAGCTTGTTGGAAATCGCCATCAGGGTGACGCCACGCGACCGGCTTTGGATGTTCTCCTCGGTGATGTCCGCTGCGCGCCCTTCGAACAGCGGCTTCAGCATCGCATCGAAGGCGCCCATCGCCGGCTCGATCGAGACCGTGTCGAGGCGGATGCCGAGAAGGCGAGCGCACTCGGACGCATCGTCAAGGCTGTCCTGGCTGGTGTAGGGCGACGGCATCATCACCGCCCGAACCCGGTCCGGCCCCAGCGCGTCGACCGCGACCGCGGCCGAGAGTGCTGAGTCGATGCCGCCCGAGAGCCCGAGTATGACACCAGGAAAGTGGCTCTTCTCGACATAGTCGCGCAAGCCCACGACCATAGCTTGGTAGATCGACTCGTGCCCGTCGGCGACCTTCGCGATCTCGCCCTCGGCCACCCAGCTTCCGCCATCACGGCGGAACGTGACCGGCCGCACGCACTCGCGCCACGCCGGAAGCTGCGCCTTCAGATGACGGTCAGCGCCGACGACGAAGGAGCCGCCGTCGAAGACGATCTCATCCTGGCCGCCGATCTGGTTGACATAGACCAGCGGCAGACCGCTCTCGACCACGCGCGCGACCGCGAGGTTGAGGCGCTCGTGCAGCTTCTCATGCTCGTAGGGCGAACCGTTGGGGACGATCAGCAGCTCGGCGCCGGACTCCTCCAGTGTCTCCGTCACGTCCCCGGTCCACATGTCCTCGCAGATCATCACGCCGAGGCGGACGCCGCGGAACGCGATCGGCCCCGGCATGGGGCCGGCCGCGAAGACCCGCTTCTCGTCGAAGACGCCATAGTTCGGCAGGTCGAATTTCAAACGGGTCGCAATCACCTTGCCGCCATCGACCATGAGGGCCGCGTTGTAGGTCTTGCCGTCGACGCGCCAGGGCGTGGTCACCAGCACGGCGGGTCCGCCGTCGGCGGTGGCGCGGGCGATCGCGTCGACCGCTTCGGCCAGCGCGTCCAGGAAGGCCGGCTTGAGAACCAGGTCCTCCGGCGGATATCCCGAGAGTACGAGCTCGCCCGGCACGACGAGGTCGGCGCCGAAGGCCTTCGCCTCCTCCCGTGCGGACAGCAGCTTGTCGCGATTGCCGGCGACGTCGCCAACCGTCGGGTTGACCTGGGCAAGGGCGAGGACCAGTCGATCGGTCATGGCTTTCGCGCTTTCCATGCCGCACGGGCGAAGATCCGGTCGCCGGCGAGCCAGCGCTCGGAGGAGTTGGGATGGTCGAGAGCCGCCTTCAGGCCAAGGCCGAGCTCGAGGTCGCCGTCGGCGTAACCCGACTCGACCAGCGCGTCCTTGATACCGGAATCGAGCGCAAGGCCGAGCAGCCACGGGATGTTCCAGGACGGAATCTCGGTGGTCGAGCCGCCGCCTCGGATCTGACGCTTGCAGACTTCGGCGTCGTAGGAATTGAAGGAGCGACAGACGAGCGGCCGCACCGGATGCACAGTGCAGGCGCCGTCGACCAGGAGCGGGCATGGAATCTGGGCCCTGCTGCGCTCGCTCTGCGTCATCTTCTCGACCTTGTCCTCATAGAGGATCATTCGCATGTCGAGCAGCGTGCGCTCGGCTCGCCCGAAGGTCTCTCGGATGAAGTCGGCGATGCGAAGCACTGTGGCAGCGTCGACCATCACCGTCACATGGCAGCAATGGTCGCAGCCCTTCTTGCAGGCGAGCGGCCTTTCCGGCGGCGCCTGCGCCGACAGGCCGGCGACACTCGTCTCGAAAGCGTCGTTCAGGGTGTCGACGACGGCACTGACCTGCTTCGGAGTGCGGCGGGCAGCGAGACTCTCCACCGTCGTCGTCTTCAGGTGCTGCTTCAGCCCATCGAAGAACGGCTGCAGCGAGATCCGGCCCTCCGGCACCTTGGTTCCGGTCATCGGATCAGCTCTGACGACGCAGCAGGAATTCGCGACCGACCTTCACCAGGGGCTTGCCGTCATACTGGACGATGTCCGAGGTGGCGTAGGTCTCGCTCCAGCTGTCGGGCAGGTAGGAGCCGGTACCGATCGCATCCAGGGGCGCGCGGGCGACCGCCATCACCTTGCATTTTGCCGGATTGAAGCCGGAGGATCCTACGATCTTCACCTTGGGAAATCCGGTGCGGTCGAGCTGCTCGCGCATGTGCCAGATGGCTGCCGCCGAGACGCCCGGCCCGATCAGGTGGCGAAGCTCCGATTCCGAGCGGTATCCCCGGATCGATTCCGGCGCGTTGCGCTCGAGCACGGCATAGGAGGCGGCGACGTCCAGCCCTTCGACGTAGCGGCCGCCATGGGTGTCGAGGCGGACGGAGAGGTCGCCGCGCCCGGCGAGATCGGGAAAGCGCCGGCACACCGCCAAAGCGTCGGTGATCTCGAGCCCGAAATAGTCGACCAGCACCGTGAGACTCTCGCTCGGATGGGTCTCGCGGAACATCTCCGCCGCCCGCAGCGTCGAACCGGCATAGCCGATCAACGCATGCGGCATCGTTCCCTTGCCGCGCTCCTGGCCGAAATAGTGCGCCGTCGCGTCGGTGGCGTTGGCGACGAAACCGATGGCACTGACCTTGGCCTTGGCCTTGGCCGAGCCGACGGAAGCGCCATAGGCCATCAGCTCGGCCATCTCCGCTCCGGCGCAATGCCGGGCGTCGAAGGCAAAGAAGGCGGTCTTCGGCAGATCGACGCACATGGTGTAGGCGTTGTAGGCGGCGACGCAGGCCGCCCCCAGCTTCTGCAAGTAGATGGTCTCGAGATCGACCAGATGGAAGAGGGAGCCGGTGAGGTAGAGCATCGGCTCGCCGGCGCCGACCCAGGCGCCCTCCTTATGACGAAGGTCGATGTCGACCCGGGTATTCCGCGCCACCGCCATCGCCTGGATCCACTCGATCGCCAGACGCGGCGCCGAGGTCACCGGGCGCCGCATGAACACGGCGTAAGTGACCTTGGTGTCGCCGAAGCGCTCGACGCAGGCCTTGGTCTTGAGGAAGTAGGCGTCGGTGTAACGCGGCACGTCCTCGGGGAGAGGCTGCATGGGGAGGGACTCGCTTGCGGCCTTGGGAAAGGCCTTCAGGGGACGCTCGTCATCCTGCCAGGGCGACGCGCGGTTGGGCCAAGGCCTCGCGCTCGCGCTTCAGAAGCTCGGCGATCTCGAAGGAGAGCTCGATTGCCTGGCTGGCATTCAGCCGGGGATCGCAATGGGTGTGATAGCGGTCGGCGAGCGCGGTCTCGTCGATCGCCTGCGCGCCGCCGATGCATTCGGTGACGTCCTGCCCGGTCATCTCGAAATGCACGCCGCCGGCATAGGTGCCTTCCGCCTGGTGGACGCCGAAGAATCCCCGCACTTCGGCCAGGATGCGGTCGAAAGCCCGGGTCTTGTAGCCGGTCGAGGACTTGATTGTGTTGCCGTGCATCGGATCGCAGGCCCAGACCACGGTCTTGCCTTCGCGCTTCACCGCCCTGACCAGAGGCATCAGCTTGTCGACCTTGTCGGCGCCCATGCGGCAGATCACGGTGAGCCGCCCGGCCTCGTTCGCCGGGTTCAGCGTGTCGATGAGCTTGAGGAGGTCGTCGGTAGAGAGCGAGGGGCCGGCCTTGAAGGCGAGCGGGTTCTTCACGCCGCGGAGGAACTCGACATGCGCGCCGTCGACCTGACGCGTGCGATCGCCGATCCAGATCAGGTGGGCCGAGCAGTCATACCAGTCGCCGCTGGTGGAATCGACGCGGGTCAGCGCCTGCTCGTAGCCCAGCAGCAACGCCTCGTGGCTGGTATAGAAGTCGGTCTCGCGAAGCGCCGGGATCGACTCCGGCGTGAGGCCACAGGCCGCCATGAAGCCGAGGCATTCCTGGATGCGGTCGGCGAGCTCCTGATAGCGCTCGCCCGCCGGGCTCTTGGAGACGAAGCCCAGGTTCCACGCATGAACCTTCTGCAGGTCGGCGAAGCCACCCTGGGCGAAGGCGCGAAGCAGGTTCAGGGTCGCCGCCGACTGGTTGTAACAGCGGAGCTGGCGTGCCGGATCGGGCTGGCGCGCCGCCGGCGTGAATTCCATGCCGTTGACGATGTCGCCGCGGTAGGAGGGCAGCGAGACTCCGTCCTGCGTCTCGGTCTTGTCCGAGCGCGGCTTGGCGAACTGGCCGGCCATGCGGCCGACCTTCACGATCGGGCAGGCGGCGCCGAAGGTGAGCACCACCGCCATCTGCAGCAGCACCTTGAATGTGTCGCGGATGTTGTTGGCGGAGAACTCGGCGAAGCTCTCGGCGCAGTCGCCGCCCTGGAGCAGGAACGCCTTGCCGTCGGCAACCCGGGCGAGCGCCGCCTTCAGGTTCCGGGCCTCGCCGGCGAAGACCAGCGGTGGATACTTTCGGAGCTCCGCCTCGGCGTCGGCGAGCGCCTTCGGGTCGGTCCAATCCGGCTGCTGCTGGATCGGCCTGGACCGCCAGGACTCGGGCGTCCACTTGCCGGCCATGTTCGCAACTCCTCTCAACTCAAGGGCACAAGCCTATACGAAACCGGGCTAGTCTAAGCAAGGCGCGTGCTTCCAAGACAAAGGATCGGATGACCATGAAAGACGCAATCGCCAACATAAAGGTCGACGACGAGCGGGTGCGCATCACCGAATACCACCTGCCACCCGGGTCGCATACCGGATGGCATCGCCACGGCATGGCCTATGTGGTGGTGCCGACCCAGGGCGGACGGCTACGGATAGTGTCAAAAACCGGCGAGAGCGCCGCGGAGATGATCGTCGGCCAGCCTTATTCGCGTCCTGTCGGGGTGGAGCACGACGTCGTCAACGACGGCCCGGGCGAGGTCGTCTTCCTCGAGGTCGAGATCAAGGCACTGGCCGGCTGACATGACCCGGACGGATCCGACCGGGATCGCCGAACTGATCCAGTGGCTGGTGAACGGGGCGCCCGGTGCGCCCCACGCCGAGATCGTGGTGAGCGAGATCTGCGAGCGGATGACGGCCGCCGGCGTTCCGCTGGAGCGGGTAGCGGTCTTCGTCCGCACCCTGCACCCGAGCATCATCGGCGTCAGCTTCATCTGGCGGCCGGGAAAGCCGGTCGACGTGTACCGGGCGGCGCGTACCATCGTCGATGACCCCGACTACCTCGCGAGCCCGCTCAGGCCCGCCTTCGAGGAGGGCAAGGGGCTGCGCCGGCGCCTCGTCGATCCGAACTGTCCGCGCGACTTCGACATCCTCAAAGGCTTCGACGCCGAGGGCATCACCGACTACGTGGTGTCGCCGCTCAAATTCCTTTCCGGCGAGAACCATGTCGTCACCTGGACGACCAAGGCGCCGGGCGGCTTCACCGACGCGCAGGCCGCGGCGATCGACGCGGTGGTGCCGCCGCTGGCGCGCCTGGCCGAGATCTACATGCTGCGCCGGACCGCGACCAACCTGCTCAACGTCTATGTCGGACACGACGCCGGCGAACGCATCCTCCGGGGCCAGATCCAGCGCGGCGACACGACGACGCTGGAGGCGGCCATCTGGCTTTCCGACCTGAGAGGCTTCACCGGGCTCTCCGGCCGGTTGTCGCCGCCCGACCTGATCCAGCTTCTCAACACCACCTTTGATGCCCAGGTGCCGGCGATCGAAATCCATGGCGGTCAGGTGCTGAAGTTCATGGGCGACGGCCTGCTCGCGATCTTTCCGGTGACCGCCGGCGCCGAGGCGGCCTGCACGGCAGCGCTGGAAGCGGCCGAGCAGGCCCTCGCCGCCTGTGCTGCGCTGGAAGCCGCCGATACGCCGGTGAAGATCGGCGTCGGCCTGCATGTCGGTCCCCTGTCCTATGGCAATGTCGGCAGCGAGATGCGGCTCGACTTCACCTGTATCGGCCCGGCGGTGAATCTGGCCGCCCGCCTGCAGGGCCTGGCGGCGAGCGAGGGCTGGCCGCTGGCGCTTTCGGAAGCCTTCGCCTCGATGCTGCCGGGCACGCCGCGCCTTCTCGGCCGCTTCCAGCTGAAAGGCCTGCCGGACGCGGTGCCCGCCTTCGCGCCCGTCTGACGATCGGGGTTCTAGCCGCCTCTGCACCACCTCCGCCACATGTCGCGATAGGCCGCCTCGACCGCACGCGTATAGGCGCCGGGGTCACCGACCGGGGACGCCAGGAACCGTCGGCGGAGATCCACTCTCAGTGCTGCCAGGCCCCGCACATCGCCAGCCCGCTCGGCCGCCAGCGCGACATATGCATCGACGTCGGGGGCCGCCCAGTCGCGAAGACCGATGGCCGCCAGGATCGCCGCACTCACCCTCCCCGCCGGACTCCGGCCGAGGAGAGCCACCGTCGGCACACCCATGAACAGAGTCTCGCAGGTGGTCACCCCACCGTTCGTCGGGAAGGTGTCGAGGGCGATGTCGATCTCCGCATAGCCGGCGAGATGCTCCTGCCTCGAGGTCCCGCCGCGGAAGACCAGACGTTCGGGCTCGATGCCGCGGCGGCCGAATTCGGCACGGAAGAGGTCTCGTGTCGATGCGACGTCGAAGGCGCGGTCCTTGAAGAGCAGACGCGCGCCCGGCACGGCGGCGACGAGGCGAGCCCATGTCGACATGGCGAGGGCCGAGACCTTCGACCCCCGATTGAAGCACCCGAACGTCACCTGTCCGGTCGCGAGAGCGGGTGTCGGCGCCACGTCCGGGGCGTCCCCCGGCGGGGCGCTGACGACAATGCAAGGCAGGTCGTAGATGCGCTCGGGAAAGAGCGGGCGGACATCCTCAGGAACGGACACCGGATCGGCGAAGAAGTAGTCGATCTCGCGAAGGCCGGTCCCCACCGCGTGCCCCCAGGCCGTCACCTGCACCGGGGCCGGCTTCCGGAGAAACGTCGTCAGGTGATTGCCTTCCGTATGGCCGGAAAGATCGATCAGAATGTCTATACCGTCGGCGCGGATCTGCCGGGCGAGCACATCCGGAGCCATGCCCACCGTCGATCGCCAGCCCGACGCCAGTGCGCGGAAGGAGCGGGTCGTAGCGTCCTCGCGCGCGACGCCCGAATAGCAATAGATCTCGAAGCGCGACCGGTCATGGCGCCGCAGGATCAGTTCGAAGATGTGCGCCGCCGAGTGAGCGCAAAAGTCCGAGGAGACGTATCCCAACCGGAGGATCCGCTCCGGATCCCGGGCATTGTCGTGCGGCGGCGGCACGGGGAGGCCACGGCGTTGAGCCTCGGCCCATCTGCGGCGCTCGGCCTGGTGAGCTGCGAAATCGAACTCAGGTAGAAAGTCGGCAAGGTAGATCAGGTTCGAATGCGCGATCGCATAGGTCGGCCGGATCGCGAGTGCACGCCGGAAGCTGCCTGCCGCGGCGGCGGGAAGAGTCAAAGACATCTGCGAAGCGGCCAGATTCAGAAAGGTTTCGGCGACCGAGGGGTCCACCGCCAGCGCCCGCCGGTGCGAGGCCACCGCCTCCTCGAACCGCCCCAGTGTCTGCAGGACACAACCCCGCGCCATCAGCCCCTTGGCCGTGCGCGGGACCATCGACAGAAGCTTTTCCACCTGCACGCCCGCCCGCTTGTCGCGAGGCGCAAGCGCGGCATTGAGGCGGAGGATCGGTACCTCCTCGTGATCGGGCCGAAGCGCGAGGACGCGGTCGTAGCAAGCCACGGCGCGCTCGTAGAAGTGAAGCGTCTGCAGAGTCAGCGCGCAGCCTTGCCAAGCTTCGGCAAATTGCGGATCGATGGCCAGGGCCTGAAAGTAGCCCGCCAGGGCTTCGGACCGGCGGCCGAGCCTGCTCAGGATCTCGGCGAGATTGTAGCGATCATCGGGATTCGCCGGAGCCAGCATGACGGCGCGGCGGGCGAAGGGCAGGGCCTCGTCGAACCGCTCCTTGAAAAACCCGTCGGCATAGAGCGCCTGCATCGCCGGATGGCTTGTGGGCTCGGCCGCGATCGTCTTTCGCACTGCGAGAGCGCCGATCAAGAGGGGAGGCCCTTTTTGCACCAGCGGCGCCACATGTCGCGATAGGCAGCTTCCACCGCGCGAGTATAGGCGTCCGCATCTCCGAGAGGAGAAGCGAGATAGCGTCGGCGAAGCATCCGTCGAAGCTCGGACAGGGCCCCGATGCGGCACGACCAGGCGACCGCGATCTCGACATAGCCGTCGACGTCCGGGCCAATCCAGTCCGGAAGCCCGATGGCCGTCATCACCGAAGCGGCTAGCCGCCCTCCGGCGCTTTGCCCGACCAGCGCGACGGCCGGGACGCCCATCATCAGCGCTTCGCACGTGGTGACGCCCCCATTCGCGGGGAACGGATCGAGGGCGATGTCGATGCGCCGATGCGCGATCATGTGGGCGGTACGGCTCGTCGTTCCTTCGAACTCGAGCCGGTCGGGATCGACGCCGCGGGCCGCGAAGGCATTGCGGAATGACCGACAGGCGTCGTCCTGGTCGAAGGCACGGTCTTTCAGAAACAAGCGCGCACCCGGCGCGCGGGTGAGGATCCTCGCCCAGGCGCCGACGGCCGCGGGGCCAATCTTGCTCGCCCGGTTGAAGCATCCGAAGACCACATGCCCCGCCGTCTCCGCCGGCAAAGGGGATACGTCCGGAATGTCGTCGGGAGCCGGGACGGTGAGAACGGAGGGGAGATCGTACACCGTCTCGGCGAAGAACCGGCGTTCCTCCTCGGGCACCATGACGGCATCGGTGAAAAAGTAGTCGATCTCGGACAAGCCGGTGCCGGTCGAGTATCCCCAGGCGGTGACCTGGACCGGCGCCGGCTTCCTCAAGAACGTCAGAAGATGGTTGCCGCCGGTGTGACCGGAGAGATCGACGAGGATGTCGATGCGGTCGGAACGGATCTGTCTGGCGAGCGAGTCGGGCGAGTGCGCGAGGGTCGAGCGCCAACCGGCCGAGAGCGCGCGGAGGGCTTGAGTGGTGCTGTCTTCATGCACGACCCCGGAATACAAGAACAGCTCGAAGCGCGTCCGGTCGTGCCGGTGGAAGATTGCGCCGAAGATCGCCGCCGCCGAGTGCGCAACGAAGTCCGAGGACACATAGCCGATGCGCAGTGGTCGTTCGGGATCGCGCGTGTTCGCGTGCCGCGGCGGAAGCGGAACGTTCCGTCTCTGGATCTCCGCCCATTTCCGGCGTTCGGCCTGCTGGGCGGCGAAGTCGAGTTCCGGCAGGAAGTCGGCCCAGAAGATCAGGCTCGTGTGCGCGATGGCGAACGCCGGCTTTATCGCGATCGATCGCCGGCCGGAGACCACCGCCTCCTCCGCACGGCCCGATTTGAACAACGCCGTTCCGCGGTTGAACCAGGCGTCGGTATTGCCGGGATCGAGCACCAGGGACTTGGCAAACGCCACCAGGGCGCCAGCCTGTCGTCGCAGGGCATCGAGCGCGCAGCCGCGGATCAGCAACGCCTCTGCCGATGTCTCCCGCCCGGCGGCAAGACGCTCGAACCGCCTCGCGTTGCCGCGTTCAGGACCGAGGGTGAGGAGCGCCGAGAGCTGCAGCATCGGCAGTTCGGGGTTGCCGGGAGTGAGCGCAAGAGCACGATCGTAGCTGGAGACAGCCTCCTGGAACCGTCCGAGCGCATGAAGGTTCACGCCGAGCTTGTGAAAGACCTCGCCGAACTGCGGATCGAGGACCAGCGCGGCGGCGAAGCAGCGCTCCGCCTCCGTCCGCCGTCCCGCCTGGACCAGGATCTGGCCGAGATTGCACCAGTCGTCCGCGCTCTGCGGATCGATCGCGAGAGCGCGGCGGGCGAAGGTCGAGGCCTCCTCGAACCGCCCGGCACCGAGCCGACCCGCATAGAGCAGCTGAAGCGCATCCTTGCGGCCGGGTTCCAGTGCCAGCGCGCATCTGAAAGTCCGGTCGCCGGCAGAAGGAACGCCCTGATTCACTCCGCCGCCTGCTTCGCCGGCTCCTTGCGCTTGTCCCGCAGAGTGACGAACTCCTCGGCGGCCGAGGGGTGGATGCCGATGGTCTGGTCGAACTGGCGCTTGGTCGCCCCGCACTTCACCGCGACGGCGAGGCCCTGGATGATCTCGGGCGCATCCGGGCCGACCATGTGGCAGCCGAGCACGCGGTTGCTGGCGGTGTCGACGACCAGCTTCATCATCGTCCGCTCGTCGCGGCCGGAAAGCGTGTTCTTCATCGGCCGAAAGCGCGTCACATAGACGTCTATCTCCTTGTAGATCACCGCCGCCGCATCCTCCGACAGCCCGACCGAGCCGATCGACGGCTGGCTGAACACCGCCGACGGCACATTCTCGTGGTCCGTCTTCATCGGATTGTCGTTGTAGAGCGTCTCGGCGACGGCGCGCGATTCGGCGATCGCGACCGGCGTCAGGTTGATGCGGTCGGTGACGTCGCCGACCGCGTAGATGTTGGGCACGGTCGTCCGCGACCACTCGTCCACGGCGATGGCGCCCTTCTTGTTGAGGGTGACGCCGGCCTCCGCCAGGCCGAGATCGGCGGTGTTGGGCACGCGGCCGATGGCATAGAGCACATGGCTGCAGGCGATGCGCTCGCCCGTATCGGTTACGACGGCGAGACCGTCGGCGATCTTTTCGATGGCGGTCACATGGGTTCGCGCCTTGAGCTGGATCCCCTGCTTCGCCATCTCCTCGGCGAGCGAGGCGCGGATGTCGCGGTCGAAGCCGCGGAGCACGGCCTCGCTCCGGATGATCTCCGTCACCTCGGAACCTAAGTTGCGGAAGATGCCGGCGAACTCGACGGCGATGTAGCCGCCGCCGACGACAACCAGGTGCGTCGGCACCTCCTTCATGTCCAGGATCTCGTCCGAGGTCATCGCAAGCTCGATCCCCGGGATCGCCGGCCGGATCGCCCGGCCGCCGGTCGCGATCATGATCGTCTCGGCGGTGACACGACGGCCGGCGACCTCGACCGTATGCGCGTCGATCAGTCGGGCGCGGCCATCGATGATCTCGACGCCTGAATTCTTCAGCATGTTGATGTAGATGCCGTTCAGACGATCGAGCTCGCGGTCCTTCCGCCCGACCATCTCCGCCCAGTCGACCGTCGGCTCGCCGACGGTCCAGCCATAGCCGGCGGCATCGTCGAACGCACGGGCGAATTCGGACGCGTAGACCAGCAGCTTCTTCGGCACGCAGCCGCGCAGCACGCAGGTGCCGCCGACGCGGACCGCCTCGGCGATGGCGACCTTGGCGCCGTAGGAGCCGGCGCGCCTGGACCCGGCGACCCCGCCGGAGCCGGCGCCGATGGTGAAGAGGTCGAATTCGTATCGTGCCATCGCCTGCCAACCTCCTGACGCCATGCTGCCACTGCACGTGCGCCCCAGAATGTAATGGCGCGCCCGACGGGATCAAGCCGCGTCCCGGATCGGCGCCAGGAGCCGCAGACTCTTCATCCCGCTTTCACCAAACCGTCCCGCCCTCAAGGCCACACTGCCCGCGTGGTCGCGCGGAAGGATGCGCGAACGCGAGACGATGTCCCATCATCAAAGGGAGAGTTCGATGATTCGATTCCTGCGAGGCGTGATCGCCGGCGGGCTGATCGCCACCGCGGTCGTCGGTGCCGCATCGGTCCGGGCCGAGGCGCCGCGTTACATGGCCGACCTGCCGGTGCCGTCGATCCACCGGCTCGACCAGATCTACTATCTGCAGCCGCACAACACCTTCGAACACGGCGCGACCCTGACCGGCTGGCTCGACCTCGGCTACCGCACGGTCGAGCTGGACGTGATCGATCGCGACTGGATCGGCAATGCCCAGGGTCCCTACGTCTCGCACGACTGGGCACCGGGTCATAAGAACTGCTCCGCGGCCGGCAACACGCGCCTCGGCCATTGCCTCGCCGACATCCTCGCCTGGATCGATGCGCACCCGAGTGACCCGACGCCGATCATGGTGTTCGTCGACATGAAGACGACCAGCAGCGATCTCCTGTCCGCCTGGCCCGCCGATCGGGTGGCGGCGTTGGACGAGATGATCCGCAGCTTCGTCGGATCCGACCTCTACAAGTTCTCGGACCTCTACACCTACCTTCAGACCGTGCATGGCGGCGGCGGCCAGCCGCGCAGCCTGCTGTCCCAGCATGGCTGGCCGGTGATGAGCGCGCTGCAGGGCAAGCTGGTGGTGGCGTTGACCGGCGGCCGTCTCGGCTGGGTCAACCAGGGCATGGACGGAGCGCTGGGCCAGCTGGTGAACAACTACGGCCGCTATCCCGCGACCGTGATGTGTCCGGACGTCGAGAACGATCCGAACGAGCTGAACGTCGGCGGTACCGTCGACGGCATCGGCACCAACAACTCCCAGTACTTCGTCTGCTCGAACCTCAAGTCCCAGGATCGCTACCAGCTGACCGCCAACCGGGCGGCGCAGCACAAGCAGCTGATCCACCTCTGGGGCGACCACGTCTACGGCAACACCAGCTTCACCTACAACTACATCGCCATGGCCCACGGCGTCAGCGCCATCGGCCAGGACCTCGCCGACTACGGCAACGCAACCACCTTCGGCGGCTCGCTGCCCCATGTTGGCGTCCGGCGCTCTCTTCCGGGGTATTTCGAGTTGGCGCCGCTCGCCAACGGCAACCTCTGCGCCACCGTCAACGGCGGCTACGGCAACGGTACCGCGATCGTCGCGTCGGCCTGCACCGGGGCCACCAACCAGCAGTTCGTCTACTCCGCCGAAGGCCAGATCCGGCCCAAGGGCAACAACCAGTATTGCGTCGACATCAACGGCGGCAGCGCCGGCGAGGGCAAGAACATCCACCTTTGGAACTGCGATGGCGGCTCTAGCGAAAAATTGCGGATCGACCCCGACGGCTACTTCAAGAGCCACAACAACACCGGTTACTGCCTGACCGCCGGGACGAGCTCAGGCGCCCAGTGGAAGACCCGGGCGTGCTCGGCCACCAACGACCGGCGCTTCAACCTCTATCCGATGGCAGACTGGGTGCAGACCAGCTTCTGAGAAGCGACGGCGCCGCCGGCCTCGGGGTCCGAGGCCGGCGGCGCCCCGCGTTCAGATCCCGCCCATGCAGAGATACTTGATCTCGACGAATTCCTCGATGCCGTATTTCGAGCCCTCTCGGCCGATGCCGGATTCCTTCATGCCGCCGAAGGGCGCCACCTCGGTCGAGATCAGGCCCTCGTTGATGCCGACCATGCCGTACTCCAGTGCCTCGGCGACGCGCCAGACCCGGCCGATGTCGCGGCTGTAGAAATAGGCGGCAAGTCCGAACTCGGTGTCGTTGGCGAGCCTGACCGCCTCCTCTTCCGTCTTGAAGCGGAACAGCGGCGCCACCGGCCCGAAGGTCTCTTCCCGCGCCATCTTCATCTGGGTGGTGACGTCGACCAGCACCGTCGGCTGGAAGAAGGTGCCGCCGAGCGAGTGGCGCTTGCCGCCCGTCAGCACCTTCGCCCCTTTGGCCAGCGCATCGGCGAGATGCTCCTCGACCTTCTTCAGCGCGTTCTCGTCGATCAGCGGCCCCTGCTGCGCCCCGGCCTCGAGCCCATTCGAGACCTGCAGCTTGGACGCCGCCTCGGCCAGCTTTTTCGCGAAGGCGTCATAGACGCCGTCCTGCACCAGAATGCGGTTGGCGCAGACGCAGGTCTGCCCGGTGTTCCGGTATTTCGAGATCATCGCCCCGGTGACCGCGGCATCGACGTCGGCATCGTCGAAGACAAGGAACGGTGCATTGCCGCCGAGCTCGAGCGAGATCTTCTTCACCGTCGACGACGCCTGCTTCATCAAGAGCTTGCCGATCTCGGTCGAGCCGGTGAAGCCCACCTTGCGGACGATCGGATTGGTGGTGAGTTCCAGGCCCACGGCCGGCGCCTGGTTGGTCGTAACCACGTTGAAGACGCCCTTGGGGAACCCGGCGCGCTCGGCCAACTCCGCCAGGGCGAGCGCGGTCAGCGGCGTCTGCTCGGCCGGCTTCACCACCACCGGGCAGCCGGCGGCCAGCGCCGGCGCCACCTTGCGGGTGATCATCGCCGCCGGAAAGTTCCAGGGCGTGATCGCGGCGACGACGCCGATCGGTTCCTTGATCACCACCAGGCGCTTGTCGGGCCCATGCTGCGGAATTGTGTCGCCATAGACGCGCTTGGCCTCCTCGGCGAACCACTCGACGAATGAGGCGGCGTAGGCAACCTCGCCCTTGGCCTCGGTAAGCGGCTTCCCCTGCTCGGAGGTCATCAGGAGGGCGAGATCGTCCTGGTTCTCCATCATCAGGTTGAACCAGCGACGCAGTATGGCCGAGCGTTCCTTGGCGAGCTTCTTCCGCCACGGCCCCCAGGCGGCGTTCGCCGCCTCGATCGCGGCCCTCGTCTCCTTGACGCCGAGGTCCTGGACCTCGGCGATGGTCTGGCCGGTGGCGGGGTTGGTGACGGCGAAGGTGGCGCCCGAGTCGGCCTTGCGCCAGGCGCCGTCGACATAGGCCTGGTCGCGCAGCAGCTTCGTATCCTTCAGCGCCGGCGCCGGGGCTTTGGCTTGCATGACAGCACTCCTAAAGGGAGGAGGCCGCATTTGACGCCCGGAGCCCGCAGCCGGTCAACCGCGCCGGCGGTGCGGGAATCGCTACTCCACCGTCACCGACTTGGCGAGGTTGCGCGGCTGGTCGACGTCGTTGCCGCGGGCGACGGCGACGTAGTAGGCCATCAGCTGGATCGGGATGGTGAAGAGAATCGGCGCCACCAGCGGCTCGGCCTTGGGCACGGTGAAGATGCGGGCCTTGATGCCCTTCAGCTTCGCCGCTCCCCCGGTGTCGGTCAGCACGATGGCGCGGCCGCCGCGGGCCAGCACTTCCTGAAGGTTCGAGACGGTCTTGTGGAACAGCTCGTCCGAAGGCGCGATCACGATCACCGGCACGCCGTCGGTGATCAGCGCGATCGGCCCGTGCTTCATCTCGCCGGCGGCATAGCCCTCGGCATGGATGTAGGAGATCTCCTTGAGCTTCAGCGCCCCTTCCATCGCGATCGGATATGACGCGCCGCGGCCGAGGTAGAGGACATCGCGGCAGGGGGCGATTTCTTCGGCGATGGCCTTCATGGCGTCGGCGAGCTGGAGTGTCTCGGCGCACAGCGCCGGCAGGTGGATGAGCTGCTCGGCATAGCGCGCCATCTCCTCGGCATCGAGCTTGCCGTGCTCGCGGGCGAGATGAAGCGTGAGGCAGGCCAGAACGGCGAGCTGGGTGGTGAAAGCCTTGGTGGAGGCGACGCCGATCTCGGGCCCTGCATATGTGCGAAGGCAGAGGTCGGCCTCGCGCGCCATCGAGCTGTCGGGCACGTTGACCAGGCTGACGATGATCTGGCCCTTGGAGCGGGCGTAGCGCAGCGCCTCGAGCGTATCCAGGGTTTCGCCCGACTGAGAGATGAAGAGGGCGACACCGCCCGCCGACATCTCCGGCTGGCGGTAGCGGAACTCGGAGGCGATATCGACTTCGACCGAGAGCCGCGCAATGCGTTCGAGCCAGTATTTCGCCAGCATTCCGGCATAGAAGGACGTGCCGGCGGCGATGATGGTGATGCGGGAAACGCCGGCAATGCGGAAGGGCAGCGGCGGCAGCACGATCCGGCGACGGATCGGGTTGTAGTAGTAGCCCAGCGTGGCACCGATCACCTCCGGCTGCTCATGGATCTCCTTCTCCATGAAGTGCCGGTAGTTGCCCTTGCCGACCTCGGCATCCGTGGCCTCGGCCTGGGTGACCGCGCGTTCGACCAGCGCGCCCTCCCGGTTGCGGATGGTGATGCCGTCGCGACGGACCACCGCCCAGTCGCCTTCCTTCAGATAGACGACGCGGCGGGTGAGCGGCGCCAGGCCGACGGCGTCGGAGCCGATGAAGCTCTCCCCGTTGCCGAGGCCGATCGCCAGCGCCGATCCCTGGCGGGCGACCAGCAGGATGTCGGGTCGGTCCTTCACCAGTGCACAGAAGGCGAAGGCTCCGTCGAGGCGCTTCATCGCCATGCCCATTGCCGTCTCGGCGTCGTGACCCTCGTCGAGAAGGCGGGTGAGGAGATGGGCGATCACCTCCGTGTCGGTGTCGCTCTGGAAGACCCGGCCGAGCCCGACCAGCTCCTGCCGAAGCTCGGCGAAATTCTCGATGATTCCGTTGTGGACGACGGCGACGCGCTCGGTCGCGTGCGGGTGAGCGTTCTTCTCGGTGGGCGGCCCATGGGTCGCCCAGCGGGTATGGCCGATGCCGATGTCTCCCGGGAGCGGATCGTCGGCCAACAGGGTCTGCAGGTTGACCAGCTTGCCCGAGGCACGCCGCCGCTGCATCTCGCCACCGGCGATGGTGGCGATGCCGGCGGAGTCATATCCCCGGTATTCGAGCCGCTTGAGTGCGTCCAGGATGCGCCCGGCGACCGGGCCCTTGCCGATAATTCCGATGATTCCGCACATGCCGATCTAATCTTTCTTCGAGTCCTTGGCCGCGATGCGAGCGGCACGGAAGGCGCGAGCACGACCCGGTTTCGCCACCTGGCGCGACCGGCCGAAAGCCATCGCATCGGACTCGACATCCTCCGTGATGACGCTGCCGGCGGTCACATAGGCACCGGCGCCGAGCCGGATTGGTGCGACCAGCGTCGAGTTGGAGCCGGTGAACGCCCCGGCGCCGATATCTGTCCGCGACTTGATGACGCCGTCATAGTTGCAGGTGATGGTTCCGGCGCCGATGTTGGCCTTGGCGCCGACCGACGCGTCGCCGAGATACGCCAGATGGTTGGCCTTCGCCCCGGCACCGAACGAGGTCGCCTTGAGCTCGACGAAATTGCCGATATGGGCACCGGCGCCGATGCGCGTCCCCGGACGCAGCCGCGCGAAGGGGCCGATCATCGCGCCCTCTCCGATGACGGCGCCTTCGAGATGACTGAAGGAACGGATCTCGGTGCTGTCGCCGACCGTCACGCCCGGACCGAAGACGACATGGGGATGGACCGTCACGTCGCGGCCGAGCCTGGTATCGGCGGCGAGGAAGACCGTCTCCGGCGCGACCAGCGTCGCGCCCTGGTCCATGGCCTGGGCCCGTAACCGCGACTGCATCAGGGCTTCCGCCTGGGCGAGGCCTTCCCGGCTGTCGATGCCGAGGAGCTCGTCGGCGGGCGCCTCGATCACGGCGGCGGAGAGACCGCGGCTGCGGGCGATGCCGACCAGGTCGGTCAGGTAGTACTCGCCCTTGGCATTGTCGTTGGTCAGCTTGTCGAGGAAACCGAAAAGCCGCTTGCCGTCGACGACCATGACGCCGGAGTTGCAGAGACCGATCGCACGTTCTTCCGGGCTCGCTTCCAGCCATTCGACGATGCGCTCCAGCCCGCCGTCCCGGCCGAGCACCAGCCGCCCGTAGCGGGCGGGGTCGACCGGACGAAATCCGAGCACGACGACGGCCGGCGGCTGCGCGCCCGAACGCCGGCGCCGGATCATCTTCTTCAGGGTCGCCGGCGTCAGGAACGGCGAATCGCCGTAGATCACCAGTACGTCGCCGGTGAAGCCCTTCAGCGCGGCCCGGGCCGCCTTGACCGCGTCGCCGGTGCCCAGACGCTCATGCTGGATCGCGGTCGGGACGGGGTGCACCGCGCGCGTGACCGCTTCGCCGTCGGGTCCGACGACCACCAGCAGGCGTGCCGGCTTGAGCGACTGCGCTGCCCGCAGGACGTGCGAGATGAGGGGTAGTCCGGCAATCGGATGAAGGACCTTCGATCGCTCGGACTTCATCCGCGTGCCCTTGCCGGCGGCAAGGATGACGACCGCGAGCGATCGTGACTGGGTGTTCATGGCTTGGATCGATGGGTTTTTAGGTAATTGCCGCACACCCTTGCCATAGCCTGCCCCTCCACACAAAGTCTTGTTTTGTAACCAAGCGTAGGGGCCGATGCCATGGGGTGGCCGCGAGCGGTGGTGTTCGACCTGGACGGGACGCTGATCGACAGTGGGCCTGACCTGGCCCGCCTCCTCAATATCGTGCTCGGGGAATATGGCCGATCGGAGGTCGGCCTTGATCGCGTGCGGGGATTCGTCGGCGACGGCATCGCCAAGCTGGTGGAGCGTGGGCTTGAGGCTACGGGCGGATCGACGGAAACTCAACGCCGCTCCGCCACCGATCGTTTCCTTGCGATCTACGAGGCCGAGCCTGCGCTGCTGACCCGGCCCTATCCCGGGGTGCCGGCGACACTGAAACAGCTGAAGGAGGAGGGCCGGCGCCTCGCCGTCTGTACCAACAAGGCGGAGCGCGTCACCCACGCCGTGCTGCGCGCGCTCGGCCTCCACGACTTCTTCGGCGCGGTGATCGGCGGCGACAGCCTGCCGGTCAGGAAACCGGACCCGGCGCCGCTTCGGGCGGCTATCCAAGGTGTCGGAGCCGATGCCGGCTCCTCGGTGATGATCGGCGACAACGAGCACGACGCCGCCACGGCGAATGCGGCGGGTGTCTCCTGCGTGTTGGTGACGTACGGCTACGCGCGGGCGCCGCTCGCCTCGCTTCGGACCGCGGCCCTGGTCGATCGGTTCGACGCGCTGCCCGCGGCCTTGGAACGCCTCGCTGCCCGGTCGCGGGGGTGACTGCCTAGTCGGCGGCGAGACGGTCTCCAGCGACGCGCTCCTTCGGCAGCCGGACGGTGACGGCCGTGCCGGCCCCGAGCACGCTCTCCAGAGCGAGCGTACCGCCATGCAGCTCGATCAGGGACTTGGCGAGCGAGAGCCCGAGGCCGGTGCCGTGATGCTGGCGGCTGAAGGTCGATTCGATCTGGCCGAAGGGGGAGAGCGCGGTCTCGATCAGCTCGGGCGCGATACCGATTCCGGTGTCGCGGACCGAAATGGCGAGCCCGCCATCGGCCTCGGCGACGGCGGCGAGAGTGACGTTGCCGCCGGGCGGCGTGAACTTGAGCGCGTTCGAAAGCAGGTTGACCAGCGTCTGGGTCAGTTTGCGCTCGTCGGCTCTCAGGCGGATCGTCGGTACCGGAATCCGGATCCGGAGCTCGAGTCCCGAACGCTCGAAGCGATCTCCGAACAGGATCCGCGCCGCCTGAAACACCTTGTCGAGCTCGACATCGCTCTCGACCAATTCTGAATAGCCCGCTTCGATCTTCGAAAGATCGAGAATGTCGTCGATGATCGACAGCAGGTGCCGGCCGGAATCGTTGATGTTGGAGGCATAGTCGGCATAGCGGTCGATCGCCTGGGGGCCGAACAACCTGCCGGCGATGACCTCGGAAAATCCTAAGATGGCGTTGAGCGGCGTGCGTAGCTCGTGGCTCATATTGGCGAGGAATTCCGACTTGGCGCGGTTGGCCTCCTCGGCGCGGGTCTTCGCCTCGCGCAAGGTCAGCGCATCGTTGACCGCCATGGTGATGTCGGTGCCGACCCCGCGATATCCCAGGAAGCCCCCGTCGGCGTCGAAATGCGGCTTGCCGGCGAGCGACCAGTAGCCGGTGGAGCCGTCCGTCCTGATGACCGATCGGATCCTGAGGCCCCGGAACGGCTGGTGCTCGCGCAGCGCCGCCGGAAAGTCGATGCCATCGCCGTTGACGGCATGGACCTTGATGAAATCCTCGGCCTGCCGGTCGACCACGTCGGCGGGGGCTATGCCCGTCGCCGCGAAGAAGCGCTCGGAGAGGTAGGTGATGCGGTGGCCGGCGTCAGTCTCCCAGTACCAGTCGGAGGCGACATCGGCGTAGTCGCGGAACCGCCGCTCACTCGAGCCGAGCCGGCGATCGAGGGCGAGCTGACGGCGCAGCAGGCGGTAGGCGAAGCCCATGCCGATCGCCCAGAGCATGATAGTGGCGCCGCCCAGACCGAGGACCACGAGAGCCGTCGCGCCACGCGCTGCCTCGCCCATATGGGTCGAGAAGTTATTCTCGAGCTCGGTCAGGCGATGATCGACGCGGTCGATCTCCCTGAGCAGCGCGTCCCGGCTCGCGAGATCCAGTTGCCCGGCAGCGATGGCCTGGTCGAGGCGTGCCCCCTGGGCCAGC
>CAMDFP010000052.1 GCA_945897335.1 Asaia bogorensis | reverse complement strand
CGCGGGTCGCGCGGACGAGGTCGACGACATAGCCCTCGACCGAGGCATCGACATGCACGTCCTCGAGCGCGTGCTGCATCGCCTTGAGCTCGTCGCGGGAGACGACCTTCGGGATCTCCATCGTGTCGCTGCGCCGCTCACGCCGGCGGCGCAGGATCTCCTGCTCGTCGGCGCGGCTGGGATAGCCCACCGAGATCTTCATGATGAAGCGGTCGAGCTGGGCCTCGGGCAGCGCATAGGTGCCTTCCAGCTCGATCGGGTTCTGGGTGGCGATGACCAGGAAGGGCGCCTCCAGCGGGAAGGACTCGCCCTCGACGGTCACCTGCGCCTCCTGCATCGCCTCGAGCAGCGCCGACTGGGTCTTCGGCGTCGCCCGGTTGATCTCGTCGGCGAGCAGGAGCCCGGTGAACACCGGCCCGCGTCGGAACTCGAAGCGGCCGTTCTTCTGGTCGTAGATGTAGCTGCCGGTGATGTCGCTCGGCAGCAGGTCGGGCGTGAACTGGATGCGCTTGAAGGGCAGGTCCATCGCCTGGCCCAGCAAGCGCGCGATCAGCGTCTTCGCCAGGCCCGGATAGTCCTCGATCAGCACATGGCCGTTGGCCAAGAGGCCGGCCAGGAGCTGGCGCAGCACGTCGTCCTTGCCGATGACGGTCGCCGACAGCGCCGCCAGGATGTCGCGGCAGCGTGCCTCGACCTCGACGATCTTCATTCACGTTTCTCCAGGTGATCGACGAGTTGGTTCAAGTCGGTGATCGAGGGCCCGCGCCGCTTCATCCAGCCGACGGGTCTGGGCGGCGGCTGGTCGTCGGCGGCGAGGCCGCGGTGGGAGGCGAGGGTACGAAGGCGCGGCCACAGCACCTTCTCGAAATAGCGCTGGCTCGCCCGGCTGTGACGGATCTCGTCGCGAAGCTGGCTGAGCGACGCATCCAGCCTGACCGGCGCCGCCGGCGGCCGGAGCGCGCGCTCGAAGGCGTTCGGGTCGTCGTGGCGGAACGAGGCCAGCAGCCGCCCGATCAGGGTGAACAGCAGGATGACGAGGCCGGCGGCCAGCGCCACGCGGAGGATGATCGGCCGCGCTTCGGCGGGAAGCGCGATCAGCGCCGGCAGCGTCGCGGCGATGACGAGCGCCACCAGCCGGGGCGCGATCGCCTTCCGGTAGCCGTCCTCGACCGGCTCAGGCATCGGTCGCCTTCTTCGAAAGTGCATCCCGGATCGCCAGCAGCGCGCCGAGGGCCGCCTCATGCTCGGCCGGTCCCACCGGGTGATGGCTGAAGCGGGCGAGCTCGAACAGCCGGGTCAGGCGGGCGACGTCGCGCGCGTCGAGCGGCAGCGAGGAGAGCACGGCCCGCATGAACTCCATCGGCGTCTGCCAGGGGGCTCGCGGCGTCTCGGCGGCGGCGAGGCTGCGTTCGAAGCGGGCGTAGCAGCGGATGATGGCGAGCCGCGGATCGCCGCCCAGCTCCAGCTCCTCCAGGCTCTCTTCCGCGGCCTTGGCGACGTCGTCGGCGACCTGGTCGTCCCGGGGCGCGCCGGTCCGGTCCTGGCGGATCAGGTCGCGAAGCCGGACGCCGCCGATGACCAGCGTCGCCACCAGGGTGAGCGCGAGGCCGGCGAAGTAGAGAATCTGCAGGAGGTCGAGGATCCACTCCGGCAGCTCCGGCGCCATCTCGGCGAAGAAGCCGGACGTCCGTCCTTCTGCTGCTTCGGTCGCCGGCTCGTCGATCAGCGTGTTGTCCTGCCAGATCCGGAGATCGAGATCGAGGTCGATGCCGTGCAGGTACAGGAAGGCGCCGACGAGGGCGAAGACGAGAGCGGCCAGGGCGGCGAGGAGGAGCTGGTCCTTGAGGCTGGGATCGATCTCCGCCCGCTTCTTCGCCGGCTCCGGCCGGCCGCGGCGGCCGACCCAGAGGGCGACAATGGTGATCGCCATGGCGCACAGCGCGGCGGCGGTCAGGGCGGCGAGCAGGGTCCCGTGCGCGAACACCCAGGTCGACGGCGACGGCCGCCAGCCGGTCCACGACCAGGCGGATTCCGGCATCGTGCCCAGGATCGCCAGGGCGACGCCCGCCGCCGCCAGCAGCGCCGGCGCCCAGCTGCCGACGCCCTTCGCCGGCGGGTCGCCGGGAAGCGCGACCTCGCGGGCCTGGGATGTCACGGGGTCGGACGCGGTCATCGGGGCGGAGCTTAGCGTCTCCGCGTCATGCCACGGAGGAAAAGCGCGCTACGGCTGTATCTGATGGCCCACCGTAGAGATCATCCAGATCGGCCCGGTTTCGGTCGCGACCGCGATCACCGTGCTGGTGGCCGTGCCCCTGTCCGCGGCTCGGGCCGTGATCTTGATGCCGCGGCTTTCCCCCGGATCCGGAGCGTCGGCGACGGTGCACGAGACCCTCGTATTGCCGACGGCATCGGTCACCAGAGAGCTGCAATGGACCTGTGGGTCGGCCTCGAAGCCGCCGAACTCGATCAGCCCCTTGCCGACGAACGTCGCCTGGAACTGCGCGCCGGTCAGCGGCACGTTGCCGCTGTTGGTGATGCCGGCCTTGAAGCCGACCGGCTCGCCGATGCGGAGGTTGGCGTGCGAGGCCTGGTTGGTGATGGACAGCCTCGGCTCGTTCGGCACGACGACCGGCGGGGGCACGACGACGTCCTGGCAGGTGGTGTTGTTCGCGGCCACGGGGTCGGCTGCGCTGCTTCGCGTGATCATGGCGCAGATCGTCAGCGGTCCCGGCGCGGTCGGGCGGAGGGCAAGGCTGAACGCCGTGGCTGCGGAGCCGGTGCCCGCGGTCATCGCGTAGGGGCCGGGAAGGCCGCACTCCAGGGTTTGCGGCGAGCCGATGGGCGCCGTCACCAGCGTGCAGATGGCGGGTTGGCTCTCGATCGCCGCCATGCCGGCAATTGTCACCCGGACCAGGATCGAGGAGGCGGCTTGAGGTCCGTCGTTGAGGAGGGCGACGAGCGGGCTCAGCCGCGCCCCGACTTCCGGCGGATCGAAGACCTGCAGAGTGAGCCGAAGATCGGCGGGGCCGGATGTGACCGTCCGCGTCAGCACGCTCTGGGCGGTTGCCGTCGATTCCGCGGTTGCCGTTGCGATATCGGTGACCTGGCCTGGGGCAACGGCTCGCCCGGTGAAGGTGACGGTGGCCGTTTCACCGACGCCGAGGGTTCCCGGGATCGTACCGAGAGTGCTGCAGTCGACGATTGCCTGCGAGACGGGCGAAGTGCCCGGCTGCGGGACGCAGGACGGGGACCAGCCGGTGAGCTGCATGGCGCCGCCGCCGATGAAGTTGTTCGACAGGCGCACATTCGTCAGGGGCATGTTTCCGCTGTTGCGGACGCTCGCGCTCAAGGTGACGGTATCGCCGGCCTGGAACGGGTCGGGGGACGGGGTCACCGCGACCGACAGCTCACGCCGCGCCGGCTCTCGCGGCAGGACGGTCCATGTCGTTCTCGACGAGGCCGGTGCGGCTCCGGCCGCGAACGCAATCGCGACGTTGTCGGCCTGACCGGGGGCGACGGCCTGGCCACGGAGCTCGACCGTGTCCTCCCCGCCGATACCGAGGGTGCCCGACGAACCCGTGCCGAGCGTGCAGGAGATCGCCGCCGCAGCGACGGCGCTGGTGCCCGGCGACGGCGCGCAGCGCGCGTCCCAGCCGGTGAGCGCGATGGCGGGTCCGCCGGCGAAGTCGACCGTGAGCCCGAGGCCGGTCAGAGGTACCGTGCCCTCGTTCCGCACCTTGACCGAGACGGTCACGTTGTCGCCGACATGGATCGTCGGCTGGGGCGCCGCCGTCGTGGCAATGGACAGTCGTGGCGGCGCCGCCACGCCGGTGGCCAGTTTCGCGACGAAGATGTCGGGTGCGCCGCCACGCGGTCCGTAGGTGGTTCCCGAGCTCGGGTAATCCGCGGAATACGTGGTCCCGGCGACGTAGATGTCTCCCGACGCGTTGGCGGCGACGGCCTTGGCCTGGTCGAGATCGGACCCGCCGAAGAACCGCCAATAGGTCATGGACGACCCGTCGGCGGCCACGGCACCGACGAAGGCATCTGCCCAGCCGACCGGCGAAGCGGCCACGTTGTTCTCCGGCTGGACATAGGCCGGAGCCAGGTGAGACGCGCCCGCGACCCAGACCTTGCCGGCAGTCGCCGTTACGGCCGTGACGATGTCGCCGGACGCGCCTCCCAGATAGGTGGAGAAGAGAACGCGGCCGTCGGGAGCCAGCTTGGTGAGGAAGCCGTCCTGAACCCCGCCGCGAAGCGCCTGAAGCGTCTGCGGCGGCAAGGGCTGGAGCGGCTGGAAGTCGCCGACACCGGTATACCCGACCACATATGCGTTTCCGCTCGCGTCCAGCGCCACGCCGCTCGCAAGTTCCTGCGGCTCGCCGCTGCCGCCGAGCAAGGTCGAATACACCAGAGCCGTGCCCTGGGCGTTCAGCTTCGCGGCAAACGCTTCACTGCCGGAACCTGACGAGCGCGCCGGCGTCCCGGTGCCGGCATAGGTCGGGAAATTGCTCCTGGAGTTCGTGAGGCCGACGACATGGGCCTCGCCGAGGCTGTTCACGGCGACTCCCGTGGCCATCTCGTCGTCACCCACGCCGTTCGATCCGCCGAGATAGGTCGAGTAGAGGGTGGTCGAGAAATCGCGGCTGAGCTTGGTGACGAACGCGTCGGTGGCGCCGAGTCTCTGGTTCTGATAGGCCGACGGCAGATTGGCCGGCCGGAGATCGGCGGAATAGGTCATGCCGGCGATGAAGACGCCGCTCGCATGCAGGGCGATGGCTTGGCCGAAGTCCGTCAGGCCGCCTCCCAGGAACGTCGATGATCCCAGCTGGCCGGCGGCGTCGAACCGCGTGGCGAAGGCATCGGCGAAGATGAACAACGGGCCGTTCGCCGCGTTGGCATGTGCCGGCTGGATCACGCCTGGGGATGTCGGGAAATCGAGCGAATGCGTGAAGCCGGTGACGTAGGCTTCGCCGGCGCCGGTCACGGCGACGGCCATGGCTCGTTCGGTGCTGCCGCCGCCGAAGAAGGTCACGTATTCAGGCGCGCCGTCATTGCCGCGAAGCTTGACCAGGAATGCATCGCTGCTGCCGGCCGTGCGTGTGCTGTTCAGCGGCGGAAAGTTGCTCGATCCCGTCTGGCCGACCGCATAGGCGTTGCCGCCGTCGTCGACCGCCAGGCCGTAGAGAGAGTCGTCCCCGCCGCCGCCGGCTACCGTCTCGAACCGCAGGGTCGGATCGATGATCAACGGCCGCGTGCGGTCATAGCGGCCGACCCGGAAGGCCACCTGGCTTGCGCCGCGCAGTTCATAGCGGCCGGCGACCGGCATGCGCTTGCCGTCGGCCTCCTGGTAGAGCGTCGGCGCCGCGTGCCGGATGTCGCGGCCGGCGATGCGGCTCACCAGGTTGCCTGCCTTGTCGATCGACAACCGTTCGGCGCCGGGAAAGCGCATCAGGATCTTGGCCGGCTCCGCCCGCGGGGCGACCACGAAGTCGTAGGCCGGTCCACCGCGGCCGCCGCGGACCACCATGTCGATCCCGGGATAGAGGTCGCGATAGACGGCCCGGCCATAGGTCGGAATATCGGTACGCCATTTCGAGCGGTCATTGCCGAGATGGTGATGAATGACCGTCGGGCGCCGGTCTTCGCCTTCGATGCGAGGCGCGCGCGCCTGGCCGACGAAGTCGATGCGCAGCACCGCCTGATCTTGCTGCGTCGCCGTGGTCGGCGCGAGCGGCGAGGCCGGCTTGGCGCCGGGCGCCTCGGCCGGCATGGTGACGACCAGCCCCGCTTCGGTAAGGAAAAGGTTGTAGCCGGGACCACGGCTGATGAACCGCGCCCGGCGATTCATCTGACCCATATTGGGTTCGAACAGCAACGGCAGGCCGGCGGTCCAGGCGCGCGGAGTTCCCGGCGTCACCCTGGCCGGCCCGACCATCGTTGCCGGCAATGACGGACTCGGGACGGCGGACGCGACCTGGGCGCGGGGGCTCTCGAGGGCGTAGCCGCTCAAGATCGCGACGAGGAGAAGCAGAAGTCCCAGGCGGGGATGATCCCGATCCATTGAGGCACCTCGTGATGGAAGACCGGCCCGTCGAGGCCTATGCGCGGAAGCCGTGAAGCTTCGGTGACAGGGATGGGTGCCGCGGATCGTGCGGCCTGCGGTGGCGCTGATACTAGGCCGTTGGTCGAACAGCCGCAAATTGCACAGGCCCTCGTGCGCGCCGGCTTAGCTGCCCTTCTTGTTGCGCTCGTTGATGGCCTTGTTGGCACTCGTCAGCACCTGGTCGAACCGTTCCTGCCAGAGGGCGATCTGTTTCACGTCGATTGCCCGCGAAGGCGGTGGCGTTGCGAAGAGGCTCCAATACGAGGGTGCCTTCGCTTCGTTGACGGCGGCCGCCAGGAGGAACCGGTCGATGTCCGTATGAAGGCGGTCGAGGCCTTCCTTGGCCTCGAAGGCCCAGGTCATCGTCTCCACCGGCTTATAGAAATTCTGCAGGCCCGCGAGTAGCGACAGAACGATCGTGCTGGTGATGGCGCCGATCTTCAGCCAGGAACCCAGATTCGAGAGCCGCTCCTTGAGACCGGGAGCGAGGGGCAGTTCCTCGGTCTTGAGTGTCGAGGACAGCGTCACCAGCGCCGAGGAGATGACGCCGAAGATCACCGTAAGGAGGCCTAGCAGGTGGGATCGCTCATAGGCGCGATTGCCGATGGTCCTGAATGTCGCGGTCTGCTTCTCGATTTCGTGCAGAAGGCCGACGATCTGGCGGTATTGCGGGCCGAAGCAGGCCTCGATCTCGGCATCGCTGAGAACGGCATCCCATTTGCGCTCCGAGACGACGGTGACCTGGCGATCATGCGCCGCCGCCTGATAGGGATCGGTCCCTCTGCAGGCGATGACGGGCAGCACGACGTCGGGCCTGGCGGCGGCCGGCTTCGCGGACAAGACGCAGCAATCGAGCAACCGTACCAGGGAAGCCGCCAGCACAAGGCCGCCGGCGAGACCGAGAAGCGTAGCGCGGAAATTCATTGCGGCGATCCCCCCGATCGCAATGAGATCTCCCAATGTGCCGACAGCTACCCGGCGGCCCATCCTTCAAATGGAGGATGACGCCGCACCCGTATCCAGCGTTTGGGCGGCTCGTCAGCCTTCGAGGCCGAGATAGGCCTTCCGGATCTCAGGCCTCGGGAGCAGCGTGTCGGCGGGGCCGGTCATGACGATGCGGCTCTCTTCGATCACATAGGCGCGGCGGGCGAGTTCCATCGCCATCACGATGTTCTGCTCGACCAGCAGGACCGAGAGGCCGTCCGCGTTGATCCGGCGGATCGCGTCGAACATGTCGCCGACGATCGAAGGCGCCAGGCCGAGTGAGGGCTCGTCGGTCAGCAGCAGCTTGGGCCGGGCCATCAGTGCGAGGCCGATCGCCACCATCTGCTGCTGCCCGCCGGAGAGGAGGCCCGCCGCCGCAGGCAATTTCTCGCGCCGTGGCCCTGCTCGAATCCCACCTCCGGCTGACCGCCGAGATCGTCGGAGCGTCGATCAGGCCTGGCCTGCGACAGGGCGGCGCCGCGAGGACGGCGGACCTGGCCTACGGGTGCGTCCTTGCGGCGACGGGGCGGCCGATCATGGAGACGCCGACGACGCGACCGCCCAGATCGCGGATCGGCGACACGCTGAGCGAGATGTCGACCTTCGTCCCGTCCAGGCGCCGGCGGGCCGTCTCGTATTGATCGACGCGCTCGCCTGCGGCAACGCGCTCGAGGATGCCGAGCTCCTCGTCGCGGCGATCCTCCGGAACCAGGATCATGACCGACCGTCCGATCATGTCTTCCGCGGTGTAGCCGAACAGGCGCTGGGCGCCCTTGTTCCAGGTCTGGATGACCCCGTCGAGATCTCCGCTCAGGATGGCGTCGTCGGAAGAGTCGACGATCGCCGCCAGGCGCTGCTCGGCCTGCACGAGCAGGTCCTGCTGGCGCTGGGCCCGCTGAGCTTCGGTGACGTCGCGCGCGACCTTGGTCGCGCCGATGACCTTGCCGCCGGAATCGCGGATCGGCGTCACCGACAGCGAGATGTCGACCAGCGTGCCGTCCTTGCGGCAGCGGACGGTCCTGTAGTGGTCGAGCTTCTCGCCGCCGGCGATCAGCCGAAGGATGTAGGGTTCCTCCTTCTCGCGGTCAGGGGGGATCAGGACGGTGACCAGCTTGCCGATCACCTCCTCCGCCGCATAGCCGAACAGCCGTTCGGCACCGCGATTCCAGCTATGGATGACGCCGCGCAGATCCTTGACCAGGATCGCATCGTCCGAGGAGTCGACGATCGCGGTGAGCTGCTGGTCCCTCAGCGCATGCAGCTTCAGGACGATCGGATCGGTCAGAACTCATCTCCCTGGTCGACGGTCTTCGGTCTTCGGTCGCCGAATGAACCACGATCGCGCCTTCCGCGTCAGTCTGCGAGCAGCCACATGTTTTTTCAAGACAGGGCCGCTGATGGCGGCCCTAGGCCTCGCCATTGCCCGGCCCGGCGGGAGGGCGGGGCGCTGCGCACGCCGGCGGCGCCTCAGGCATCCACGACGGCGGCCGTCTCGTTTTCGAGGGAATGGACGATATGCTCGGCCAGCAGCATCGCCGGCCGCGAGATCGTCCCGCGCGTCTTGTACAGGACGATCTCGGTATCGGGCAGCTCGGGCAGCCGATGCTCGCGGGGGGCCAGCACCATCGCGCCCGCCGGCACCATTCCCCGAGGAAGGACGGAGAGTCCGAGCCCGGCGCGCACGGCAGCCTGGAGGCCGGCCAGGCTCGGGCTCGTGAAGACGACCTGCCACTTGCGCCCCGAAGCGTCGAGAGCCGCGATGGCGCGCCGGCGGTAGACGTCCGGGGCGGGAGCGAGCACCAGCGGCAACGGGCCGGTGCCGTCCAGCACGAGCCGGGGGCTGGCCGCCCAGACGAGCACCTCGCGCCAGACGCCGACGCCGTCGTCCGTGCCGGCGGGCGCTCCGAGCCGGCCCTGCGGCTCGCGCTTGAAGAGAACCAGATCGTACTCTCCGCGCGAGAAGCCACTGAGAAGATTGACCGTGAAGTCGCAGTTTACCGAGAGAGCGACCCTTGGATGCGCGCGCGCGAACCGGGCCAGGATCTCAGGAAGGTGGAAGGTCGCGAAATCCTCAGGCGTGCCCAGCCGGACCAGCCCCTCGACTTCGGGCTCCATGATCCGGGCGCGCGCCTCGTCGCACAGGTGCAGGACCTGCCGGGCGTAGTTGAGGAGAATCTCGCCTTCCGTGGTCAGGTTGCGCTGCCCTCCGGTCCCGCCGCTCTCGCGCTCGAACACGCGGCGGCCGAGGCCCTGCTCCAGCTTCTTCATCTGCAGGGACACCGTCGGCTGGCTGCGGCCGACGCGTTCCGCCGCCCGGGTGAAATTGCCGTTGTCGGCGATCTCCACGAAGGTCCGGAGCAGGTCGAGGTCGAACGGCGGGCGCGGGGTCGGCATGGCTGAGGCGGTCGGCAGGGGACGTATGAATGCACATTGGAAACGTCAATGTCGAGCATCGGCAATTCCAAGTTCCCATTGAAGGCTCGGTCCCTATTTTTTGCCGGCGACGCTCGGTCGCGCGCGCCGTCCAGCCATCAAGGGTTAGGGGATCCGACATGACGCCGATGGAGCTGGCTTCCGCCAACCTGCTGTCGCCCATAGTGCTCAGCTTCGTTCTGGGCGCGCTCACCGTGGCCCTTCGCAGCGACTTCCGGCTGCCCGAGCATGTTTTCGACGGCCTGACCATCTATCTCATGCTGGCGATCGGGCTGAAGGGCGGCGTCCAGCTCGGAGAGGCCGATCTCGCCCAGATCGCGCCCTTCGCCGCCGTGGCCGTCGTCCTGAGCCTCGCGATCCCGCTCTGGTGCTTCTTCGTCCTGCGCTCGCTGATGCGTTTCTCCGTGGCCGATGCAGCGGCGCTGGCGGCGCATTACGGGTCGGTGTCGGCCGTGACCTTCATCGCCGTGCTCGCTTTCCTCGAAAACGCCGGGATTCGCTATGAAGGGTTCTCCGCGGCGCTACTCGCAATCATGGAGGCGCCCGGTATCGTCGTCGCCATCGTGCTGGCGCGCGTGTCGGGCCGTGGCGACGAAGCGCAGGGGCTCTGGCGGATCGTCGCCGCCGTCGGCTCCGGAAAGAGCATGGTCCTGCTGATCGGCGGCTTGTGCATCGGCTGGATCGTCGGCGACAGCGGGTTCGCGACGGTGAAGCCGTTCTTCGTGGGGCTCTTCCCAGGCGCGCTCTGCCTGTTTCTGCTCGAGCTCGGCCGGCTTGCCGCGCTCCGTGCCGGCGAGCTTCGGCACGTCGGCGCGCGCGTCGCCGTCTTCGCGATCGGGGCGCCGGTCGTGCAGGGCCTCGCGGGAGTGGCGCTTGGCTGGGCCGCCGGCTTGTCCCTCGGCGGCACCGTCGTGCTGGCGACCCTGGCGGCCAGCGCCTCCTACATCGCGGCCCCGGCGGCAGTGAGGATCGCGCTGCCTCAGGCGAATCCGGCCATCTACCTGACCGCGTCGCTCGCCATCACCTTCCCGTTCAATCTTGTCCTCGGCATTCCCATCTTCCTGGCGGCGTCCAGGTTCGTTCTGGGCTGAGCGATGGCGCGGATCGGCTACCGCCCCGGCGCCAGCCGGCGGTAGGAGAGCGCCTCGGCGACATGGAGCCGCGCCACCGTCGCGGCGCGGTCGAGATCCGCCAGCGTGCGGGCGACGCGGAGCACGCGGTGGTATCCCCGGGCGGAGAGCTTGAGGCGTTCGGCGGCGTCGGTCAGCAGCTTCTGCGCCGCCGGCTCGGGCGCCGCCACCTCGTCCAAGAGCTTGCCGTCGGCCTCGGCATTGGTGCGGATGCGCTTGTCCTCGGGCAGGGAGGCATAGCGGGCATTCTGGATCTCGCGGCAGGCGGCGATGCGCGCGGCCACCTCTGCCGAGCCTTCGCGCGGCGGCGGCAATGCCAGATCGGACGGCATCACCGCCGGCACGTCGACATGCAGGTCGATGCGGTCGAACAGCGGCCCCGAGATCTTCGACTGATAATCCTGCGCGCAGCGCGGCGCCTTCGAGCACGCGAGAGAGGCGTCATCCAGATGCCCGCATTTGCAGGGATTCATCGCGGCCACCAGCTGGAAACGGGCGGGATAGGAGACATGTGCGTTGGCGCGGGCGACCAGCGTGCGGCCGGTCTCGATCGGCTGCCTCAAGGACTCCAGGGTGGCGCGCTGGAATTCGGGGAGCTCGTCCAGGAACAGGACGCCGTTATGCGCGAGCGAGATCTCGCCCGGCTTGGCCTTGGCGCCGCCGCCGACCAGGGCCGGCAGCGAGGCCGAATGGTGCGGATCGCGGAAGGGGCGGCGGCGCGTCAGCTTGCCGTCGGTGAGCAGGCCCGCGATCGAATGCACCATGCTGACTTCGAGCGCCTCGGATGCCGAGAGCGGCGGCAGCAGGCCGGGAAGCCGCTGTGCCAGCATCGACTTGCCGGAGCCCGGCGGGCCGATCATCAGGAGGTTGTGGCCGCCCGCAGCCGCCACCTCGAGTGCGCGCTTCGCCGTCTCCTGGCCCTTGATGTCGGCGAGGTCGAGCGCATGCGTCTCGTCCTCGGCCATCCGTGCGACGGGCGGCGAGAGTACCTGGCTGCCCTTGAAGTGGTTGATGAGCTGCAGCAGGTTCGCCGGCGCCAGCACGTCCCCGCCCGACCACGCCGCCTCGCCGCCGCACTTCGCCGGGCAGATCAGCCCGAGGCCCTCGCCATTGGCCGCGATCGCCGCCGGCAGCACGCCGGCAACCGCGGTGATCTGGCCGTCGAGCGCGAGCTCGCCCAAGGCCACGAAGCGCTCCAGCTCCTCCGCCGGCAAGACGCCCATGGCCAGCAGCAGGCCGAGCGCGATCGGCAGGTCGAAATGGCTGCCTTCCTTCAAGAGGTCGGCCGGCGCCAGGTTGACGGTGATGCGCTTCGGCGGCAGCGCCAGGCCGAGCGCGCCCAGCGCCGCCCGCACCCGCTCGCGGCTCTCGCCCACCGCCTTGTCGGGAAGGCCGACAAGGGTGAAGGCGGGAAGCCCGCCGGCGATCTGCACCTGGACGTCGACCGGCAGCACCTCGATGCCGCTGAACGCCACCGTCCGGATGCGCGAAACCATGCTGTCCCCGAAAAGCCCGGCTGCGAGGATGCCACCGGAACATAACGAGGCCAAGGGCGAGGTTTCGGACGAGCGGAAGGATTGGCACGGACCGTATGCCGGCATACAGTCAGGTAGACCATGACTGACCGCACGATCACCCAGCGCAATGCGCGCTATCGAAGACGGCTGGCGGCCGACCGGAATTGGCGGCGGGTCGAGGTTATCGTTCCGGCCGACAAGGCCGATGAACTGCGGGACTTCGCGCGTCGCCTGCGCGCAGCCCGGACGCCTCCGCAGGGTGTGTTGCGACGTCTGGCGAAGAAGTATGTCTGGTGGAAGACGCCAGAGGAGGCAGTCCGGACACCGGAGCGCGTGATCCTCCAGGTCATGGACATCGCCGACTATCGCGACGTCCAGGAGCTTGCAAACGCATTGGGCGATGCCGAGCTCCGGCGGGCATTGTCGCGCGCTGAAGCCGGACAGCTTTCCCCGAGGTCCTGGGCCTACTGGCATTACCGGCTGGGCCTGGCGAAGCCCGGCGCGGTTCCGCCGATGCCGGTCCGGCGGTTCGGGGCATGACCGTCTTCTCGCCGCGGCTGGAGATCTTGCCGCAGGCCCAGCGGAGGCTGTGGCCCGACCTGAAGCCGGCGTCGAGCCTCGGCCTCGTCCTCTATGGCGAAACCGCCGTGGCCCTTCGCCTCGGCCACCGCAGCTCCGTCGACTTCGACTTCTTCTCCGATCGCGCGCTCGACGTCGCCGCCCTTGGAAAGGCCTTCGGCTTCCTTCGAGGCGCGACGGTCCTGCTGCAGGACGCGAACAGCCTGACCGTGCTCGTCGAGGGGAAGGCGCCCGGCGAGACCGTGAAGCTTTCATTCTTCGGCGGACTCAGGATCGGCCGCGTGGGCCGTCCATCGATGACCGACGACGGCGTTCTCGAAGTCGCCTCGCTCGACGATCTTATGGCGACGAAGCTCAAGGTGATCATGCAAAGAAGCGAGGTGAAGGATTACCGCGATCTCGCGGCGATGATCGTCCAGGGCGTCGACCTCGGTCGCGGCCTGTCGGCGGCGTCGCTGCTCTACGGCGCCAGCTTCCAGCCGAGCGTCGGCCTCAAGGCGCTGACCTATTTCGGCGACGGCGATCTCGACATGCTCTCGGCGAAGGAGCAGGAAACGCTGATCTCGGCCGCGGCCGCCATACGTGACCTTCCCTCCGTGCGACGCCGCTCGGCGCGGCTCTCTGCGCGCGCCGAGGAGAGGACTCGCCGGTAAGGGGCGGTTACCTTTTCTTCTCCGATGCCGTCCGATAGCTTGGCGCCTCCATGATCCGCGTCACCGACCAGATCCAGATCGACGAAGGCGAGATCGAGGAGAGCTTCGTGCGCTCCTCCGGTCCGGGCGGCCAGAACGTCAACAAGGTGTCGAGCGCGGTGCAGCTCCGCTTCGATGTCCGGCACTCGCCGTCGCTGCCGGCCGACGTGCGCCGGCGCGCCGAGCGCCTGGCCGGCAAGCGGCTGACCAAGGAAGGGGTGATCGTGCTGATCGCCCAGAGCCATCGCGCCCAGGAGCGCAACCGCGCCGATGCGCTGGAGCGCCTGCTCGAGCTGCTGCGCGAGGCGGCGATCCGCCCGAAGCCGCGGCGGCCGACCCGCCCGACGCTCGCCAGCAAGACGCGCCGGCTCGACTCCAAGACCCGCCGCGCCACGGTGAAGCGCCACCGCGGAACGCCGGACGAGGACTAGGGACTCCGCCGCACCACGCCGGATTGATCTGCATCAAGGCGCCGCCGTCCCGCATCCGTGACAATGCTCGAGTTGCAGGATCTGGCGAGGGGCCGGGGGCGTGAACACGATCTCGCCGAAACTCGAAGTCCGGCTCGCGCTGCTGTCGATCAGCGAGGAGACCAAGGGCTACGTGGCGGCGTTGAAGCCGGTGCTCGACGCCGAGCTCGATGCCATCCTCCGCCGGTTCTACCGGCACATCCGGGGCTTCCCGGAAGGCCGGGCGCTGATCCCCGACGATGCGATGGAAAAGAGCCTGCGCGCCCGGCAGAAGGTGCACTGGCTCCGCCTGTTCGGCTGTCGCTTCGATGACGCGTATGTCGCGAGCGCGCTCGCCGTCGGCCGCGCCCATCTCAGAGTCGGGGTCGCGCCCTACATCTACATCGCCGGCTACAACTTCATCCTCTGCGAGCTGATCAAGGCGGTCGTCGCCCATCACGCCGGCGCCCTGAACGTCTCCGGCATCCTCACGGCGATGACCCGCGTCGTCTATCTCGACATGGACCTAGCGCTGTCGACCTATACGCGCGAGCTCTGGCGCGCCCAGGGCTTCGCCCGCCGCTTCTAGGCCGTCACACGTCGCCGCGCCGGCAGGATCACCGTCACCGCCGTCCCGGCGCCGGGCTGGCTGGCGATGTCGAGCACGCCGCCATGCAGCTCGGCCAGCGTCTTCGCCAGCGGCAGGCCTAGGCCGGTGCCCTCCTGGGTGCGGGTCATCGGGTTGGCGATCTGGCCGAAGGGGGTCAGCGCCACCTGGATCTCGTCCCGGCTCATGCCGATGCCGGTGTCCTTGACCGAGATCGCGAGCCGGCCGACGGCATCGAGGTCGGCGCGGACGGCGACGCGGCCGCCCGAAGGCGTGAACTTGACCGCGTTGGTGAGCAGGTTGGTCAGGATCTGCTTCAGGCGGACCGGGTCGGCGCGAAAGCGCGGCAGGTCGGCCGCGTATTCGGCGCCGATGGCGACGCCGCCGACGCGCGCGCGGTCATTGACCATGCCGAGGCAGTCGCGGATGATCGGCCCGATCTCGATCGGTTCGTCGCCGAGCCGCATGTCGCCCGACTGGATGCGGGCGGTGTCGAGCACGTCGGAGATGACGCCGAGCAGGTACTTGCCGGCCGAGTGGATGTCGTCGAGATACTGGCGGTAGCGCGGCGAGCCGACCTGGCCGAACATCTCCTGGCGCATGACGTCGGCGAATCCCAGGATGGCGTTCAGCGGCGTCCGCAGTTCATGGCTCATGGTGGCGAGGAAGCGGGTCTTCGCCTGGTCGGCGCGGAGCGCGGCGTCGCGCATGCCGAGAAGCTGCGCCTCCCGCGCCTTCAACTCGGTGATGTCGGTGATCATCAGCGTGGCGCCGCCATCGGCGGTCCGCCGATCGTCGATCAGACCCCAGCGTCCCTTGGGCAGCCTGACCTCGATCGAGGACGCTGTGCGCCCGTGATGGGCCAGCCGCTCGGCGTGCCAGCGTTCGCGCTCGATCGGCTCCATCGGCAGGTTGTCGGTGGCGCGCCGGCAAAGCTGGGTGAAGGTTTCGCCGATCTCAGGCCCCTGGCCTGTCAGCTCGGCATAGAAGCCGCGGAACTTGGCATTGCACATCGACAGCCGGTCATCGGCGTCGAACAGAACGAAGGCTGCCGAGGAGGCCTCGATCGCGTCCCTCAGCTTCGATTCCGAGACCTGCCTCTGGGCCTCGCTCTCCTCTTTGCGGGTTACGTCCTGCCCGGTGCCGATATAGCCCCGGAAGGTTCCGTCGGCGGCGAAGCGCGGCTCGCCGTTGAGGCGGATGTGCTTCACCACGCCGCCGGGATAGTGCAGCCGGATGGTGAAGTCGCGGAACGGACGGCGCGCCTGAAGATCGCTGAAGTGCTGACGCCAGCGGCCGTCGGCATCCTGGCCCTGGCCGGTGCGCGTGGTGCCGATCATGTCCTCGATGCGGACCGGCAGCACCTCTTCGGCGCGCCTGGAGAAGTAGGTGAAGCGGAGATCCGGCCCCATCTCCCAGACATAGGCTTCGAGCGCGCGGGCCAGCGCCTCGAAGCGATCATCCGAGGGCGTCCGGTCGTTCACGTGGGCCGGGTGACTCCGGAGGCGTCCCGGCGCGCCTCGATCGCGTCCCAGATGTCGGCCTCCAGGCTGACGCCGTCGAAACGGTCGATCTGCTGCAGTCCGGTCGGCGAGGTGACGTTGATCTCGGTCAGGTAGTCGCCGATGACGTCGATGCCGACGAAGATCAGGCCGCGGGACCGGAGTGCCGGGCCGATCTTCTCGCAGAGCTCGCGCTCGCGCTTGGTCAGCGTCGTCTTCACCGCGGCGGCGCCGGCATGCAGGTTGGCGCGGGCCTCGCCCTTCTGCGGCACCCGCAGCACGGCGCCCTTGGCGACGCCGTCGACCAGGATGATGCGCTTGTCCCCGGCGCGCACCTCCGGCAGGTAGCGCTGGACGATGATCGGCTCGCGATACATCAGCGTGAACATCTCGAGCAGCGAGGAGAGGTTCTCGTCGTCCGGCGTGATGCGGAAGACTCCGGCGCCGCCATTGCCGAACAGCGGCTTCAGGATGATGTCCTTGTGCTCGGCCCTGAACGCCTCGACCTCGACCTTGTCGGAGGTGATCAGGGTCGGCGGCAGCACGCCCTCGAAATGGGTGATGAACAGCTTCTCGGGAGCGTTCCGGACATGCACGGGATCGTTGACCACCAGCGTCTTCGGATGCACGTGCTCCAAGAGGTGCGTGGTGGTGATGTAGGCCATGTCGAAGGGCGGGTCCTGGCGCAGCAGCACCACGTCCATGGTGGCGAGGTCGAGGGTCTCCACCTGGCCGAGCGTGAAGTGGTTGCCCTTCTCGCGCCTTACCTTCAGCGGCCGGGCCTTGGCATAGACGCGGCCGTTCTTCAGGAACAGGTTCTTCGGCAGGTAGTGATAGAGGCCGTGGCCGCGCCGCTGCGCCTCGAGCGCAAGGACGAAGCTGGAATCGGCGTCGATATCGATCGGCTCGATCGGATCCATCTGGATGGCGACGGCCAGGCTCATCGGAGTCTCTCGGAAAGGTGGTCTGAAAGTCGCGCAACGACCCCCTGCGCGCGCCCTCCTTTCCCCACCCGGAACGCGCGCGGCCGTTCGCGGGCGCCACTATACAATCTCGGCAGCACCCCGCGGTGAAATCGTTAACGGCCCTGGAATGTCAGTTCAGCCGGGTCTTCAGCCGGGCGAGATCGGCGGCGATCCGGCGCTGGAGCCCGGCGTCGGCGACCCGGGCGGACAGCGACTCCAGCCGGCGGATGGCGCCGGAGATGCGCCCCAGCGTCACCTCGATCTCGGCCGCCTCGGCGACCAGGCCGGGATCGACCGGGGCCAGCCACAGCATCCGCTCGACCACGTCGAGTGCCGCCTCGTGGCGCCCGGCGGAAAGCAGGCGCGTGCGCTGGTTGTTGACCAGGCGCAGCAGCACGGCGCGGTCGGGGGCGGCGGCGGTGTGCTGGGGCTGCAGCTTCGCCTCGGCGCCGCCGAGGCGCTTCAGGATGGCGCGGAGCCCGGCGGCATCGGCCACCACCTCGCCGGCGAAGGGATCGAGGATCGCCCGCTCGCCCCCGGCCTCCAGGCGCGCCAGGAAGTGGTGGGGAAAGGCCAGGCCTTCCATCTGCCAGCCGGCCGCGCGCGCGACCGAAATGTAGAGGATGCCGAGCGCCACCGGCAGGCCGCGGCGGCGGTCGACCACGTCGATCAGGTTGGCGTTGGCGAGGTCGTCATAGCTTCTCGCGTCTCCCGTATAGCCGTGCCGATGGGAGAGAACCGAGACCAGCGCCTCCAGCCGCCCGGTCGCCGTCGCCGCGCCGGCTGCCTCGGCGTCCCGGACAAGCTCGGCCAGGTGCTGGCGGTAGGGAGCGAGATCGATGCCCGGATGATCGCAACGGCCGAGCCTGAGCGCGGCCTCGAACAGGTCGGGCGCGGCACCGGCGGCGGCGAACCAGGCGCCGTCCTCGCTCAGGCGCGGCTGTACGGCGGTCACGGGCGGATGCGGACGTAGGAGACGACGCGCCTGACATAGGCCAGGTTGCGCGCGTGGTTGGTGACGCGGTCGTGCTCGGCCTGGTCGCGGGCGATGCCCATCAGGAAGACGACGCCGTTGACCGTGTCGATCGAGTAGTTGATGGACTTCACGTCCTTGTCGAAGGTGATCCGGGTGCGGAGCTGGGTGGTGATCCAGACGTCGCGCGCCGAATCGACCAGCGAGGAGGTGTCGGTCACCTCGATCTCGTTGATCACCTCGTTGATGCCCTGGACCTGCCAGGCGAGCTTCACCGCCTCGACCCGCATCTCCGGGTCCTGGACCTTGCCGGTGAGCAGCGCCCGCTGCTCGGTGACCGTCGATGACAGCTTCGAGAACATGTCGAAGTTGGTGCGGAACCACAGCTCCTGGATCGCCGCCGAAAGCGCGGTGTCGCGGGCGGTGCCGGTGAGGCCGCGCTCCTGGGCGGCGGCGACGCCGGTCGCGGCCACTCCGCCGATCGCCAGGTCGACCGGGGTGCAGCCGGCTTCGAGCACGGCCACGGCCGCGAGGGCGAGAAGGATTCGGGGGCCGGACATAGCCATCGCTTGTGATCTCCGTTCGCGGGGGAACTGGCTGAAGACTCTATCGCCGCGAATCACGGCATTTTAGCGGCGAGCCGGCCGCCGATGATAGGATCCGGATGATCGCCGGAGACGAGGCCATGACCACCCGCCGCGCCGCCTGTGCCTGTGGACAGCTCAGACTCGCCTGCGAGGGCGAGCCGATCCGCGTCTCGGTTTGCCACTGCACCGCCTGCCAGCACCGCACCGGCAGCGTCTTCGGCGTCGCCGCGCGCTACGCCAGCGACAAGGTGACGGTCGAAGGCGAGGCTGCCGAGTTCGTGCGCACCGGCGACGAGGGCACGAGGATCGTCTTCCGCTTCTGCCCCGGCTGCGGCTCGACGGTCTGCTGGGAGCAGCCGGATTATCCCGGCAGCATCGCGGTCGCCGTCGGCGCCTTCGCCGATCCGGGCTTCACCCCGCAGCCGTCGCGCTCGATCTACGATGCGAGCCGCCGTCACGCCTGGGTCGATGTGAAGCCCGCCGGCCCCTTGGAGCGCCGCGGATGACCACGCGCATCGCCGCCTGCCATTGCGGCAAGCTCCGCGCCGCCTGCGAGGGCGAGCCGCTGCGCGTCTCGGTCTGCCATTGCCTCGAATGCCAGAGGCGCACCGGCAGCGCCTTCGGCGTCTCGGCCCGATATCCGAAGGAGAAGGTGCGGGCGGAGGGACCGTCCCGCCAGTACAGCCGCATCGCCGACTCTGGATTCAAGCTCACCTTCGACTTCTGTCCGAGCTGCGGCACCACGGTTTACTGGCGCCTCGACCAGTTCCCCGACGTCACCGCCGTCGCCGTCGGCGCCTTCGCCGACCGCGACTTCCCGGCGCCGAAGCACTCGGTCTTCGAGCGCAGCCGGCACGAATGGGTCGAGATCTTGGGCCTGGTCGAGCACAAGCAGTAGGAGCGACGCATGAAGGCCTTGCTCCCCCTGTTCGCGATGGTGCTGCTTCTCGCGCGTCCGGCCAGGAGCGAGCAATTCCCCGGAGCGGAGTGGCAACGCGTCGATCCTGCCGCCGCCGGCTGGTCGTCGGCGAAGCTCGACGAGGCGCGGGAGATTGCGGAGACGATGGGTGCGACCGGTGTGATGGTTGTCCATAAGGGATTCGTCGTCGCCGAGTGGGGCGACCTCGTCGTCAAGACCTACCTTCACTCCGTCAGGAAAAGCCTGCTCAGCGCGCTGATCGGGATCGCGGTCGAGGAAAAGAAGATCGATCTCGCCGACACGATGGCGAAGCTCGGCATCGACGACAACGTGCCGTCGCTGACCGAGGTCGAGAAGCAGGCGACCGTCGGCGATCTGCTGAAGGCCCGATCCGGGATCTATCATCCGGCGCTCGCGGAGTCGCCCGAGATGGCCGCCGCGCGGCCGCTGCGCGGCAGCCACGCTCCGGGTACGTTCTGGTACTACAACAACTGGGACTTCAACGCTCTCGGTACGATCTACGAACGCGCCGAGACGCGCTCGATCTTCGACGCCTTCGACGAACGGATCGCCAAGCCGATCGGCATGCAGGACTGGCATCCCGGGGACGGCGTCTACGACACCGGCGTCGATTCCAACCATCGCGCGTACCCGATCCGGATGAGCGCCCGCGACCTTGCCCGCTTCGCGCTGCTCTATGCTCGCGAGGGCCGCTGGAGTGATCGCCAGCTCGTGCCCGCTTCCTGGGTTCGAGAGAGCGCCCACGACTATTCCAGCGTCGGACCGGAATTCGGGTACGGATACATGTGGTGGACCGGCCCATCCCTGATGCCGCCCGGAAGCCTCTTCGCCTGGGGCTGGGGCGGGCAATTCGCGTTCGTCGTTCCGGCGCAGGATCTCGTCATCGTGCATCGGATCAACACCGACAAGGAAGGCATTCGCGAGCCCGACCTCGCCCAACTCGGCCGCTTCCTCCGCGCCATCCTGGCCGCCGCGCCTAGTTGATCGGAATCTGTGTCCGAACCCTCTCTCGCGTCGTACGCGGGGGAGGGCAGGGTGGGGGCGAGCGAAGCGAGGGTCATGGCGTGACGGTGACGAGAAAAGCTCTCGCGTCGCTCGCCCCCACCCCATCCCTCCCCCGCCTTCGGCGGGAGAGGGGGCACGAGGTGTCTGGGTCTACCGGTCGACG
>CAMDFP010000051.1 GCA_945897335.1 Asaia bogorensis | reverse complement strand
TTCGCCGGCGATCGCCGCATCGACCAGCAGCATGCCGGTGACGCGGTCGACGATATCGATATAGAAGACGTCGAGGCGGCCCGGCCCGCCGACCCAGCCCAGCATCGCGTAGAACAGAACCAGGCCCATCAGGCCGAGCCAGAAGGTCGGCGTCGAGTAGCCGAGCAGGCCGAGGATGCGGGCGAGGTGGTCGATCGGGCTGCCGCGATAGACGGCGGCGAGCACGCCGATGGGAACGCCGATCGAGACGCCGATGGTGATCGCGATCGTCGCCAGTTCGATCGTCGCCGGGAACACCCGCATCAGGTCGTCGGAAACCTTGTTGCCGGTGAACAGAGCATTGCCGAAATTGCCCGACAGCATGTCGCGCATGAAATAGCCGAACTGCACGTAGAGCGGCTTGTCCAGGCCCAGCTGCTTGTAGACCATGTCGTAGGTCGAGGCGTCGGCCTGCTCGCCGACGATGGCGATCACGGGATCGATCGGCAGCAGCCGCCCCATGAAGAAGGTGAGCGCGAGAAGCCCCAGCAGCGTCACGATCGCGGACGAGCCGATGCGCCACGCATCCCACACCCAGGACGGCAACTTCGATTGCGCCACCGCCTTCCGGCTGACGTCGGTCACGGCCATGAAGTTGTCTCCGGCTTACTTGCTGGCCGAGGCGTAGTCGACCTTGAACGGCCCGATCTGGAAGTTCTTCACGTCCTTGCGGATGGCGATCGGACGCACGGTCTGGAACATGTAGGCCATCGGCCCGTTCGCCAGCATGTGCTCCTGGATCTCCTTGTAGATGGCGATCCGCTTGGCGGGATCCTTCTCCATCATCGCCTCGTCGGTCTTCTTGTTGATGTTCGCGTCGAACCAGGCCGACCGCCAGGACGGATACTGGGCAAGCTTGGACTCGATCCGGTTGTCAGGGTTGTAGGCATGACGAGAGATCATGCTGTGCGCGTCAGGGTATCCGGCGCCCCAGCCGATCTGGCCGATCTCGAACTCGCGTGCCCGCATCTTGGTGAACAGGTTGGCGTCGGCCATCTGCTCGAGATCGAGCTTGATGCCGACCTTTGCCGCATTGGCCTGGATATGCTGGGCCACCGCCGGGTTGAACTGGTTCGCCGACAGGATGTACTTCTTGGTGAAGCCGTTGGGGTATCCCGCTTCGGTCAGCAGCTTCTTCGCCATGTCGAGGTCGAGCTTGAAGGGCAGGCCGTCCTTCTCGTTCAGCGCGCCGAAGGCGCCGATCGGCACCAGGCTGTTCCGGGCCTTGCCCTGGAATGCCATCACCGTCTTCTCCAGCCCCTCGTAGTCCACCAGGTAGCGGAAGGCGAGCCGCACCTTGGGATTGGAGAGGATGGGGTCCCCGGCGTTGAAGGCGAAGTAGCTGTAGCCATGCATCACCGTCTGCTCGACATGCATGTCCTTGTTCGCCGACAGCGCCTTCAGGTCGTCGGAGCTGAGCAGCCGGCCGACATCGATGTCGCCCTTCTCGAGCTGCAGGCGCTGGGCGTTGGACTCCGCCACGTGGCGGATGATCACCCGCTTCAGGCCCGGCTTCTTGCCGAAGTAGTTCTCGTTCTCTTCCAGGATCACCACTTCGTTGGCGTTCCAGGTGCGGACCCGGTAGGGACCGACGCAGTCGGACTGGGTCTTGAACCAGCCATTGCCGTAGTCGCTCTTGCCGTCGGTGATCTTGGCGTTCTTCTCGCCGGTCTCCTTGTTCAGGACCGAGGCGACGTTGCTGGAGAACGCCGCCGACATCACGAGGCCGACCGGATAGGGCTTGTCCATCTTGACCACCAGCGTGTGGTCGTCGGCGGCGACGAACTGTTCGTCGGCCTTCTCGGAGGTGAAGCCCCATTCCTTCAGGTTGGCGGCATTGCCGAAGTTGAGGTGGATGGCACGCTTCAAGGACCAGGCGGCGTCATGCGCGGTCGCGGGCTTGCCGGACGGGAATTTGAGGTCCTTCCGCATCTTGAAGGTCAGTGTCATCCCATCGGCGGATGTGGACCAGCTCTCCGCCAGCTGCGGCTCGATCTTGGCGACGTCCTGGATGTTCGGCTGCACCAAGCGATTGCAGACGTTGATCATGATGTCGTTGCCGTTGACCTCGCCGATCTGCGCCGGATCGAGAGTGATCAGCGCGTCGAGGTTCCAGGCCATCACCAGCGCGTCCTTGGGCGTCGCGGCGGCGGCCGGCTGGGTCGCGACACCCAGGAAAGCCGCGAGAACGACGCTCAAAGCGAGGACGGCACGCATCTAAGCCTCCAAGAAACTTCTGGTTGGTGCCCCCGGCGTTTTGCGCCGTGGCCGTTCATTGACGGCCGGCCATTGGATAGCGTGGCCGAACCGGGGCGTCCACTCAAGGCTTGTTTAGCGCCTGACCTCCATTTGCGACCCGCCGACCGGAGGCTTAACGATTGGGGCCTTGCTTGGCGTCCTCCGGGCGGTCGTCCTCGCCTTCGAGCCCGCCGAAGAACCGGACGATCCGCCGCAGAATGCCCGGCGCCAGCGCCGAGAGGGGATTGACGCTGACCTCCGGGCGCTCGAGCGGACCGGTGATGCGGAAGTCGGCGGCGACGACGCCTTCGTTCTGGCCGCCGGTAATGATGGTGCCCAGCAGCGGAATGGCGCCGATGACCCGGTTGAGCGTGTATGCCGGCACCGCCGTGCCCTCGATTTCGGCCACGTCCGTCTTGCGCTCGACCCAGCCGCGGGCGGTGATGCCGATCGAGCCGCCGCCGGCGAGCGCCTCGACGATCTCGATGCGCTGCTCGGTCTGGACAAGCTTGGCGCTGAGCCGCGCGAAGCCGATCCCGGCGCCCGACAAGGTCTCGAAGATGCCGGAGAACGAGGCAAGAGAGGCGAGCCGCGCCAGGATCGGCGCCTTGATCACGGTGAAGTCGGTGATCGACAGGTCGCCCTCGAAGGGCAGTCCCTTGCCGTCGACGTCGACGTTCCCGTCGAGGACCAGGCGGCCGCCCACCATGTTGTCGTAGAAGCCCAGCGCCCGCAGCATGGCGCCGGCGTCGAGCGAGGTCAGGTGGAAGCGATGGCGCTTCTCGAGCGCCGACATGTCGAGGGCGAAGCGCCCCTCGGTGCCGACCCGGCCCTCGGCGCCGATGCGCCGCCACACCAGGCCGTCGGACTCGAGCGAGGCGCGAACCGTGGTGAAGGCGCGGTCGTCGCTGAGGCGGAGTTCCGCGACCTGGATCTCGACCCCGAGCGCCGGCCCCTTCGACTTGGGCCTGGGCTCGTCGTCCGGTGCGAACAGGGGCCTCAGATCCAGCCGATCACCGGAGATGCCGACCGCATAGCCGCCCTGCTGGCGCCGGCCGACGCCGACCCTGATGTCGCTGCTGCCGACCTTGAGCCGGCTCAGCTCCATGGTCTGGATTTCCGCGTCCTTGGCGAAGGCGATGCGGCCGCGCAGATCGAGGTCGTCCGCCGCCGCGCTCAGGTTCTCCAGCGACACCAGCGTGGCGCGATCGAGCTTGAGGACGAAGCGCGCCGTTCCCGGCTTGCCGGCCGCCTTCCGCCAGGCGATCTCGTCGAAACGGACCCTGGCCTGGGCCAGGTCGAGACTCACGTCGATGTCGCTGGTGCCGTTCGTCCGCTGCTCGGCGATCACATGGGCACGGATCGGGCCGCTGCCTTTGTCCTGCAGCGGCAAGTCGAGGGCCTTCCGGCCGGCGTCGTCGACCCGTCCGGTGACGTCGAAGCGCCGCCGCACCGAGGGCGCGTCATCGAAGTTCTCCCGCCACTCGAATTCGACGGGGACGCCCTGCAGGCGCCCGTCGCCCTTCACCACCATGCCGCGACCGTCGAGGGCCAGCGCACCCTTGGCCTCGCTCACATCCCAGTCGCGGATAACCTTCGGGATGGCGACGCTGCGAAGGTTCGCCGCGGCCGAGACCGCGACCTGCTCGATCTTCAGGCTGGTGATGAGCGGAAAGTCGAAACGGAGCCGGATGGCGGCATCGCCGGCGACGCCGTCGAGCCCGATGCCGAGCCGGCTGGTGTACCCCAGGGGCTTCGAGTCGATGAGCTTGAGGGCATCCTTGACCGGCCCTCCGATCACCACCTCGATCGCCGCGCGTTCGCGGTCGTTGTCGAGGCCGGTCAAGGCCACCGTCGACTGTCCGACCCGGAGGTTGTCGAGGACGCCGCCGGCGATCGCGAGATCGAAGCGGGTATCGGAGAAGGTCGCCGTCCCCCTGACCTGGCGCACCGGCGGCATCGGTGCCAGGTAGCGGACGGTCAGGTTCTCATAAGCCAAGCCCCCGGCGATCGAGCGGACGGTGGGATCACGAAGATCCTTCAGCTCCCCGGTCAGCTTGAGCCGGGCTTCGCGGACGATACCCCGGCTGATGTTCTCGGTCACCCAGCGCCTGGCGTTGCGGCCGAGCTTCTCCGGCCAGTAGTGATGGAGCTGATCGGCCTCCATGTTCTCGACCACGGCGTCGGCCTCGATCAGGCCGCGGCCGGCGAGACCGGTCAGCCGCCCGGAGGCGCGGAGGACCGGGCCGCCGAAGTCGACGATCATGCGCTCGATCTCGACGGTGTCGGCGCCGCGATCGAGGCGGGCGCGGAGCTGGGCGCCTGCGATCGCCATGTCGTCGCGGTAGAGCTCGGGAAGCGAGATCGCGCCGGGTCCGGCCGCCGCCTCGACACGGGCAGAAAGCACGCGGCCTTCGCGATCGAAGGTGGCGAAGATCGCGCCATCGATGGCGACCTTGAAGCGCCGGAGCTCGGGGAGACGCCCTGCAAGCGCGGCCGGCTCGAACTTGTCGAGCTGGAACTGCGCTTCGATCGTGCCGGCGGACGCAAGGTAGCGGCCGGCACCGTCGATCCGGGTCTTGTAGCCGCCGATGTCGGCATCGCCCTGGATGCGGAGCCTGAGACCGTTCGGGCTGCGCTCGAAGCGGAAGTCGACGTCGGTCGCGCGCCAGAGGACACCCTCGGCCAGGTCGCTGACAGCGAGGTCGGCACCGGTGACGACCACGCGGTCGAGGAGGCCTGCCGAGCCGCCGCCGGTCTGCTTGGGACCTGAGAGATCGTCGATCAGGCCGGCGAACAGCGCGCTGGCGGTGCCATTGTCGCCGCTGTCGCCGAGACCGAGATCGATCCTGCCGTCGGTACCGCGGGTGAGCCGGAGCCGCGGCTTGACCAGCTCGATCTCGGTCGGCCGGATCTGGCCGCGGGCGATTTCGGTCAGGCTGAGCCTGACGGCGATATCGGGGAGGGCAGCGAGGACGCCGCCGTCGGCGCCGATGGCCTGGACGTCGCTGGCGCGGAGGTCGACCGCCCGTTCCCAGCCCGCCCAGATCAGCCGGGTGGAGCCGATTCGCGCCCGAATCCCCCGTTCCTCGACGCTCAGCGCCCGCTCGAGATAGGGCGTCAGCATGTCGAGCGGGATCGGCCCCTGGTTCAGCCGCCAGAACAGGAGTGCGGCCGCAATCATCACGCCGGCGATCACGCCGCCCACGATCTCGATGATTTTCAGGACGGCGCGTAGCATGAAAGACGGACTCGCGGCTTGACGGTCACCCGAGGGCTCCCGCACCTTCGCCCGCCCGGGAACACCTTCTTCAGATGGCAAGCTTACTCCGATTCGTCACCTCCGACCTAACCCCGCGGCCGGCTGATCCGGGCGCGGCCTCGACCGCGTCCCAGCGCTGGCGGGAGCGCGCGGCGGACCTCGACGACGACACCCAGAAGGCCGCGGCACTGGCCCTGGTCGACGACGCGGAGTCCGGTCCATTGCTGAGAACGGTCTTCGGGTCGAGTCCGTTCCTGACCGAATGTCTGCTGGCCGAGATTCCCTTCGCGCTCGGCATCGCCGAGAAGGGCCCTGAAGCGGCCCTGGCCGAGGCCCTGGCGGCAATCCCGCCGCTCGGCCGCGAGGACGATCAGGCGGCCCTGATGGCCGGGCTCCGCCGGGCTCGACGGAAAGCGGCGCTCGCCATCGCGCTCGCCGATATCGCCGGCATGTGGCCGGTCGAGAAGGTGACGAGGGGTTTAAGCGACCTCGCCGAGGCCGCCCTCCAGGCGACGGTCGACCACCTGCTCCGCCGCCTGAGGGCGACCGGCAAGGTTCCGCTGCCCGACAACGAGCCGCCGTCGGAAGGCTCCGGCCTGTTCGTGCTGGCCATGGGCAAGCTGGGCTCGCGCGAGCTCAACTACTCGAGCGACATCGACCTCATGGTCTTCTACGACGAGACCCTGCCGGGCTTCGCCGAGGTCGACGACCTGCAGCAGCGCTTCGTCCGCCTTGTGCGGGATATGGTCCGGATCATTTCCGAGAGGACGGCGGAGGGCTACGTCTTCCGCACCGATCTGCGCCTGCGGCCGGACCCGGGGGCGACGCCGGTGGCGATCTCGGTCGGCGCCGCCGAGGTCTATTACGAGAGCCTGGGCCAGAATTGGGAACGGGCGGCGATGATCAAGGGCCGCCCGGTTGCCGGCGACCTCGCCGCGGGGCGACGGTTCCTCAAGCACCTGAAACCCTTCGTCTGGCGAAAGCACCTCGACTTCGCCGCCATTCGCGACATCCACTCGATCAAGCGCCAGATCCATGCCGCCAAGGGCGGCGCCGACATCGCGGTCGCCGGCCACAATCTCAAGCTCGGCCGCGGCGGCATCCGCGAGATCGAGTTCTTCGTCCAGACCCAGCAGCTGATCTGGGGCGGGCGCGACCCGACGCTTCGGGTCAGGCCGACGATCGAGGCCATGGAGGCTCTGGTCGCCTCCGGCCGGGTCACGCGCGAGACCGCCGACGACCTCGCCGATGCCTACCGGACCTTGAGGGTCGTCGAGCACCGCCTGCAGATGATCGCCGACGAGCAGACGCAGACGCTGCCGGGCGACCCGACGGGACTGGAGCGGCTCGCCGCGTTCCTGGGATACGAGGGCGCCGAGGCGTTCGGACAGGCGATCACCCAGGTGCTGAAGCGGGTCGAGCGTCGCTACGCCCGCCTGTTCGAGGAGGCTCCCAGCCTCTCCGGCCCCGGCAACCTGGTCTTCACCGGCACCGAGGACGACCCCGGGACGATCGAGACCCTGACGGGCCTCGGATACCGCGATGCCTCCATGGTCTGCGCCACCGTGCGCGGCTGGCATCACGGCCGCTATCGCGCGACCCGCAGCGAGCGCGCGCGCCAGATCCTGACCGAGCTGATGCCGGCGCTTCTGGAAGCCCTGGCGAAAACTACGGATGCAGATGGGGCCTTCCTCCGTTTCGACGCATTCCTGAAGTCGCTGCCGGCCGGCGTCCAGGTGTTCTCTCTGCTGCATCAGAATCCACGCCTCCTGGCCCTCCTGGCGGAGGTGATGGGCTCGGCCCCGCACATGGCCGAGGCCCTGGGCAACCGGCCGAGCCGACTTGAGGCGGTGCTGACGCTGCAGTCGGCCGGCGAGCCGCCGGGCGCCGAAAGCCTTAAGGCCGATCTCGACCGCACCCTGAACGAAGCCGACGGCTACGAGGCCGTCCTCGACCTCACCCGCCGCTGGGCCGAGGACCGGAAATTCGCGCTCGGCCTCCGCATGCTCTCAGGTGAGAGCGACGCCGACCGGCTGGGGCCGGCGATTTCCGACATCGCCGAGGCGGTGGTCGACCGCCTGGCCGACCGCGCCGGGCGCCAGCTGGCCGAGGCCCATGGCCACGTTCCCGATGCCGGCATGGCGGTGCTGGCGCTCGGCAAGCTCGGCGGCCGCGAGATGACCATCGGCTCCGATCTGGACATGATCTTCGTCTACGATGCGCCGGTCGACCGCGAGTCCGACGGCGCCAAGCCGTTGCAGGCGGGTCTTTATTTCGGACGCTGGAGCCAGCGTCTGATTTCCGGCCTCACCGTCAGGACCGCCGAAGGCGACCTCTACGAGGTCGATATGCGGCTTCGGCCCTCCGGCAACAAAGGCCCGATCGCCTCCAACCTCGAAGGCTTCGTCCGCTACCAGACCGCCGAGGCCTGGACCTGGGAGCACATGGCGCTGACCCGCGCACGGCCGATCGCCGGATCGCCGGCATTGATGGCCGAGGCTGCGGACGCCGTCCGCAGCATCCTGGCCAGCCCGCGCGATCCACGGAAGCTGCTCGCCGACGTCGCCGACATGCGCCAGCGCATGGCGAAGGAACATCCCGGCAAGTCTCCCTGGAACGTGAAGCATCGGCCGGGCGGAATGGTGGACATCGAGTTCCTCGCCCAGTATCTCCAGCTTCTCCACGCCGCAAGGACTCCCGACGTGCTCGCCGCCAACACGACCGACGCCCTCGACCGGCTTGCGGTGGCCAACGTGCTGGCCCGGACCGAAGCCGATCGCCTGATCGATGCGATGCGGCTGTGGCGGCGGCTGCAGGGTTTCCTCAGGCTCACCACCGGCGGCGCCTTCGATCCGAAGACGGCGTCCGAAGGGGTGAAGCGGGCGCTGGCCGTCGCCGGCGGCGCTGCCGACCTAGTCGATCTCGAAGCCAGGATGGCGGAGGCCGCCTCGGGCGTTCGGGACCTCTACCGCCGGTACGTCGACGAACCGGCTGGCGCCTTGAAGTAAGGAGATCCGCGCATGACACTTGCCGTCGGCGACAAGGCCCCTGCCCTCACTCTTCCGGTCTCCGGCGGAGGCGAGCTGTCTCTCGCCAAGCTCAAAGGCAAGCCGGTGGTCGTCTATTTCTATCCGAAGGACAACACCTCGGGCTGCACCAAGGAGGCCCAGGACTTCCAGTCGGCGATGGCGAAGTTCAAGAAGGCCGGCGCCGAGGTCATCGGCATCTCCAAAGACTCGGTCGTGAGCCATGACAAGTTCACGGCCAAGTTCGACCTGTCCTTCCCGTTGCTCGCCGACACCGAAGGCAAGGCCTGCGAGGCCTTCGGCACCTGGGTCGAGAAGAGCCTGTATGGCCGGAAATACATGGGGATCGAGCGCGCCACCTTCGTCATCGACGCCAAGGGCGTGGTCCGCCACGTCTGGCGCAAGGTCAAGGTGCCCGGCCATGTGGACCAGGTTCTCGCCGCCGTCCAGTCGCTCTAGGACGACCACGCTTGCCTTTCCAGGACCAAGGCGCGCAATTCGGCGACATCCAGCCGACGGGCCGCCTCGCCCAACTGCTCTCATATTGGCAGCGGCTGAGGCCGGGAGGATTGCCCCTTCGCCGCGACATCGACCTGATGGGGATGAATCCGGCCTTCCTTCCGCATGTCTTCCTGGTGGACGTGCTGGAAGACGGCCGCCGGTTCCGCTGGCGCCTGATCGGTGCGCACATCGTCAGGCATGCGGGCACCGACGACACCGGACTCGACCTCGACATCAGCGTGGCCCCGCATATGCGGCCGACCATCATCGGCCACTACCAGCAGGTGGTTCGCGAGCGCCGGCCGCTCTGCCATCGCGGCGACTTCACCGGCCGTGACGGGCACGACTACCACTACGAGCGGCTTCTGCTGCCGGTGCTGGCCGATGACGGCGCCTCCGTTGACACGGTGCTTGGAGGCGCTGTTTTCGCGGTTGAGGCGCACACAGCGCCATAACCGCAACCATTGCGGATATTGGCCTTGCGGATACCTGTTAAGTCGGGGTTAAGCTTTTGCCCCTAGGTTCCGCCGCTTCGCCCGCGGCCGAAGAAGCAGGAGCTGTCGTTGGCGGAAGCAAAAGCGCGGACTTTCCAGGCCCAGGATCCGGTCTTCGAGGCGATCGAGCCTGCGGGCAAGCTCGCCCGGCTTTTCGACTATTGGCGGGGCCTCGTTCCGTCGGGCCTGCCAGGGCGCCAGCACATCGATCCGCTTGCGATCGGACCGTCGCTTCTGGCCCATGTCTTCCTCGCCGACGTCATCGAAGGCGGCATGCGCTTTCGCTGGCGTCTCATCGGCACGCACATCGTCACCCATGCCGGCACCGACGATACCGGCCAGGAGCTGGGCGCAACCGTCGCTCCGCGTCTTCGCGACACAGTCATCGGACATTATCGCCTGGTGACCCTGGAGCGGCGGCCGCTCTGTCATCGCAGCGAATTCATCGGCCAGGACAAGCGAGTCTATCGCTACGACCGTCTCCTGCTGCCCATGGCCGCCGACGGCGCCACCGTCGACATGATCTTCGGCGGCGCGGTCTTCGGACATCTCAGGACGGTCTGAGAGCGAGGCTCAGTCCTCCGCTCCCTTCTTGAACGGCGAGAACTCCATCAGCCGCTGGATCTCGCGGGCGACTTGGGTGCGCTCGCGTTTCAGCGCGTCGGCGACCGGCTTCGCCAGGCGGGGATCAAAAATGTGGTGCAGGCTGTAGGTCGTGGTCGGGAGGTATCCGCGCTGGATCTTATGCGGCCCCTGGGCACCGGCCTCGACCCGCTTCAGGCCGTGCTCGATCGCGAAGTCGATGGCGCGGTAGTAGCACGCCTCGAAGTGCAGGAACTTGTAGTCCCCGTCGGCGCCCCAGTTGCGGCCATAGAGCGTGTCGGTGCCGAGCAGGTTGAGCGCGCCGCAGATCATCTTGCCGCCGGCCTCGCCGACAATCATCACCACACGGTCGGCCATGGTCTCGCCGAGACGGAGGAAGAACGCCTCGTTCAGATAGGCATGCGCCCATTTGCGGTCGACGGTGTCGAGATAGTAGCGATGGAAGGTCCGCCAGTGACGCTCTTCGATCTCATTGCCGGTGAGCGCGCGGACGACGATGCCGCTGTCGGCGATCTCGCGCCGCTCCTTCCTCAGCGTCTTCCGTTTGCGCGATGCCAGCGCCTCGAGGAACTCGTCGAAGCTCGCATAGCCCTCGTTGGTCCAGTGATACTGGAGGCCGGTGCGGCGGATCCAGCCGGCCTCGCCGAGCTCGGTCCACTCCGCCTCGGTCGGGAAGGTGATGTGGACGGAGGAAGCACGCCGCTTCTCCGCCAGCGCCAGCGCCGCGTCGGCAAGCTGCGCCACCAATCCCTGATCGGCGCCCGGCTTGAGCAGGAGGCGCCGGCCGGTCGCAGGCGTGAACGGAACCGCGATCTGGAGTTTCGGATAGTAGCGGCCACCGGCCTGGATATAGGCCTCGGCCCAGCCATGGTCGAAGACGTACTCGCCCTGGGAATGGCTCTTCAGATAGGCCGGAACGACGCCGAGCACGGCACCGGAATCGTCGGCCGCGACCAGATGCTGGGGCAGCCAGCCGGTGTCTGGCGAACAGCTTCCCGAGACCTCGAGCGCGCTCAGGAAGGCGTGCGACAGGAACGGATTGTCCGCGCCTGCGCACGCATCCCACTCGGCCGCTGGAATCGCAGCGATGCTGTCGACGACGCGGACCGTCACCTGTCCGTCGCCGTCCATGGCGGCTACAGGAGCTCGAAGGTGCCCTCGACCTCGGCGGCGACGCCCAAGGGCAGCGCATTGGTGCCGACGGCGACGCGGGCATGGCGGCCGAGATCGCCGAACACCTGCACCATCAGGTCCGAGGCGCCGTTGACCACCTTCGGCTGGTCCTTGAAGCCGGTCGTGCACTGCACGAATCCCACCAGCTTGAGCACCCGGCCGACCTTGTCGAGGTTGCCGCCGCAGGCGGCCTTGGCCTGGGCGATCAGGTTCAGCCCGCAGAGACGCGCGGCGGCGGCGCCGTCCTCGATCGAGAGGTCCTGGCCGACCGTGCCGACATACTTGATCTGGCCGTTCAGCACCGGAATCTGCCCGGCGACGAACAGCAGGCGGCCGGAAATCGTGTAGGGAACGTAGTTGGCTGCGGGCGCCGCCGGCTTCGGCAGCTCGATCTTCAGTTCCTTCAGCCTGTCTTCGATGCGCCCGGACATGCGCCATGCTCCTTGAAACGGTTGGGCGCGCACGATATCCGCTTTGGGGCTGGCGGGGAAAGCGAGGGATGTCGATGGTCGAACCGATCCTGATCGGACGTGGGAAGACGCCGGTGCACCTGCTGCCGGCCATGGCCAACCGCCACGGGCTGATCGCCGGCGCCACCGGCACCGGCAAGACCGCCACCCTCCAGGGCCTGGCCGAGGGCCTCTCAGCCGCCGGCGTTCCGGTCTTCGTCGCCGACGTGAAAGGGGATCTCGCCGGCCTTAGCCAGCCCGGCCGCGGCGATGCCCGGCTGATGGAGCGGGCCAAAACCACCGGGCCTGCCGGCTACCGCCCCATGGCCTTCCCCGTGCTGTTCTGGGACCTGCTGGGCAAGCAGGGCCACCCGCTGCGCGCCACCATCTCGGAGCTGGGCCCGCTGCTGCTGTCCCGCCTGCTGGGCCTCAACGAGGTGCAGGAGGGCGTGCTGGCGCTCGCCTTCAAGCTCGCCGACGACGAGGGGCTGCTGCTGCTCGATCTCAAGGATCTGAGAGCGCTCCTCCAGCACGTGGCCGAGCAGGCCGACACGCTGCGCGCCACCTACGGCATGGTCTCCGCGCAATCGGTCGGCGCCATCCAGCGCGGCCTGCTGCAGCTCGAGGAACAGGGCGGCCTCGCCTTCTTCGGCGAACCGGCGCTCGATCTCAACGACCTGCTCCTGACCGATGCTCAGGGACGCGGCGCCATCAACGTGCTGGCCGCCGATCAGCTGATGCAGCGTCCACGGCTCTACGCCACCTTCCTGCTCTGGCTGCTCTCCGAGCTGTTCGAGGCGTTGCCGGAGGCCGGCGACCTGGAGAAGCCGAAGCTGGTCTTCTTCTTCGACGAGGCGCATCTCCTGTTCAAGGATTCGAGCCCGGCCTTGGTCGAGAAGGTGGAGCAGGTGGTGCGCCTGATCCGCTCCAAGGGCGTCGGTGTCTTCTTCGTGACCCAGAGCCCGCTGGACCTGCCGGAAAGCGTGCTGGGCCAGCTCGGCAACCGCGTCCAGCACGCGCTCCGCGCCTTCACGCCGAAGGACCAGAAGACCATCCGCGCCGTCGCCGAGACGTTCCGGGCGAGCCCCGGCCTCGACACCGAGAAGGTGATTTCGGAACTCGCGATCGGCGAGGCACTGGTCTCGGTCCTCGACGAGCGCGGCACGCCGACGCCGGTAGCGCGCACGCTGATCCGCCCGCCGGCCTCGCGCCTGGGTTCGATCACGCCGGACGAGCGCCGGGCGACGACCCAGATGAGCCCGGTCGGCACACGCTACGACGAGACGGTAGACCGCGAATCCGCCTTCGAACAGCTGAGCGCGCCCGCAGCACCACCGCCCGGCAGCAACCCCTGGGGCCGGGCCGCGGACGCGATCGGCCTCCCCAATCCCTGGGGCGCGCCGCGCGAGACGCCGTCAGCGCCGCCGCCGTCGCCGTCGACACGCATCCCGGGCGCGCGCCTGCCGCCGCGGTCCGCGCCCGCAGGCCGTCAGCGCCAGACCATCACCGAGACGGCGGTGAAGAGCGTCGTCCGCTCGGTCAGCTCCTCGATCGGCTCGGCCATCGGCCGGCAGATCGTCAGGGGCGTGCTGGGATCGATCCTGAAAGGATAAAGACCGGTCCTACTTCTTCTTGCCTGCGGGAGCGCCGGCGCTCTTTCCCGAGGAGAAGGTCGACGCGGCGGCCGGTGCCTTGACCTTGGTCTGCTTCGGCTTCTTGGCTTCGCGATTGCTGCGCATTTGTCCCTTGGCCATGTCCATCCCCCTGTTGAGGCCTCACACACTAGGAAGCGAAGCCGGTACCTCGATCTTATAGCCGCTTTAAAGGGCCTGCGTCCGATCTTCCGGGGCCGTGAGCGGCGGATATCCGTAGTGGGTCCTGGCGATCGTGCAGGCGTCGTCGCCCGGCAGGCAGGCCCGGCAGACCTCCGGCCGCACGTCGTAGATCGAGCACGTCGTCCACACGCCGACCTTGCCCAGCAGGGCCGAGCAGCGATCGCCCTCGCAGCGCATCCGGCCTGAGGCATTGTCGACGAACTCAGCCGGAATCAGTGCCAGCGTCTCGTCGCTCTCGAGTGAGAACCGAGGCCATTCGCGTGAATAGGCGCAGCACGCCCCGCAGGCCTGGCAGACGGAGACACCGACGTCCTCCGCCGGCCGGCCATGGCTCATTTCCGCGCTTTGCGGGCGGCGTAGCGGGCGTCGCGAGCGGCTTTCTGCTCGGCTTCGAGGGCCACTTTCCGTGCGGCCTCTTCCGCCTCGCGCGCCTTCTGCTCGGCCGCCCTCTTCTCCGCCTCGATGGCCTGGCGGGCCAATTCCGCCTGTCTCGCCACTTCGCGCTCGGCGTTCCGAACCTCGCGGGCGGCCTCGATTTCCGCCCGCTTCGCCTGGCGGGCGATGAACTCGGGATCGTCCGGCCCCGGCTTCGCCTTGAATTTCGCCAGCGCCTTCTTCTTCGCCTCTTCTGCAGCCTTCAGCCGGTCGCTGAAGCTCTTTTCCTTGAAACCGCTCATGTCGCTCCGTGTCTCGTTTTAGCCGCATCCGTCCGCGACGGCCGGCCTTGCCTCACGCTCGTCTAGTTCATGCCGCCTCGGGCACCGGCTTCGCCCGCCGGATCACCTTGGATTCCAAGCTGTTGGGGCTCAGCGCCTCGCCCGTCGCGGTCACCTCGAAGACGCCCCGGAACTCGGAGAACTTGTCGGGCTTGCCCGCGACCTCGCTGCTCGTGGCCATCGCGACGAAGAACGGCGCCGCGTCGCCCTTCCGGGCCTCCATTTCGGCGGCGTCCTGGTACCAGACCTCGAGGAAGATGTCCCGCGGCACGGGAACCACCTTCGCCCCCTTCGGAGCGGCCGTCGGCTTCACCAGCGGCGCCTGCCGCCAGGTCTTGGCCCATGTCACCGGAATGGTGTCGATCAGGCGCCCATTCTGGCGACGCTCCGCCTTCCTGAGCCGGCTTACGAATTTGAGTTCGAAGCCGTCTATGATTTGAGCCATGCTGTCCTCTTGTGCTTCTCTTCAAGCATATAGGAACGAAAGCGCCAGAGGGCTTGCAATCGAGTGGTGTGGCCGGCGCTGAGGCGCAATGACGCGTTTTTTCGCGCGCTGGCGAGTTGCCACGTCCGCCCCGACGCACTAGCCTCCGGCCAGACAATCGCGATCTTTCCGATCCGAAACAAACCGATGGAGTGGGCGATGCCTGACCAGGCCCCGGCGCAGTGGCTGAGCAATTCCCTGATCGTCTCGCGCTACCGGGAGAGGACCCCGGGCTCGGCCAAGCTGGCGACCGAGGCCGCCGAGGTCTTCCCCTCGGGCCTCACCCACGACTCACGATACCTCGAGCCCTACTCCCTCTATGTCGACCGCGCCCAGGGCTCGCACAAATGGGACGTCGACGGCAACGACTACGTCGACTATTTCGGCGGCCATGGCGCCCTCATCCTCGGCCACAACCACCCGGAAGTGACCAAGGCGGTCCAGGAGCAGGTCGCCAAGGGCAGCCACTACGGCGCCAGCCATCCGCTGGAGGTACGCTGGGCCGAACTGGTGCACCAGATGGTGCCGTCGGCCGAGCGCGTGCGCTTCACCTCGTCCGGCACCGAGGCGACGCTGATGGGCGTCCGCCTCGCCCGCGCCTTCACCGGCCGCTCGAAGGTGCTGCGCTTCAAGATGCATTTCCACGGCTGGCACGACCACATGACCTCGGGCATGGCCAACCACTTCGACGGCACGCCGACCGCGGGCGTGGTCAAGGGCGTCGCCGACGCCGTGGTGCTGGCGACCGCCAATGACGAGGCGGGCACGCGCGCGACGATCGAGGCGAACCCCGACATAGCCTGCGTGATCATCGAGCCGACCGGCGCCAGCTTCGGGCGCGTGCCGGTGAAGCCGACCTTCCTCGCCTTCCTTCGCAAGATCACCAAGGAGAAGGGCATCGTCCTGATCTTCGACGAGGTGGTGACGGGCTTCCGCGTCGGCCCCGGCGGCGCCCAGGCCGAATTCGGCATCACGCCCGACCTGACCTCGCTCGCCAAGATCCTGGCCGGCGGGCTTCCGGGCGGCGCCATCGTCGGGCGGAAGGACATCCTCGAGCTTCTCGACTTCGCCCAGACCAAGGCCAAGGGCATCGAGAAGATCCAGCATCCCGGCACCTACAACGCCAATCCGGTCTCGGCCGCGGCCGGCATCGCCGCGCTGACGATCCTGAAGACGACGGACGCCAACAAGCGCGCCAATGCCTCCGCCGCCAAGCTTCGCGGCCTGCTCAACGAGGCGATCATGGCCGAGAGCGTGCCGTGGGCGGCCTACGGCACATTCGCCGGATTCCACATCTTCACCAATCCGAAGCGCCGCGCCATCGACCCCAAGACCTTCGATGCGTTCGAAACGGAAGCCGAGGAGCTGAAGGGCGCCTGGAGTGCCAACATCGCGCACAAGGTCCGGCTCGGCATGATGGTCAACGGCGTCGACATCAACGGCGGCCCCGGCGGCATCATGTCGGCGGTGCATACCGATGCCGACCTCGAGCGCACGGCGGGCGCCTTCCGCTCGACCCTGAAGCTGCTCAAGGACGAAGGTGACATTCGGTGACGGCACGCGATCCCGACCAGCTCGAACGCGAGATCAAGGACGCGTTCAAAAACCGGGCGCTGCTCTACTGGTCGATCTACGACGAGTTCCGAAAGGAACTCGGCGACGAGAAGGCCGGCCGGATCCTGGCCCGCGCCATCGAGCGGCGTGGGAAGGACGCGGGCGATGCCCTGTTCCGGGACACCCCCGCCGATCCGGTGGCGATCGGCGAGCGCTTCCTCTCGGTGTCGCCGGCGAACGGCAGGCTGTTCCCGACCGATGTCCGCCGCGATGAGAACGGCGGCATGCACATCCACGTCAGGGTCTGCCCGCTGAAAGAAGCCTGGGAGGAAGCGAAACTGCCCGCCTCCGACATGGCGACGATCTGCAGGATCGCCGGTCATTTCGACAACGGCGTCTTCGGCGGCCGCGGCGTCAGGTTCTCGGCCGACACCTGGACCGAAGGCAAGGCGGGCTGCTGCCACCTGCACCTGGAACGGGCGGACTGACCTATCCCCGCCGGCGCTTGCGCGTCATCTCGCGCAAGGGCTCGATGAACGACAGTGCGTAGTCGTCATTGTCGAAGCCGCGGAATCGGTACGAGGTGACGCGGGTGAAGAAGCGCCGCCGGTCGCCGGTGTATGTCGAGATCGAGCCGGCGCTGCGGCCCGTGGCGAACAGCGTGTCGATGAACCGCCTGACGAACTCGATGACGATCGCGCGGGTGCAGACGAAGCTGAGCACCGCGCTCAAGAGGAATTGCGGCCGGGTACCGAGGAAGTGCCGGGAGAACGCCAGATTGGCGAACAGGATGGCGTTGTCCTTGGGCTCCCGGCGCAGCACCGTGATCGCGTTCGGAATCTCGAACTGGTCGAGGAAGTCGATGATCGCGTCCCGGTTGATGGCGTTGGCGGCAACGATATTGGTGAGAGCCGCCTGCTCGAGCGAGCGGCGCTTGGAGTCGAGATAGTCGCTGGACATGGCGGTGCGCGAAGGTCCCCCCGGGGACGCGCGGAGATAGACGGCCGTCCTCGCGTCCACGCATAGATGGCGCGGCCCGCCGCGCCTCGTCCAATCCCCATATGGCGGCAAGGGTCACAAGATCGGGAAGCAGAAAAGGCGCGGCCACCGGCCGCGCCTTTCGTCGATCGCGTTGATCCTCAGATCAGCTGCAGCCGGTGGTCGATCCGCAGCTGTCGCATTTGAGGCAGGTGCCGTTGCGGACCAGGGTGAAGTTGCCGCACTCGCCGCAGGAGTCGCCCTCGTAGCCCTTGAGCTTCGCCTCGCGCCGCCGGGCCATCTTGGCATCGACCGCCGCCATCACCTCGGGCTCGACCGCGAGCGCGGTCGCCCCTTCGGCGAAGCTGTGCATGGCCATGCCGGTGGTGCCGGTCGCCTGCGCCGTCGCCGCGTGGACCTGGACCACCTGCCCGTTGGTTTCCACGCTGGCAGCGGCACCGCCGCGGAAGACCACGAGGTTGGTGCGGACGAAACCGCGGCTCAGCTTGTCGACCGGGACCTTCGGCACCGGCCGGGGCAGCGCGCTCTCTCCCTCGCCCGATCCCATGGCGCCCGGCAGCAGGTCGTCGGGCTGCACATGGGCGAGATCGGTGCGATCGAGATAGCTGATGGCGAGCTCGCGGAAGATGTAGTCGAGGATCGAGGTCGACATCTTGATCGCCTCGTTGCCCTCGACCGGTCCCGACGGCTCGAAGCGGGTGAAAGTGAAGGCCTCGACGAATTCCTCCAGCGGCACGCCGTACTGGAGCCCGATCGAGATCGCGATGGCGAAGTTGTTGACCCAGGAGCGGAGCGCCGCCCCTTCCTTGTGCATATCGATGAAGATCTCGCCGACCTTGCCGTCGTCGTATTCGCCGGTGCGGAGATAGACCTTGTGGCCGCCGACCGAGGCCTTCTGCGTGTAGCCCTTGCGGCGCTGCGGCAGGCGCTGGCGCGACGCGATCCGCTCGATGATGCGCTCGACGATCTTCTCGGCGACCAGCGGCGCCTTCTCGGCCGGGGCCGCATCGGCGATCTCGTCCATCGCATCGACGTCGTCGATGAGCGAGGAGGACAGCGGCTGGGAGAGCTTGGAGCCGTCGCGATAGAGCGCGTTGGCCTTGAGGCCGAGGCGCCACGACAGCATGTAGGCGTTCTTGCAGTCCTCGACCGTGCCCTGGTTCGGCATGTTGATGGTCTTGGAGATGGCGCCGGAGATGAACGGCTGCGAGGCCGCCATCATCCGGATGTGGCTCTCGACCGAGAGCACGCGGGTGCCGATCCGGCCGCAGGCATTGGCGCAGTCGAACACCGCCAGATGCTCGGCCTTGAGGTAGGGCGCGCCCTCCACCGTCATGGCGCCGCAGCAATAGGTGTTGGCGGCCTCGATCTCGGTGCGGGTGAAGCCCATCCAGGAAAGCAGGTCGAAACCGGCCTCGTCCAGCGTCGCCGCGGGGATCTTGAGCTGGTTCTTGCAGAAGTCCTCGCCCAGCGTCCAGCGGTTGAAGGCGAATTTGATGTCGAAGGCGGACCCGAGCGACGCCTCGATCGCCGTCAGCGCATCAGCGGTGAAGCCGCGAGCCCGGAGCGCCACGTGGTCGATCCCGGGCGCAGTCTTCAGCGTGCCGTGCCCGACCGCGTAGGCGACGATCTCCTCGATCTGGTTCTCTGCGTATCCGAGCGTCCGGAGAGCATCCGGCACCAGGCGGTTGATGATCTTGAAGTAGCCGCCGCCGGCGAGCTTCTTGAACTTCACCAGGGCGAAGTCGGGCTCGATGCCGGTGGTGTCGCAGTCCATGACCAGGCCGATGGTGCCGGTCGGCGCCACCACGCTGGCCTGCGCGTTGCGATAGCCGTGCAGCTCGCCCAGGCGCAGCGCCTCGTCCCAGGCGCGACGCGAGGCCTGGATCAGGTTGTCGTCGGGGCAGCTCTCGGCGTCGAGCGGCACCGGCTTGATCGCCAGGGTCTCGTAGCCGTCGGCCTCGCCATAGGCGGCGCGGCGGTGATTGCGGATGACGCGCAGCATGTGCTCGCGGTTCGCGGCATAGCCCGGGAAGGTCCCGAGTTCGCCCGCCATCTCGGCCGAGGTGGCATAGGCGACGCCGGTCATGATCGCGGTCAAGGCGCCGCAATAGGCGCGGCCCTCGTCGGAGTCATAGGGAATGCCCGAGGCCATCAAGAGGCCGCCGACATTGGCGTAGCCAAGGCCCAGCGTGCGGAACTCGTAGGAGAGCTCGGCGATGGCCTTGGACGGGAACTGCGCCATCATCACCGAGATCTCGAGGACCATGGTCCAGAGCCGGGTCACGTGCTCGTAGGCCGGGATGTCGAAGCTGCCGTCGGGCTTCTTGAAGGTCAGCAGGTTCATGGACGCCAGGTTGCAGGCGGTGTCGTCCAGGAACATGTATTCCGAGCAGGGATTCGAGGCATTGATGCGCCCCGAAGCCGGGCAGGTGTGCCACTCGTTGATGGTGGAGTCGTACTGCACGCCCGGATCGGCGCAGGCCCAGGCCGCCTCGCCGACGATGTCCCAGAGTTCGCGCGCCTTCAGCGTCTTGTGGATCTTGCCGTCGGTACGGCGGATCAGCTTCCAGTCGCCGTCGGCCAGTACCGCCTCGAGGAAGTCGTTGTTGAGGCGAACGGAGTTGTTCGAATTCTGACCGGAGACCGTCAGGTACGCGTCCGAATCCCAGTCGGTGTCGTAGGTCGGGAAGTCGATCTTCTCGTAGCCCTGCTTGGCGAAGTGGATCACCCGCTGGACGTAGTTCTCGGGGATCATCACCTTGCGGGCGGCGAGGATCGCGCGCTTGAGGGCCTTGTTCTTCCGGGGATCGAAGCGGTCGTCGCCGATGATGCCGGCGGCCTCCGGGCGGCAGGTGGCCATCACCTCGTTCAGGTGCTTGGCGGCGAGACGCGAGCCGGAAACGAGGGCAGCGACCTTCTGCTCCTCGACCATCTTCCACTTGATGTAGGTCTCGATGTCCGGATGGTCGATGTCGACCGTCACCATCTTGGCGGCGCGGCGGGTGGTACCGCCCGACTTGATGGCGCCGGCGGCGCGGTCGCCGATCTTGAGGAAGCTCATCAGGCCGGACGAGCGGCCGCCGCCCGACAGCTTCTCGCCGTCGCCGCGGAGCTTGGAGAAATTGGAGCCGGTGCCGGAGCCGTATTTGAACAGGCGCGCCTCGCGGACCCAGAGATCCATGATGCCGCCCTCGTTCACCAGATCGTCCGAGACCGACTGGATGAAGCAGGCGTGCGGCTGCGGGTGCTCGTAGGCCGATTCGGACTGGACCAGCTTTCCGGACTGGAAGTCGACGTAGTAGTGGCCCTGGGCCGGGCCGTCGATGCCGTAGGCCCAGTGCAGGCCGGTGTTGAACCATTGCGGGCTGTTCGGCGCGGCGCGCTGGCTCGCCAGCATGTGGCACATCTCGTCATAGAAGGCGCGGGCGTCGGTTTCGGAATCGAAATAGCCGCCCTTCCAGCCCCAATAGGTCCAGGTGCCAGCCAGCCGGTCGAACACCTGCCGTGAATCCATCTCGCTGCCCGCGCGGGCGGCCTTGTCCAGCTTGGCGAGTTCGTCGGCGTCCGCCT
>CAMDFP010000050.1 GCA_945897335.1 Asaia bogorensis | reverse complement strand
GGTCAAAGCTTCCCCGTCTGGCGCCAGGTCGCGATCGGCCGGGCATAGCCAGAAGCAGCTCCAAGCCAGCTGATGACACTGCAACAGTCAGGCCCTCCGCTGGCTCTGGCGTGCCTCCAGGTGGCCCTTGCGGTAGGTTACTCGACCTCCTTTGAGGATGCAGATGAGAGCACCGCCGACCCGACGTTTCCTACTTACCCGCCGCCAGGCGCTGCTCGGCGCCGGTGCGCTGATGCTTAATAAACCAGCCGTGGCGGCAACCTGTTGGGTCGAGGCGCCGCCCGAGGATGTGGGCCTTGGTCGCGATCTTGGCAACGTAATTGACGCGGCGCTCGCGGGCGTCAACTTCGATCACAAGCTCCGCGCGATCATCGTCGCCAGGCACGGTCGACTGGTCTTCGAGCATTACTTCCCGGAACCGGTCTCGGGCTTCGTCCAGCACCCGCGGACGACGCGCCCAATCGCCTCCGTGACCAAGAGCGTCACAGGGTTGCTGTACGGCATCGCGCTGGCGCGAGGCTTCGTTCCGACGCCAGATGCACCCTTGATGGACCAGTTTCCCGAATACGCCGACCTGGCGAGCGAGGAAAAGAAGGAGCTTCTGGTCGAGCATGCCCTGACCATGACGCTCGGATTGAGATGGAACGAGGAACTGCCGTATGGCCGCGCCGACAATGACGCGAATGTCATGTTCCTTGCTCAGGATCCGTATCGGTTCGTGCTCTCCAAGCCTATCGTCGACCCACCGGGTACGAAGTTCGCCTACAACGGGGGCGCGACCGAGCTGCTGGGCAGGCTCATCGCCAAGGGCACCGGCCGGTCTCTGGAGGACTTCGCGAGAGCGAATTTCTTCGCGCCCCTCGACATCGATTCCGGCAATTGGGCGCTTGGCGCGAACGGGCAGCCGATGGCCTCTTCCGGGATCCGGATTTCCGCGCGGGACCTCGCGCGGATCGGCCAGCTGGTCTTCGACAATGGCATATGGAACGGCAGGGCGGTCGTTCCCGAAACCTGGCTGCGGGAAACCTTTCGGCAGCGAGTCGCGATCAGCCGTTTTTTGTCCTACGGATATCAATGGCGGATCGACCAGCGCTTCTGGCCTGGCAAACGCTGCCTGTTCGCATCAGGCAATGGTAGTCAACGGATCTTCGTGTTTCCTGTGCACGGGCTGGTCATCGCGACGATGGGCAACGCTTTCAATCTCGAGACGCAGGGTGTCGCGCCAAGGGCCGTCGTTACGGCAGTCCTCGCAAGCTTGCGCGAGACCTGACGCTCCCGACCCGCCCAAGAACGGCACCGCGCGCCAGCAACTCCTTGCTCGCCGGGAACGCCTTGGCTGTCTGGGTTGGGAGGGCGGTCTTCCGCGTCCATATGAGTCAAAGGTTAACCAGAGGCGGACAATTGCTTGCGTAAGGCATTCCTGGTCGATTTCGTGTTCACCGTCCCGACGAGTTGCCGCCGACAATGACCGCGATCGCGCTACAGACCTTGACCACAGAACGCCTGGTGCTACGGCCCTTCTCCGTCGACGACGCAGCCCGGGCTGTCGAGATCAGATCCAACTGGAAAGTGGCGCGGATGCTGAGTGCCGCGCCGTACCCGCCCAACCTCCCCGACGATGCGGCATGGATCGCCGGCCATGCGCAGGAGTGGCGTCGAGGCGTCGCATATCGTTTCGCAGTCACGATCGGCGGACTTGTCATTGGGTGCGCCGACGTCGCGGACATCGTTGGCGAGACCGGCGAGCTCGGCTACTGGCTTGACGAGAACTGGTGGGGCCGCGGCATTGCCGGCGAAGCTGCAACGGAGGTCATGACCTTCGCGACGGCGATCGGACTGCGACGCCTCGCTGCCGGCCACGCCGAGGACAATCCGGCGTCCGGCCGTGTCCTGCAGAAGCTCGGCTTCCTTAAGACCGGAGAGCGGAATATCTGGTCTTCGCCTCGCGGGCTCTCGATCACCCAGGTGGTCTACGGGGTGGATCTCCCGCAGACCAATTCTGGCCACAGCGCTATTTCTAGTCGGTGACGAACTTCGCCCATACGTCGTCGATGGTTGCCGTCCATCGGCAGCTCGGAATGTCTGTTCAGGGTCAAAACTCCCCTCGCAGGCGATGCGTCGAATTCGGCCGAGCGTGGCCAGGAGCGGACATAGCCGATCTAAGTCTTCTGGCTGGTTCCACGTGCCAAGGCCCATATTGAAGACAGGATCGCAGGTCGGGCGGGTGCCGGCCTACGCCGCTGTCAGCACCTTCAGCAGGCTGGGCTCGCGATCGAGCACGGTCAGAAGATTGAGCATCGGCTCGCTCGGCTCGACCTCGCCCGACTCGTATTTCTGGAACGATCGGGGGCCTCCCCCGAGTATGAGGCCAGCCTGCCGCTGCGACAGCTTCAGCCGCTCGCGAATTGCCTTAACCTTTCTTGCCGTCTCGAGCCGCGCTTCTACCTTGAGCTTCGCGAGGGCCTTGTCGGCAGCGACCATGTCCGCGCCGACGAAGACACCGTCCGAGCCGCGCGCAGGATACCAGCCCGGCTGTCTGATCTTGGTCTGCAGCCCCCTGTAAGTCAGGGTCACGGTCCTGACTCCGCGGCGGAGCACCTCGCCCGTTTCCGGATGGGTCATGGTCGTCCGCGCCTTTGGCATTTCATTTCTCCTTGAACGATAGAAGCTGGAATGTCGTGAGGGCGCTGTCCGTGAACTTCACATAGAGCGTCATGCCGTTCCAGGGCAGGTGGCAGACATCCTGCCATTGCCTGTTGATCCAGTTGGCTGTCATCGATTTGTAGAAATGCGTCCTCTTCAGCGACTGAATCGCCGCCACGACCTCGGCCCGGCCGCAGCCGAGTTCGAAGGCGGACGTCTGCGCCGCCATCGTCATGGACAGCTTGTCGCCCGTCGACATGGCCGCCTTGAAGCGTCCGAGGTCGTGGTGAGGCTTCCGCCTCTCCATGACATCAGGCGGCACCATTGTGGTGCCACGTCAAGCCCCCGGCGGAGCGGTCCTGTGCCGCGCGCGAAGCGGCGGCCGCCTCACACCGGCCGGTCGCCCTTCACCGTGACGCGGTGGGCGAGGCGGGTGTGGGGCCAGTAGTCCCACATGGCGCGGTGCAGCGCGCAGCGGTTGTCCCAGAAGGCGAGCGCGTTCGGCGTCCACTGGAAGCGGCATTGCCAGAGCGGGCTCTCGGCATGCTGGAAGAGATATGCGAGCAGCGCGTCGCTCTCCTCGCCGGGAATGCCGAGGATGCGCCGGGTGAAGCCCCGGTTGACGTAGAGCGAGCGCCGCCCGGTGACCGGGTGCGTGCGCACCACCGGATGCTCGGCCCGCGGATAGGTGGGCCGGTCGGTCTGGCCCTGGATCGCATAGGCGCCGCGATAGACCTGTTCGCCGTCATGCAGCGCCGTCAGCCCTTCGAGATGCGCCTTCATGCGGTCCGACAGCGACTCGTACGCGGCATACATGTTGGCGAACAGCGTGTCGCCGCCCTCGGGCGGGCATTGCCGAAGATAGAGGATGCTGCCCATCGGCGGCTCGTCCTCGCACGAAACGTCCGTGTGCCAGTGCTCGCCGTTGATGCGCGCCGACTTCTCGTCCGTATAGACCCGCATCAGGGCCGGCATTCCCGGCTCGTGCGGGGCGATCGGGTGCTCGTGCAGCTCGCCGAAGCGCCGGCCGAAGGCGAGATGCTGCTCCGGGCTGAGCGTCTGGTCGCGGAAGAAGATGACCAGGTGCTCCATCAGCGCCCGGTGGATCTCGTCGAAGGCCTGGTTGCCGAGGGGGCCCGAGAGATCGACGCCGGAGATCTCGGCGCCGATCAGGGGCGTGAGCCGGCGGACATGGATCGCCTCGTAGGGCCGCCGCTCGACCTGCATGCCTCGGGTGCGGGAGCCTTCGTCGCGATGCGGTGCGGTCATGAGGAGCTGTCCTGAGCGAGAGCGGCCGACCAGGGCGAGCGGTCGTCGCCGATGCCGGTGCGGCGGCCGTCGGCCTGGCTGACGATGACGTTGGGGCTGGCGAAGTTGCCGGGCATGACGCCGCGGCGGACGATCTCGGTCGGCGCGTCGGCGGCGAGCGCGGCGATGATCTCTTGGCCGAGGTCGATGTCCGCCCCGACCTTGTCCGGCCCGGCGACGTCGATGCGGGGCGCATGCGCGGCCGTCGCCGCGTCCATGCCGAAATCGGCGATGTATGTCAGGAGCTGGAACACCGCCGCCATGATGTGGCGCCCGCCGGACGCACCGGCGGCGAGGATCGGCCGGTCGCCGTCCCTCAGGATCACCGGCAGCATGTTGGTGAGGAGGCGTTTCCCCGGCGCGATCGAGTTCGGCCGGCCCGGACGCGGGTCGAACAGCATGATGCCGTTGTTCATCAGGAGCCCGGTCTCCGGCAGGACGACGCGGGCACCGAAGCTCGCCATCAGCGTCGTGGTCATCGTCACCATCGTGCCTTCGGAATCGCAGACGGTGAGATGCGTGGTGCAGCTCTCGTGCCCCGCAGGCTCCGGCACCTCCACCTTGCCGGCGAGCCTCGCGGCATAGGCGGCACGCAGCTCGGCTGAGAGGCGGCGGTACCAGGCCGCATCGGGCCGGGCGCCATAGGGCGTGTCCATCATCGCCGCAAGCACGCCCTTCAGGGTGGGCGACGCGGTCATGCCGGATGCGAGCTGCATCACGCGGCCGTTCCGCCAGGGCACCTGCATCGCCGGCACGATGCGCGCGGTGCAGTCGCGGAGGTCCCCGGCGTCGATGACGCCGCCGACGGCCGCCTGATCACGCAGGAACGCGGCGGCGATCTCGCCCTCGTAGAAGTCGCGCCAGCCGGCGCGTGCCAGCTGCTCCATCGTCCGGGCGAGATTGCCGAGCGGCAGGCGGCCCGGATTGCCGTCGGCCGGCGGCACCGGCGGCAGCCCGTCCTTCAGATAGATGCGGGCACTCTCCGGATAGCGGCGGAGATCGGCGGCGGCGGCGGCGATCTTCAGCGTCGTCCACCAGTCGGCCTGGAGTCCCTGCTTGGCCAGGGCGACGGCCGGCGCCATCACCTCCGCCATCGGCAGCCGGCCCCAGGCCGTGTGCAGGCGCTCGCAGCCCGCGACCGCGCTCGGCACCGCGACCGCCAGCGGTCCGTGGATGTTGGTGTCGCCCTCGACCTCGGGCCAGCGGAAGCCCTGGGTGGACATCCGGCCGGTCAGGCGGAAGTTCGCCGCGGTGAGATTGCGCGGCGAGACCGGGCCGAAATCCACCACCTCGGCCCGCGGCTGGCCCGCCCGATGCACGATGGCGAAGCCGCCATAGCCGCCGAGGCCGGAGTTCCAGGGCTCCTGGCTCGCCAACGCCATGGCGGTGGCGACCGCGGCGTCGACGGCATTGCCGCCGGCCTCCAGGATGGCGAGCCCCGCCTCGGCTCCCTGACGCGCCTGCGATACCACGATGCCCCGCCGGCCGGTGGCCGCGGGCTTGGTCAGGCGCCAGTTCTCGGTGAGCGGGGGCGGGTAAGACGGATCTGTCACGCGGCCTCGGCGGGAGACTCTTCGTCGCCGAGTGTCGGAGCAAATCCGCGGCCGGGCAAATCCGAGGCATGCTTCGGCGGAACGGGCATACGGCCTGGAATCCGGACCGGATCGTCATCTACCATGCCGTCGCCTGACATATAGGGAGACCGGAAATGGCCTACACGCCGGAACGACTGGGCGCCGAAATCCGCAGGGCGCTCGAGGCCGCCCCCGGAGGCGAGGGCAAGAAGGCCGTCTGCGACATCCTTTCCCGAAGCCTGCTCGACCGCGACTTCATCGATCGCTACGTCACCGCCGATCAGTGCAAGCCGCGCAAGGTGCTGTACGAGGACCCCGATCTCGGCTTCTGCATCTGCGGGCACGTCTACGAGAGCGCCGCGGATGGCGGGCCGCACGATCACGGCTCGACCTGGGCGATCTACGGCGTCGCCACCGGCGATACCGAGATGACCGACTGGCGCATCGTCACGCAAGGGAACGGCGAGGCGCCGACGCTGGTGGCCCCGGCCCGTACATATCTCATGAAGCCCGGCGACAGCCATCTCTACGACGTCGGCGAGGTTCACTCGCCCAAGCGCAGCGGGCCGACCAAGCTGGTTCGCATCGAAGGCCGGAACCTCGATCGCATCAAGCGCTCCAACATCAAGGCCGCCTGAGGGATCTCGCCTCCGCCGCAGGCGAGGGCAACGATCGGCGCCCGCGGCCGCGAGGTCGCGACCGCGGAGCGTCCAGGGGACAGGAAGGGGCGTTACGCCGCCGTCTTCAGGAGGCGGTCCGCCACGCCCTTGCCGATCTCGATCTTCCGCGGGCGCAGGGCTTCCGGCACCTCGCGCACCAGATCGATCTGCAGAAGTCCCTTGTCCATGCGCGCCTCGGCTTCCTTCTTGGCCTCACCGCCGACGACCAGCTCGTTGCCCTGCTGGACGATGGAAACATCGCCCTCGCCGAAGCCGGCCAGCGCCATGGTGATCCGATAGTCGTTCTCGTCGGCGCGCCCGCCCGGCCGCTGGCCGGGCGCCTAGGGCCGGGTCTCCCGGCGCATGGTGTATTGCGCGCTGGCGAAGATCACCAGGGCACCGGCCACGGTGAAGAGATCCGGCGCCTGGCCGAAGGCCACATAGGCGGCCAGCGCCGTCGCCGGCAGCTGCAGGAACGAGAACGGCATCACCGAGGACGACTCGGCCACCGCATAGGCCCGGACCATCGCCGCCTGCCCGACCGCCGCGGCCAGGCCGATCGCGAGCAGGAGGAGGGCTTCGTCCGGGTCCGGCATGCGCCAGGACAGGCCGGCGACGGCGGCCAGGATCGGAAGCGAGCCGCCGAGCGCGATCAGGACCAGCGTGTCCGGGTGGTGGTCGCGGCCGAGGTTGCGGACCGTCAGGCTGAAGAAGGCGGTGACCGTCGCCGAGGCCAGGACCAGCAGCGTCTCCGGCGGCATCTGCTGGAATCCCGGGCGGACGATCAGCAGCATGCCGGCGAACCCGACCAGGGTCGCCACCCAGCGGCTGCGGCCGACCCGTTCGAGGCCGAGCAGCGCCGCCATCGCGACGACGATGAGCGGGGAGAGAAAGCTGATCGCGACCGCATCGGCGAGCGGGATCACCGCATACGCGAGGACGATGCAGAAGTTCGAGATCGCCTGCCACAGCGCCAGCGTGGATGCCATCCACGGGCGCGCCACCCGGACCACGGCACGGCCGCGGCGGATGAACAGAGGCGCCAGGAAGGCCAGCGCGACGAGATTACGGAAGAAGGTGATCTCGCCCGCTGGAAGCGTGGCCAGGGCGAAGCGGACGGCGATCGCCGCCGCCGAGAACGCGACCGCGCAGACGCTCATCCAGAAAGCGGCGTGCGCGACCGGCGGCAGGCGGAGCCAGGCGGCCGAAAGGCGCCGGGCGGCGAGGCTCAGATAGGACACGGGATGCGGAGGGGCCGGTCGTCTCGAAGGACCCAGCTCTAGCGCATCCGGACGCCGCCGTCTCGCGCCGGCGGGAGAGATGGCAAGGCAGCCTCAGACCGGCCGCTCGCCTTTCACCGTGACGCGGAAGCCAGAGCGCGTGTGCGGCCAGTAGTCCCACATGGCGCGGTGCTGGGCTGAGCGGTTGTCCCAGAAGGCCATCGAGTTGGGTCGCCAGCGGAAGCGGCATTGCCAGAGCGGGCTTTCGACATGGGTCAGCAGGAAGGCGAGCACGGCGTCGCTCTCGTCCCGCGGCAATCCGACGATGTGCGTGGTGAAGATGCGGTTGACGTAGAGCGCCTTCCGGCCCGTCACAGGATGCGTGCGCACCACCGGGTGCTCGGAGCGGGGATAGGCCGCCTTGTCGGCGACGCCGAAATTGGCGTAGGTGCCGCGATAGACGTGCTCGCCGTCATGGATCGCCGTCAGCCCGTCGACATAGGCCTTCATCCGCTCCGAGAGCGCGTCATAGGCCGCATACATGCTGGCGAACAGCGTGTCGCCGCCCGACGGCGGGCATGTCGCGATGCGGAGGATGCTGCCCATCGGCGGCTCGGCATCGCAAGAGACGTCCGAGTGCCAGTCCTCGCCGTTGGCGCGTTTCGACTCGGCATCGGCATGGATGAGCATCAGTTCCGGCCGCCCCTCGACATGCGGCGCCGCCGGATGGACGTGGAGATCGCCGAAGAGGCGGCCGAAGGCCACGTGCTGGTCGGGCGTGAGACGCTGGTCGCGGAAGAAGACGACCAGGTTCTCCGCCAGAGCCCGATGGATCTCGTCCGCCTGCGCCCGGCTCAACGGGCCTGAGAGATCGACCCCGCCGATCTCCGCGCCGATGATCGGCGTCAGCTTCTCGACGCGGATCGCCTCGTACGGCGCGCCCGCCTCGACGGCCGACTGCACCTGCCGCCCGCCGGAGCGGTACTGGGCCTTCGCGGTCATGGCGTCAGATGTCGTCCAGCGGCCAGACCGGGCGCGGGACCTTCTTGAAGGGGAGGCGCTTGATGTCGACGGTGGTAAGGCCGCCGGAATCGACGTCGAGCGAGACGCTGGAGATCGGATCGAAGGCGGCGTGGTGGCCCTGCATGCACTTCACCACCAGTACCGACTTCTCCGTCGGCTCGATGCCGTAGATGCGGAGCTGCTCAAGATCGTAGATGCCCTTGTTGAGGGAAGAGAGGATGACCTGGACGCCGTCGATGTCGATGGCGGCGCTCTCGCCGAAGCTGCCGCGCGTGCCGGTGCCGTAGGGGCCTTTGTAGACGAAGGCACCGTCGGAGACGGCGATCACCTTGGCATCGACCTCGATCGGGCCGCCGCCGAATTCGGGCGCGTGCTTGCCGCCGAGGCTGAGATGGACGCGATGGCCGACGCCGGCCGAGCGCGCGATGCGGACGCACTCCGGATCGAACATGGCGGCGACGACGGCGTTCTTCACCCCGGCGTCGAGCAGCCCCTTCAGCAGCACGGTCGAGTCGCCATAGGCGCCGCCGCCGGGCGCGTCGCCGTAGTCGCCCAGCACCACCGGCTTGTCGCCGGGTTTATGCGCGCGGGCAGCGGCGATCGCCGCCTCGACGCCGACCACGGGCTCAGACGTGATACGGCGGTTCTGCCAGCCGTATTCCATCAGCTCTTCCGCCAGCGCCTGGTAGCGCGGATGGTCGCCGTCGCCGGTGACCGCGACGCTGGGGCCGACCTCGGCGAAGTCCGAGCGCGAGAACCCGGATTGCACGCTGACGCAGAGCACGCCGGTCTCGTTCGCTTCCATCGCCGATGCCCGCTTCAACGCCTCGATCATCGGCCCGTGGCCGGTATAGGTGCGGGCCGAGTCGAAGGCGTTCAGCGCCGCCCGACGGGCGAGATAGACGCGGGGGTGCACCTCGCCCTTCATCGTCCGGTCGAGGATCGCCGATGCGCGCAGCGCGGTCTCGTACTGGTCGACATGCGGGCTGGTGCGGAACGAGGTGATCGAGGTCGCCAGCCTCGCCATCTCGCGCGTCACGTTGGAATGCGGATCGAGGGTGACGCAGACCGGCACGTCGCGGCCGACCACCGCGCGCGTGCGCCGCAGGATCTCGCCCTCGGCATCGTCGTGCGATTGGGTCACCATCGCGCCATGGAGGGCCAGCGCGACGCCGTCGAGCTTGCCGGCCTTCTCCAGGCCCTCCACCAGCTTGCCGGTGAAGAAGTCGAAGGCCTCGTCGGTGACGACGCCGCCGGGCGTGGCGAAGGTGCAGATCGGGTGATGCAGCTCCCAGCCATAGCGCAGGGCGGCATCGAGGAAGCCGCCCATCTCGAGGCGCACGCCCTTGTACTTCGCCGGGATCTCGTCGCCGATCGCGTATTGCTGGGCACGGAAATGCGCCAGCGTCGTCGGCAGGCGGTTGAAGGCGTGGGTCTCGTGCTTGATCGAGGCGGCGAGGACGCGCTTGGTCATCGTGGATCGGCTCCGACGCGATCGGCATTGGCGGTGCGCGTGTCGCCCCCCACCCTAACCCTCCCCCACAGAGGGGGGAGGGAATACGAAGTCGCCTCGTGTCCCCTCCCCCCTCTGTGGGGGAGGGTTAGGGTGGGGGGCGTGCGGCGCATCCTAGTAGACCGCTTCGATCTTGGCCTTGCCCGCCGTGGTCCGCGTCTCGGCCGCCGACGCCGCGAGGTCGCGGAGATAGTCGGCGCGTGCCTCGGCGTGAAGCAGCGACATCATCAGGTGCAGGCCGGGCGGGCTGTTCAGCATGCCGGGAACCCAGCCGCGGGACTGCATGCCTTCGGCGACCTTGCCCATGTCGAGATCGGGATTGCCGAATCCCAGCAGAGTGAGGTGCGGCTTGCCGTAGACGCGGAAGCCCGGGATCTTCTCGATGCCGTCGATGTAGGCGTCCCGCATCACCATCAGGTCGCGGGCGATCTGGCGATAGCCCGAGCGGCCGAGGGTCTGCATCAGGGCCCAGGCCGCGGCGACGGCGCCGCCGGCGCGCGTGCCGGTCAAAGTTTCAGTCACGAAGCGTCCGTTCGGCCATTCGTCGATGGCGAAGGTCTGGCCAGCGCGCCTCGCCTCGTCGCGATAGAACACGGTCGAGGCCGGCTTCGGCGCGAAGCCGAACTTGTGCAGGTCGGCCGAGAGCGAGGAGACCGCCGGAACCGCGAAGTCGAAGTCCGGCACCGGCCAGCCCTCGTCGCGCACGAAGGGGGCGACATATCCGCCGACGCAGGCATCGACATGCAGCCAGAGATCTTTCGCGGCCGCGACCTGGCCGAGCTCGGCAATCGGGTCGATGACGCCATAGGGGAAGCACGGCGCCGATCCCACGATCATGATGGTGTCGGCGTCCACGATCTTCGCCATCGCCGCCGGATCGGCGCGGAAGTCCTTTCCCACGGCCACGCGCCGGACCTCGAGGTCCATCAGCAAGGCCGCCTTGTTGAAGGCGGGGTGTGCGCTCGCCGGCAGCACCAGATTGCCGCGGTGCTGCTTGTCGCCGCGCTGCTTCCTCGCGAAGTCGCGGGCGGCCTTCACCGCCATGAGGATGCTCTCGCTGCCGCCGGTGGTCATGTTGCCGACCGCGCCGGCCGGCGCGTGGAAGAGGTCGAGGGCCATGGCCACGACCTCGTCCTCCATGCGCTTGAGACTCCCGAAGGCGCGCTTGGCGCCGAGCGCGTTCTCGGTGAAGTAGGCGTTGAACGCCTCGCGCCCGACCTCTGCCGCCTCCTCGGTCGCCTTGAAGACGTAGAGCGGCACCCTCCCTCGTTTCCAGTCGGCATCCCCCGCCGCCATGCCCTTGAGCTGAGCCATCACCTCGCCGCGCGGACGGCCGGAATCGGGGAAACGCATGGGGGTCAGCTCCGTTGAGAGGCTTGCGACGATAGGAGCCCTGCCCGACCGGTCGCAAGCCTCACGGCATATAATACATATTTATTCAGTATATTATCTCAGATAAACAATCCACACTGATAAAATGGATTGAACATGCATTCACCTACGTTAAATGATGGAAAGAACATTCCAGGAGCCAGCCTTGGCCAAGATCCATGTCATCCATGAGAACAGCGTCTGGGTCGAGCCGCTGCGCACGCAGTTCAAGGCGATCGGCGCGCCCTTCGAGGAGTGGTTCCTGGACCAGGGCATCCTGGACCTGACCGAACCGCCGCCGGCGGGCGTGTTCTACAACCGGATGAGCGCCAGTTCGCACACCCGCGACCACCGCTTCGCCGCCGAGTACACCGGCGCGGTACTGGCCTGGCTCGAGCGCCACGGCCGCACCATCGTCAACAACGGGCGTGCGTTGCAGCTCGAGATCAGCAAGGTCGCGCAATACGAGGCGCTGGCCCGCTTCGGCGTGTCCACGCCGGCGACGCTGGCCGTGGTCGGCAAGGACAAGCTGCCGGAAGCCGCCGCCAGGCTGGGCTTCCCGGTGATCCTGAAGCACAACCGCGGCGGCAAGGGCCTCGGCGTCCGCCTGTTCCACTCGGCCGCGGCGCTGGACGAGTATCTGGCGTCGAGCGACTACGAGCCCTCGGTCGACGGCATCACGCTGGCCCAGCGCTACATCAAGACCACCGAGCCCTTCATCACCCGCGTCGAGTTCGTCGGCGGCAAGTTCCTCTACGCCGTCCGCGTCGACACCTCCGAGGGCTTCCAGCTCTGCCCGGCGGATGCCTGCCAGATCGAGGAGGCCGGTTCCAACTGCCCGGCCGTCGCGCCGTCGGAGAAGTTCAAGGTGATCGAGGGCTTCACCCATCCGCTGATCCCGAAATGGGAGGCGTTCCTCGCCGCCAACGGCATCGGCGTCGCCGGCATCGAGTTCGCCGCCGACGACCAGGGCCGGGCCTGGACCTACGACGTCAACACCAACACCAACTACAACCCGGATGCCGAGGCCAAGGCCGGCGTCTCCGGCATGGGGGCGATCGCCCGCCACCTGAACACGCTGCTGGCGCGCGAGACCGCGGCCGCCGCCGACTGAGGGCTGGACTTCAGGCCGATGCCGGCGGGCGCGGATGCGCCGGGGCGTCGTCCGCCTCGTCGCGGCCGGGCGGCATGCGGATCAGGATCGCCTGGCGGTGCCCGCAGTCGACGCATTTGAGCCGTGTTTGCAGACCCTCGAGGGTGAGGCCCGGGTCCAGCGACGCAAGGTCGAGCGCGCGGCCCTGGCGCCGCTTGCAGCGGGCGCAGCGGAGATTGTTGCAATAGGCGGTGATCGTGTGGCCCTGCTCCAGGTGCTCGCCGATCGTCCAGGCGCCGCCGGGTTCCATGATCCTCCGTACCTCTCCAATCAGCTGAGCATGGACGATCGCGCCCCTGCAACTCGTATCCCCTCTCCAGCGCGAAAGCGCGGGGGAGGGTTAGGGTGGGGGCGAGCGAAGCGAGGTCTTCCCGTCGACGGCAAGCACCGTCTCCAACCTCGCTTCGCTCGGCCCCCACCCCGTCCCTCCCCCGCCTTCGGCGGGAGAGGGGGTGCAAGGCAGCTCGTCATTGGCGGCAATGCCTGCTTCCTTTACCGTCCGCGCCCATGGCCTCATTCGTGACCTATCGCGGCACCGTCCGCCCCGACGAGCTCGACCGGCTCGGCCACATGAACATCCAGCACTACATGGCGCGGCTCAGCCTCGCGGGATTCGCGGTGATGGATACGATCGGCCTCGGCGAGGCCTCGGCCACGCATGGGCGGAAGGCGCTGTCGATGCTCCGCTGCGAGATCGAGTTCCGCCGCGAGCTCACGACCGGCCAGGCGACCCGCATCGAGACCGAGATCGAGACGGTCGGCACCAAGTCGCTGACCTTCCGCCACCGCCTGATCGTCGACGCCGATGACGGGCTCGCCATGGAGGCGAAGGTCGTCGCCGTCTGCATCGACCTGGACACGCGACGCTCGACGCCGCTTCCCGACGACGTCGCGGCGACGGCGCGGGCGCTGATCGCGTCCTAGATCACCGTGGGCGGACCCGATCCAGGATGATCCAGGCGCCGCCGGCGACGATCAGGGCGGAAAAGCCGAGGGTGACCCAATCGAGGCCCGGCATCGGCATCAGCCCGCCCCAGCCGGCCAGGATCTCGATCGCCAGCGTCGTCAGCGGCAGCGCCACCATCGACAGCATGTAGCCGTCGGCGCCGATCAGGCGGGTGATCTGGAACGACAGATAGGTCAGCGGCGCACGAAAGAAGACGCCGAAGACCAGGGCCGCGACCCAGAGCCAGGGCGAGGCCAGCGACGCCAGGGCGTCGCTGGCATTGGGGCCGAGCGGCGCCTCGGGAAGGGCCAGTCCCACCACGCTCCAGACGACGAGCAGGCCGCTGGCCGAGAGCAAAGTGACGAAGCCGGTGAGCGCGAGGCGCTGGCGACGGTCGCCGAGATTGTCGGGATGGGTCTCGGTGAGCAGGCTCGAGACCACCACGGCGGTCTCCGAGACCAGCAGGAACTTGATCGCGGGACTGCTCCAGCCGCCTTCAAGCCGCGTCGCCAGCAGCACGACGCCGATCGCGATCAGGAGGAAACCCGGGATCTCGCCCGCCCGCGGCCGCCGCCCGAAGACGACGAGCACACCGATCGCGGCGACCAGCACATTGACGGCGCTGAGCAGCGTGATGGTGGTGGCCGAGCCGTAGAGAAGGGCGGCGGAGAAGCAGCAGGTGGTGAGCACGCGGATGCCGCCGATCGCCCAGGTGCTCCAGCGCCGGAGCGGGTCCAGCGGCAGCGAGCGGATGCCCGCGGCGACAAGCAGCGTCGCACCGGCGGCGAGCATGGTCGCCATCGCCAGCGTCCACGGATCGAAGCCGAAGCGGAACAGCACCGAGCGCAGCAATACGGTCACCACCGACCACATGGCGGTCATGACGATGGCGATGAGGAGTGCGGGCGACATCAGCGCCGGTTGCGGGCGACGATGACCCAGGCGCCGCCGGCGAGGATGAGGCCGGCGACGGCGAAGTCGGCGGCGGCGATGTGGAGCGGCGGCAGGAGGCCGAAGGCCGCGGCGGCCGGCTCCAGTGCCATCACCAGGGGCGGCATCGCCGACATTGCCAGCATGTAGCCGTCGGCGCCGAGGCGGGCGGTGATGTCGAAGGCGACATAGGTCGCGGGCCCCCGGATCAGCGCGCCCAGAATGAACGCCATCAGCCAGAGCCAGGGCGAGGCCAGGGTCCGGGCGACATCGCCGGCGCTGGGGCCGATCGGCATTGCCGGCATCAGCCCGAGCACGGCCCAGACCAGCAGCAGGCCGAGCGCCGAGAGCAGAGTGACGAAGCCGGTGAGCGCGAGACGCTGGCGGCGCGTGCCGAGATTGTCGGGATGCTTTTCGGCGAGCAGGCTCGCCAGCACCACCGAGGTTTCGGAGAAGAGGACGAAGGCCACCGCCGGGTTGGCCCAGCCGCCGTCGAGGCGGCTGATGAGCAGCACGAGGCCGCCGGCGATCACCAGGAAGCCCGGCCACTCCGCCCGCCGCCGGCGGCGGCCGAAGAGAAGCAGCGCCCCCGCCGTCGCCAGCAGCACGTTGATGGTGGTGAGCTGGCTCACCTGTCCGGCCGAGGCATGGAGCAGCGCGTTGGTGAAGCAGCAGGTGGTGAGCACACGGAGCCCGCCGATCACCCAGGTGGCCCAGCGCCGGATCGGGTCCAGCGGCAGCGAGCGGATTCCGGCGGCGAACAGCAGCGCCGCGCCGCCCATCACCTGGATGGTGAGCGCCAGCGACCACGGCTCGAAGCCGAAACCGTTCAGCGTCGCCCGCATGGCGACGGTGAGCACGGACCAGGCGACGACCAGACCGAGCGCAAGCGCGACGGCGGGAGGGATCATGGGACTGTGTAGAGCACGGAAGGCGCGGCGGTGAAATCGGATGCGACGCTTGGCGGTTCGTACTCCCTCCCCCGCTTCGCGGGAGAGGGTTCCGAACGTGGGCGCGTCAGCTACGCCGGCGCGTCCGGGCGGCCCTGCATGCACATCAGCGTCTGCAGGCCGTAGGCGCAGGCGGTGGCGCGGGGACCGTCGAAGACGTCGACCTCGAGCGAGCAGATGGTGAGCGTGCGCCCGGTCTTGACCACCTTGCCGGTCGCGACCAGCCGGTCGCCCCTGGCCGGCGCCAGCAGGTTGATCTTGAACTCGACGGTGAGCACCGAGGCATCGGCCGGGAACAGCGTGAAGCCGGCATATCCCCCGGCCGAGTCGGCGATCGTCGAGGTGACGCCGGCGTGGAAGAAGCCGTGCTGCTGGGAGAGGTCGGGGCGGAACGGAAGTTCGATCTGGACCTCGCCCGGCTCGACCCGGATCAGGCGGGCGCCGATCAGCCTCATGATCCCCTGCCGGGCGAAACTGGCCCGCACACGCTCGGCAAAATCGGTGTCCGGGGGCTGGAAAGCAGTCATGCGTTCGTGCTCTGAAGGCCCGTTTAGACGAGAACAATGGGGAGGCGGTTTCGCCGGTGCAAGTCCGGCCCTGGCGGGCCTCGTTTCCGATCGGCTAGACTTCCCCTTACCCTCTATTCGCGCCTCGACCCGTCGAGGTTACAGAGTTCATCATCGGAAACCGCCGGAGCGAAGGACCCCTCCCATGACCCAGACGCTCGCCCACCCCACCGCCAATGCCGACCTCGACTCCGCGCTCGCCGAGGCGCGGGCGGAGTTCATCCGCCGCAATCCGAAGAGCCAGAAGCTCTATGACGAGGCCTGCTCGAGCCTGCCCGGCGGCAATACGCGCACGGTGCTTTTCTACAGCCCGTTCCCGGTGACCATGGTGAAGGGCCAGGGCGCCAATCTCTGGGACGCCGACGGCAAGAAGTATGTCGACTTCCTCGGCGAATACACCGCCGGCCTCTACGGGCATTCGCATCCGGTGATCCGGAAGGCGATCGACCAGGCGCTCGACGACGGCATCAACCGCGGCGCCCACAACCAGCTCGAAGGCAAGCTGGCCTCGCTGATCTGCGCCCGCTTCCCCTCGATCGAGCTGGTGCGCTTCACCAACTCCGGCACGGAAGCCAACCTGATGGCGATCACGGTCGCCCGCCACTTCACCCAGCGGAAGAAGGTGATGGTGTTCGAGGGCGGCTACCACGGCGGCATCTTCACCTTCGCCGACGGCAACAACCCGGTGAACGGGCCGTTCGACTTCGTCATCGCCCCCTACAACGACATGGAGGGGACCAAGAAGCTCATCGCCGAGCACGCCAAGGACCTGGCGGTGATCGCGATCGAGCCGATGCAGGGCGGCGGCGGCTGCCTCTCGGCGGCGCCCGAGTTCCTGAAGATGCTGAGGGACGAGACCACCCGCGTCGGCGCCGTGCTGCTGTTCGACGAGGTGATGACGTCCCGGCTCTCGCCCGGCGGCATCCAGGCGGTCCTCAACATCACGCCGGACCTGACCTCGCTCGGCAAATACATCGGCGGCGGCATGAGCTTCGGCGCCTTCGGCGGGCGGGCCGACATCATGTCGCGCTTCGACCCGCGCCGTGCCGACTCCCTTCCCCATGCCGGTACCTTCAACAACAACATCCTGACCATGTCGGCCGGCGTCGTCGGCATGGAGCAGCTCTACACGCCCGAGGTCGCGGTCAAGCTGAACGCCTTCGGCGACAAGCTCCGGGCACGTCTGAACGCGATCACCCGCGACAAGGGCCTGGCCATGCAGTTCACCGGCCAGGGCTCGATGATGTCGATCCACTTCGTGAAGGGCGACATCAGGACGCCGAAGGACGTGAAGAAGGGCAACAAGGACTTAGGAGAGCTGTTCTTCCTCGACCTGCTCGCCCGCGGCATCTACATCGCGCGGCGCGGCATGATGGCGCTGTCGCTGCCGATCACCGAGGCGGATGCCGACCAGCTGGTGGCGGCGGTCGAGGAGTTCGTCTCCTCGCGGAAGCGGCTGCTGGGCTGAGAGCGAGTCCTTAACTCCACCCCCACCCCGCCCTCCCCCATCAAGGGGGAGGGTTTGGATTTTTGAGGTTGTGGCGTCGTGTCCCCTCCCCCCTTTGTGGGGGAGGTAAGCGCGACGCCGAAGGCGTCGTCGCGTCAGGGTGGGGGGCGTCGCGGACGCGCTCCGCTCAGTCCTTCATCTTGCCGTTGGTCGGCCCGGGCGCGTTCCGGGAGATGACGGAGATGGTGCGGGCGGGGGTTTCGGCCTCGCCGCGGAGGATGGCGTGGCCCATGGTGGCGTCGAAATAGAGACTCTCGCCGGTTTCCAGCGACAGCGGCTCGTAGAATTCCGAGTGGAAGATCACCGGGCCCGCCAGCACGTACATCCACTCCTCGCCGGCATGGCGGTTGAGCTCGCCGAACTGCTCCAGGGTCGTCGCCTTGACCTCGCTCACCAGCGGCACCAGCGCCTTCCGGGACAGCTCGGCGGCGCAATAGGTGTGGATGTAGTTGGCGCTCTCCAGCACGCGGCCTTCCTTCAGCCGGGTGATCGAGCGCCGGCCGGTGGTGGCCTGGATGGTCTCGGGCGTGAACAGGTCGGCCAAGTCGATCTTGAGGCCGTCGGCCAGCTTCGCCAGGTTGTCGTATGTCAGCGAGATCTGCTTGTTCTCGACCTTGGAGAGGGTCGAGGGGGCGAGGCCGGTCATTGACCTTGCTCAAGGTCCAGCCCTTGGCCTTGCGCAGCTCGCGAAGGCGATCGCCCAGCGTGTGACGTCGCGCCCTTGCGGCAGTCGCGGCATCGCTGGCGGTCACCTTCTTGCGCTTCAACTTCATCGTCGTCATGCGGTTTCCAGTTACGCTGGTTTTCACAAATGGTCCTTCAGATCGGGACCATGATCTGCAGTTGTGAGTATAAAATAGTCAAAATGCCCCGTTTCCGGTACGAAAATATGTCGGGGCGTTTCAGAACCGCCGCAGTTACTCGGGCACCAGCCAGGAAATTTTATAGTCGGTCGCCGCGAAGGTACGGACCAGCACCCGCAATGCCTCCTCGAGCCATGTTTCCAGCTTGAAAGGCGGGTTGATGATAATCAGGCCGGAGCCGTTCAGGAGCATAGGCGAACTTGGTGGGTTGATCCACAACTCACAGACGAGCTGGCGGCGGGCGCCGGTGGCTTTCAGCCCCTCATGGAGCGCGTCGACCGGCGGGCGGTCCTTGATCGGATACCAGATGAGATAGGTGCCGGTGGCGAAGCGGCGGAGCGCCCGGCCCACCCCCTTGATCAGCTGGGCCGCCTCGTCGCGCGATTCGAAGGGCGGGTCGATCAGGACCACGCCGCGGCGCTCGGGCGGTGGCAGGAGCGCCTTCAGCGCATGGTAGCCGTCCTCGCGCCGGACATTGACCCGCTTGTCGCCGGCCGTCGCGCGCTTGAGGGCCTGGACGTCCTGGGGATGCAGCTCGCAGAGCTCGATCCGGTCCTCAGGGCGCAGCAGCAGCCGGGCGATTCCGGGCGAGCCCGGATACCAGCGCAAGGTCTCGCGGTTGAGCCGCCTCACCAGCTGGAGATAGGGTTTCAGTGCCGGCGGCACCGGGTCCAGCGCCCACAGCCTGCCGATCCCCTCATCCGCCTCGCCGGTCTTGGTCGACGGCTCGGCCGTCAGGTCGTAGCGGGCGACGCCGGCATGGGTGTCGAGGAACAGGAACGGCTTCGGCTTCTCCAGCATGTGGTGGAGCACGCGGGCCAGCGTCGCGTGCTTCAGCACGTCCGCATGGTTCCCGGCATGGAAGGCGTGGCGATAGTTCACTCAGGCAACGACGCGGACTTTGCCCTGGGCCTGGCGCCGCCTCGGCGCCGGCTTGAGCACGATGTCGACGTCCCGCCCGAGCTTGAGCAGCAGGCGGAGCAGACGGTCGGTCGAGAACCCCGTATGCCTGAGGCGCATGAGCTGGGACACATCCGGCTGCGCCAAGCCGAGCAGACGCGCCGCCGCCGCCTGGGTCAGTCCCCGGCTCTTGATCAACGTATGGATCTGGAGCGCCAACTCCGCCTTGATCAGAAGTTCGTCGGCATCCTCGAAGCCGAGGTCGGCAAAGACGTTGCCGGAACTTTCTTTGATGTCGGTCATCTGTCGCCTTCCCGGGCTCGTTCGATGAGTCCCAGCCGCATCCGGATCAAGTCAATTTCGCGCTTCGGCGTGGCGATCCCGCGCGTCGCCTTCTTCTGAAAGGCGTGGAGCACATAGATCGCCTCAGCGAAGCGTACCGTATAGACCGCGCGATAGGTGTCGCCGACATGATCCTCGACGATTTCCATCACGCCAGCGCCGCCGAAGCCCTTGAGCGGCTTCGCCGCCGGATGCCGCCCGCCGCGCTGAGCTACATAGAAGGCATATCCGAATTCTTTCCGGACCTCGTCCGGAAACGCGAGCAAGTCATCCTTCGCGCGCCCGACCCAGCGAAGAGGCTTCAGCGGCATCCTCGATTTATAGTCGTTTCACTATAACCACTCCAGGCCAAACTCACGGCCGTCTCACCCGAACACCGTCTCCGGCGCCGGCATCGCCTCCTTCGGGATCACCGCGCCGGGATGCAGGATGACCTCGGCGGCGAGCACGTGGCCGGCAGCCGCCGCCTCGGCCGGGGAGGCGCGGCGGATGCGGGATGCCAAGTAGGCGGCATTGAAGCTGTCGCCGGCGGCGGTGGTGTCGACGGGCTTTTCAACCAGCTGGCCGAAGACCTGGATCTCCTCGGCGCCTTCGGAGACCAGGCAGGGATCCTCGGCGTTCTTCACCACGACTTCGGCGACGCCGAGTTCGCGCATGCGGAGCGCCGTCGCCTCGGGATCGGGATCGCCGAACAGCAGCTTCTCATCCGAGAAGCTGGGCAGCGCCAGGTCGGTCAGCTTCAGCATCTCGGTGAAGGCCGCCTGCGCCGCTTTCGGATCGGGCCAGCCGCGCGGGCGGTAGTTGGGATCGAAGGCGATCCTGGCGCCGGCCTGCCTGGCCTCGGCCAAGCCCGCCAGCAGCCGCGCGCGCGGTGCCTCGGCCAGGATCGAGAGCGTGATGCCGGAGAGATAGATCCAGCCATAGGAAGGCAGCGCCTTCAGGATCGCCTCGCCGGACGCGCCGGCCAGCATGTCGCGGGCGGCGGCGGCCGAGCGCCAGTAGTGGAAGCTGCGCTCGCCCTTCCTGTCGGTGCGGATGGCGTAGAGGCCGGGGAGCCGGCCGGGCAGCCGGCCGACCAGGCCGGTGCCGATGCCCTCCGCCGCCCAAGTCGCGATCATGGCTTCTGAATACGGGTCGTCGCCGAGCGCGGTGAGGTAGTCGACGGTGAGGCCGGCCGCGGATCCAAGACGCGCCAGGTATGTGGCGGTGTTGAGCGTGTCGCCGCCGAAGGCGAGGTCGAGGTCGGTCGGGCCCCGGTGCCGGAGCTCCATCATGCATTCGCCGATCGACGCCACCTTGACCGTCATGGACGCTCCCTTCCTTCGAAGCCGGCGACTATAGAACCACCGGCCGGGCCGAGCAGCCGCGCTTGACATCTATCGATATGTAATAACATAACAATAAATCCATTCCTGCCGGAGCCATCGATGCGCCGCCTTCTCCTCGCTGCCGCCTTGCTTCTCGCGCTTCCGGCCCGGGCCGAGCCGCTGCCGGTGGTGGCGAGCTTCAGCATCCTGGCCGACGTCGTCCGCCTGGTCGGCGGCGACCGGATCGAGGTGCGGGCGCTGGTCGGCCCCGACCAGGACGCCCATGTCTATCAGCCGACGCCCGACGACGTCCGCGCCGTGGCTGCCGCCCGCGTGGTGGTGACCAACGGCCTCGGCTTCGAGGGCTGGATCGACCGGCTGATCAAGGCCTCCGACACCCGGGCCACACGCGTGGTGGCGACGGCCGGGATCCCGACCCGGCAGATGGCCGGCGGCGACGGGCATGGCCACGGCAAGCTGGTCGATCCGCATGTCTGGCATGACCCGAGGCGCATGGCCGCCTATGCCCGCACCATCGCCGAGGGCTTGGCTTTGGCCGATCCGGCCGGCGCCGACGCCTACAGGGCCCATGCCGCCGCCTTCGCCGAGCGCGCCGCCGCCGCCGATGCCTGGGCGGAGGCCGAGTTCGCCAAGGTGCCGGCACAGAAGCGCAAGGTCATCACCAGCCACGACGCCTTCGGCTACCTGGCCGAGCGCTACAAGCTGACGCTCGCCTCGCCGCGCGGGATCTCGACCGGGGCCGAGCCCTCGGCCAAGGGCATCGCCGCCCTGATCCGCCAGATC
>CAMDFP010000049.1 GCA_945897335.1 Asaia bogorensis | reverse complement strand
CGAGGCCGAGTTCGAGGCGGCCGAGTGGGTGCTGAAGCTGGTTCCCTGCGCCGAGCGCGTGCGCTTCGCCGGATCCGGCACCGAGGTGGTGCAGGCGGGCTTCCGCCTTGCGCGCGCCGCCACCGGCCGCAACATCATCGCCAAGTTCGAGGGCCACTACCACGGCTGGCTCGACAACGTGCTGATCAGCAACTCGCCGTCGCTGGAGGCCGCCGGCCCCGCCGACGCGCCGAACATCGTGCCGCTCAGCCCCGGCCAGGACCCGGCCGCCTACCAGAACATGGCGGTGCTGCCCTGGAACAACCTGGAAGCCGTGCAGAAGCGGCTTGCCAAGCGCGACGTCGCCGCCATCATCATGGAACCGGCGATGTGCAACACCAGCGCCATCCAGCCGAAGGCCGGATACCTGGAGGGCGTGCGGAAGGCCTGCACCGAGACCGGCACCATCCTGATCTTCGACGAGGTCATCACCGGCTTCCGCGTCTCCGCCGGCGGTGCGCAGAAGGTGCTGGGCGTGACCCCCGACCTCGCCACCTTCGGCAAGGCGATCGCCAACGGCTTCCCGGTCGCCGCATTGGCCGGCCGCGCCGACCTGATGGACATGCTGGTGCCGGGCAAGGTCGTCCATGGCGGCACCTACAACGGCCATCCGGTGACCATGGCGGCGACCGTCGCCACCTTGAAGGAACTCGCCAAGGGCGACGTCTACCGGACCATCGAGAAGAACGGGAAGCGGCTGATGGAGGGCATCGGCACCATCCTCCGCGACCACCAGGTGCCGAACCGCATCCAGGGATTCCCCGGCATCTTCCACGTGGCGCTGGGCACGTCCGAGCCGATCACCGACTACCGCGACAGCCTGAAGACCGACAAGGCGCGCTTCCTCAAGCTGACCCGCGCCATGGTCGATCGGGGCGTGCGCGTGCTGGATCGCGGCGCCTGGTTCCTGTCCGGATCGCATGACGACGCCGTCATCGACCAGACCCTGCAGGTGGTCGAGGACTCGGTCAAAGCGGCGCTGCGCTAGCCGCACTTAAGCAAGCCTCGGCCATTTGGCCGCCTCGGCGACGCGTTTGGCGACGTCGAGGTAGCCAGGCTCGATGAGCTGGCCGTCGACCACCGGCTGGATGCCGGGAGGGGATGCTGCCACCGCCGCGATCACCCGCTTCGACCAGTCGATCTCGGCCCGGGTCGGCCCGAAGGCGGCATCCGCGATCGCGGCGGAGGCCTGGCTGCCGACCGCCTTGCCGTCATAGCCCAACTCCCGACTCTCGAGACAGGCGGCGCGGTAGGCCTCGGGGTCGCGGGCGTCCCGGAACGAGCTGTCGATGGCGGCGAGCCCATAGGCGCGGGCGACCAGCACGATGGTGGAGAGCGCCGCCAGCATCGGGAAGCGGAACGGGGCGGCATGACGGAACCCGCCCATGCCGCGGGAAAGGTCGCCAAGGCCGATGGCGAGGCCCTCCATGCGCGGGGTCGAGCCGGCGATCTCCTCTGCCTTCAGGATGCCCTTCGGCGTCTCGATCATCGCCCAGAGCCGGAAGCTGTCGGGCACGCCCATGCTTCCGACCGCGTCGTCGGCCTCGCGCATCTGCCGGCCGCTCTCGACCTTGGTCAGCATGATGCCGTCGACATTCGCCTTCGCCGCGAACGCAATGTCCTCCGCCCCCCAGGGGGTATCCAACCCGTTGATGCGTATCAGGCGTTCTTGACCGTTAAAGTCCCCCGCGGCGAGGGCTTCGTCCAGGCGGGTCCGGGCGGCGGATTTGTCGGCGGGGGAGACGGAGTCCTCCAGGTCGAACAGCAGCACGTCGACCTGGAGGTCCTTGGCGGTCGCATAGGAGTTTGGGTCGTCGCCGAGGCGGTAGATGACACTCCGCCTCGGCCTGGCCATGCTCACAACTTCTTCTCGACGTTCCACAGCACCAGGCGCGGCGCTTCGAGCACGCCGACCAGGCTGTTGCTGTAGGCGACCGGCGCCATGAACTGGCCGAGGATGATGTAGGGCAGGACCCGGTAGAAATGGGTCTGCACCTGGTCGACCACGGCCTTCTGCTTCTCCGGCGTGTCGGCGGTGATGAAGTCGAGGCGGGCCTTCTCCAGCGCGTCGTCGCAGGGCCAGCCGGCGTAGTTCTTGCCGTCGCAGGGCGTGGGCACCACCGAGTTGCCGAGCGGGTTGGCCTGCGCGATGCCCGGGCCGGTGGTGTGGAAGATATGCCAGCCGCCGCGGTTCTGGTCGGGATGGTCCTTGATCGGCCGGCGCGCCGACAGCGTGCTCCAGTCGGTGCCCTGGAGTTCGACGTTCATGCCGATCGCCTTCAGGTTCTGCGCCGTCATCAGGGTCGCGGCATGGACCAGCGGCAGGTCGGTCGGGTCCATCAGCACGACCCTCTCGCCCTTGTAGCCGGCCTCGGCCAGCAGCGCCTTGCCCTTGGCGATGTCGGGGCCTTTCGACCAGGATCCCAAGCCCGCGGTCGACTCGAGCGGCGTCCCGCAGACGAAGATCGCCCAGCATTGCCGCACGATGTCGGGGTTGCCAACCATCGCCGCCAGGTAGTCCTTCTGGTCGATGCTCCACAGCATCGCTTCGCGGACCTTCGGGTTGTTGAAAGGCGGGATCAGGTGATTGACCCGCACGATCGCGTGGGCTCCCAAGTGATCCAGCGTCTTCACGGTGACGTTCTTCGCCGCCGCCAGCTTCGGCAGCAGGTCGTTGGCCGGCACCGCGATCGCATCGACCTCGCCCGCGATCAATGCCGAGGCGGCGATGCTGGAATCCGGGATCCAGACCCACTCGACCCGGTCGACCTTCGCGATCTTGCCGCCGGCCAATCCGTCCGCCGGCTCAGGGCGCGGCTTGTAGCTGGCGCTCTTCTTGTAGACGACCTTGCTTCCAGGGACCCAGTCCGCCTTGTCGAAGGTGAAGGGGCCGGAGCCGATATAGGTCTCGATCTGTTTGAAGGGATCGGTCTTCGCCTCCGCCTCGCGCATGACGAACAGCGGCACTGCCGGGTTGGAAAGCTGCTCCAGCACCGGCGCGAAGGTGCTCTTCAGCTTGATCTCGAAGTCGAGCGGGCCGGTGACGGCGACCTCGGCGACGTGTTGCATCAAGGTCATGCCGCTGACCATGCGGACGGCCCAGCGCTTCAGCGACTGCACCGCGTCCTTGGCCTCGACCGGCGAGCCGTCGTGGAAGACGAGGCCGGAGCGCAGCTTGAACTTCCAGGTCATGCCGTCGGCCGACTTCGACCAGGATTCGACCATCTGCGGCTTCGGCATCAGCCCTTTGTCGAGGGCGAAGAGCACGTCGTAGATCATGTAGCCGTGCGACGAGGTCTCGGTCGCCGTCGTCCAAACCGGGTCGAGGTTCTTGAGGTCGGCCTGCGGGACCATCTTGATCACGCTTTGGGCGGCGGCGGGCAGGGCGAGCGCGGCCGAAAGCGGCAGGGCAAGGAGCAGGGAGCGCAGGCGCGACACGAGATCCTCCAGAGCGTTTCCGATGGGAAACAGTAGCTGTAGATCCGATCGCTGTGAAGCGGGCGCCGACGGCGTTGCCGGGATCACAAGGCGGGTCCGTGGAACTCAACCCCGGCTTGTGAGGGCCTTTGGCGCATTCTTAGTTTACTCTGGGTTGGTTGCGCGGCGGGGGAGGAGCGACCTGATGGACGGGCGACGTTTGATCGCAGGCGGCGCCAGCGCCGCGTTTGGCGCCATGACCGTTCGCCGCGGCCGGGCATGACCGCTTTCGTCATCGCCCATCGCGGTTTCTCGGCGGGTCATCCGGAGAACTCCCTGGAGGCGTTCAAGGCGGCTATCGCCGCCGGCGCAGATGCGATCGAGACCGACGTCAGGCTCTCGCGCGACGGCGTTCCGATGTGCAGCCACGATCCCGACCTCAAGCGCCTGCACGGTCGCCCCGAAGCCGTCGCCGAGGTGGACGCCGCGGATCTGGAGCGTCTCGGCATCGAGCGACTCGCGAGCGTGCTCGAGACCGCGCGCGGGCGCATCCGGGTCGCCCTCGATCTCAAGCTGGCGACGGAAGCGGAACTCGCTCCCGCCTTCGCCGTCGTCAACGGCCTCGGCATGGGTCAGGACATCTTCGCCGGCGTGCGCGCGGTCGCTCTTGCGCCGATCGTGAAGCGGCTTTGTCCCGAGGCGACGCTGCTCGGCCTGTTGCGCCAGCCCTCCGACCTTCCGGCTTTCTACACCCTCGGCGGCGCTATCGGCCGGCTGTGGGAGGCCGAGGCGACCCGCGCCGGCATCGAGATGGCCAAGAGCGGCGACCATGGGGTCTGGATCACCGCCGGTGGCCGCGGCGGCGGCGGCACCGGCGAGATCAACCCGACCGCGCTCAGGCGTCTCTTCGCCGACGGCGCCGACGGCGTCATCGTCAATGATCCGACTCGCGCGCTCGCGGTGCGGGCGGAACTTGGCGGACGCTGAGCCGGGAGGCTCGCCCTTAAGCCCCGTACATCTCCCGTCGCCGGCGGATGGCGATGTCGGGGCGGTCGGTGGTGAATGTCACGACCTGGGCGGCCAGCACGCGGAGATGGTCGGCCTCGGTCCTGACCCGGTAGGCACCGAGGCGGAGGCCCTTCTCGTGCGCCTCCTTCACCACCTGCGGCGTGACGAAGGCCGATGGGATCGAAGCCTCGGCGAAACCGCCCTTGGCCATCGCCGTGAGTAGGCCCTTCAGTCCGACCTCCTTGAACCAGGTGTCGCGCACGAGTGCTACGAATCCCTTCGGCCGGCCATGTCGGCGGAAGAGACGAAGCTGGGTCCAGTCGAAGGAGGTCACTACCGTGCGCTTGAGGAAGTGCGCCCGGCGCAACTCGGCCGCGACCTTGCGCTCGATGCCGGGATAGCGGCGCTTCTGCCCGTCGGTCTTGATCTCGAGGCGGAGGTCGCGGGGACTCCGGCGGATCAGCCGGATCACCTCTCTCAGCGTCGGGATGCGCTCGCCCCGGGTGCGCTTCAGCGTCCGCTTGCGGAGAGCCGCGAAGGCGTGCGCCCGCACCGGACCGCGGCCGGTGGTGGTGCGCTGCAGGGTGGCGTCGTGGTGGATCACGAGGCGGCCGTCGCGGGAGAGATGCACGTCGGTCTCGATCGAGGCGACGGGGAGGCGGGCCGAGCGGCGGAAGGCGGTCGGCGAATTCTCCGGCCAGATCAGCGCGCCGCCGCGATGGGAGGAGATCTGCGGTACCCAGGGAAGATCACGCGGCATGTCCGCCATCCAGGTAAGGGGTGTTTCCGGTCAGATGCCGGTCGAGGCGGCGGGCGAAGCCGCCGGTGCCGACCTCGTGGCTGACCTTGCGGGCCTCGCCCGGCGTGGCGCCGCGGCTCATCGCTTCAACCAGGACGCGGCCGTCGACGCCCTTTGCCGGCACGCCGAGTAGATGCAGCACGGTCGGCAGCACGTCGATGATGCCGGCGGCAAACGGCGAGCCGTAGCCTTCGCGGAAGGCGTCGCCGCCGGCGATCAGTACGTTGTTGAGCTCACGCGGATGCAGGCCGCCATGGATTCCGCCGAGCAGCGGCAGCTTGTTGTCGTAGACGCCGGTGCCGGCGATGCCGTTGGCATCGGTCTCGTCGTCATCGGCGAAGGTGAAGAAGAGATCGGGTGCGCGGGCATGGTCGACGGCGGCCAACGACATGGCAAAGGAGCCGGCAGCCTCGCCTTCGATCTCATTCCTGGATTTCGAGAACAGCAGGCCGCACCAGGGTTGCTCGACGATCCAGGCGGTGACGCGACCGAGTGCCGCCGGGTCGCGGCAGACGAGGCCGACCGGGGCGCCGGGCGTGATCGCGACGTCGGTGTCGACATCCAGCGCCGGCCCTGCCTTGAAGCCGGCGCCGCGCATCAGGTCGCCGGTCTCCAGCTTCTCGCGGCCCGTAATGTGGCCGTGGTCGGAAAGGCAGATGATCTGTGTGCCGGCGGCAGTACCGGTCTCCTCCCACCATGCCAAGAGGCGGCCGAAGGCGGCATCGGCGCCCCGGATCGCGGCCTTGGCCTCTGGCGAGCCGATGCCGCGGTAGTGGTATGTCGAGTCCGGGTCCGACGACCAGAACAGCGCGACGTCCGGCCCGACCTCGCCCAGCACCTGCTCCAGGAACACGGTCATCGCGTGGTCGATGCGGGCGGTGTTGGGGAGAGCGGCCTTCGGCACCTCGCCGAAGCGCGCGAAGGCGGGGAGCGCAGACGGTGTCGAGTATTGATGACCGTGCGAGGACCAGCGGAACTGCCCGAGCGGCTCGGCCCGGTGGTGCAGCAGGAGGCCGGAGCCGGTCGAGCCGGCGGAGACGACCGCGAGTGTCTTCCCCGCCGCCGCCAGCCGTTCGCCGAGCGAGGGCTGACCGAGGAGCTGGCCGCCCGAGACGGCATCCAGGGCCAGCAGATCCTCGGCCTGTCCGGTGTTGAGCGGCCGCCCGGTGACGGCGTCTGGCGCGTGGAACTGGTTGGCGACGATGCCGTGGCGTGCCGGCCGGCAGCCGGTGACCAGCGCCGCGGTGTTGACCCGTGTCTCGGTCGGGAACACCGCCCGGCTCAAGGGAAAGCGGCTGCCGCCATCGGCGAAGCGGACCAGGTTCGGCGCCAGGTCCGGAACCACCATGTCGGGACGGAGACCGTCGAAGACGACGAGGATGACTTTGGGCGGGCTCATGGAGGCGACTCTAACGCGGAACGGTGACGCTCCCAATCGGCGTCGGCGGCTTCCAAGCCATCCTCAGCGACAGCACCGCCGCCGCGGTCGCGAGCCAGAACAGCGTCGCCAGGCCCCAGATGTCCCAGACCAGGCCGCCGAGCGCGCCGGAGGTCACCGGGGCGAAGCCGTAAGGCAGGCTGAAGACGCCGAAGGCCGTGCCGCGCAGAGGCTCGGGTGCCGAGTCCACCACCAGCGTCGCCAGCACTCCCTGGGTCAGGCCGAAATGGAGGCCCCAGAGCACCACGCCGGCGAGGCCCACCCACGGCCACTCGGCGATCGCCAGAGCCGAGTCGCTGCCGATCAGCACGACGATGCCGAGCGCCAGCAGCCGGCGCCTGTCCATGCGGTCGGACAGCCAGCCGACCGGATAGGCCGCCGCCGCGTAGACCGCGTTCATGATTACGAAGACAATCGGCACCAGCCAGATCGGCGTGCCGAGAGTCTCCGCCCGCAGCACCAGGAAGGCCTTGGCGCCGCGGCCGAAGGTGAGCAGCGCCGCGCCGAAGGCGATCCACCAGAAGGCGCGGCCGAGGGCGGTGAGATCGGCCTTAGTCAGCGGCACGCGCGTGAGCGGGGCGGCCCCGCCCTGGGGATCCTCGGCGATGCGGACCAGTACGATGGTGGCGAGCACGCCGGGCACGAAGGCGATCCAGAACAGGAGCTGGAAGTCGTTTTTGGGTGACGCCCAGGATCAGGATCGCCAGAAGCGGGCCGAAGACGGCGCCCAGCGTGTCCAGCGACTGGCGGAGCCCGAACGCTTCGCCACGGATCTCGGGCGCGGTCGCACGCGCGATCATCTCGTCGGGGCGAGATGCGGAGCCCCTTGACGACGCGGTCGATGATGCGGGCGGCGAAGATCGGCATCGGCGTGCCGGTCAGCGGGAAGACGATCTTGCTCACCGACGAAAGCCCGTAGCTCAGCACCCAGACGAGGTGCGGGATGCGGGGGGAGGCGACGGCTCGCGGGGTCGAAACCGGGTCGGTAGAGGCACTCTTACGTGGCCGGAGCCTGGGAGATTCGGAGAGGGATGTCGAGGTGCCGGCTCGTTATTTCCCTATCGGAAACTCCGCTTTATCATCGCCGCATTCGCCGCCAGGAGGAGTCCTCCATGCCCGACAGCCTGTTGCCGCACGTGCCCTCGATGAAGGATCAGGCCTCGCCCGAAGAGTGGCAGATGCGGGTGGATCTGGCGGCCTGCTATCGGCTGGCGGCGCGCTACGGCTGGGTCGATCTGATCGGCACGCACATCTCGGCGCGCGTGGCGGCGCCGCCGGGGCAGCATCACTTCCTGATCAACCCGCACGGGCTCCTGTTCCAGCAGGTGACGGCGTCCAGCCTGGTCAAGATCGACCAGGACGGTCGCAAGATCCAGGAGAGCCCCTATCCGGTGAATCCTGCCGGCTTCGTCATCCACTCGGCGATCCATATGCGGAACGAGGAAGCGATCTGCGTCTTCCACACCCACACGATCGCCGGCATGGGGGTGTCGATGCAGGAGGAGGGGCTGCTGATGGCGAGCCAGCATGCCGCCATCTTCTTCGGCAACCTCGGCTACCACGATATCGAGCACATGGAAGCCGGTGTCGAAGGCCGCGACATCCTGGCGAACGACCTGGGCTCGCATCGCGCGCTGATGATGCGCAATCACGGCCTGCTGACCACCGGGCGCACCATCGCCGAGGCCTTCGTGATCATGCACATGCTGGAGCGTGCCTGCGCCGCCCAGATCGCCGCCCAGGCTGGTGGTGCAAAGTTGCGCCGGATGGACGACGCGACCTCCGACTTCTTCGCCGGGTTCATGCGGAACTCGTCGCTGAAGCATGCCGAGATGGCATGGCCGTCGCTGCTGGCGACGCTGGACGAGAGCGAGCCCGGCTACAAGGAGTAGCGGGTTTCCCTATCGGAAAATCCTCTCTATCATCGGTGCTTCCGCCGCCAGGAGCCCCCCATGCCCGATACCATGCTGCCCCGCGTTCCCTCGATGAAGGATCGCGTCTCCGCTGAAGAGTGGAAGATGCGGGTGGATCTGGCGGCCTGCTATCGCCTCGCGGCACGTTACGGCTGGGTCGACCTGATCGGCACGCATATCTCGGCCCGCATCGCAGCGCCGGCGGGGCAGCATCACTTCCTGATCAACCCGCACGGGCTGCTCTTCCAGCAGGTGACGGCCTCCAGCTTGGTCAAGATCGACCAGGACGGCCGCAAGATCCAGGAGAGCCCCTATCCTGTGAACCCGGCGGGCTTCGTCATCCATTCCGCCATCCACATGCGGAACGAGGAAGCGATCTGCGTCTTCCACACCCACACGATCGCCGGCATGGGCGTGTCGATGCAGGAGGAAGGTCTGCTGATGGCGAGCCAGCACTCTGCCTTCTTCTTCGGCAACCTGGGCTATCACGACATCGAGCACATGGAAGCCGGTGTCGAGGGCCGCGAGATCCTGGCGGGCGATCTCGGCCCGCACCGCGCGCTGATCATGCGCAACCACGGCCTGCTCACCACCGGGCGCACGGTCGCCGAAGCCTTCCTGGTGATGCATAAGCTCGAGCGCGCCTGCGCCGCCCAGATCGCCGCACAGTCCGGCGGCGCCAGGGTGCGCCGGATGAGCGACGAGACCTGCGCCTTCTTCGGCGAGTTCATGCGGAACTCGACGCTGAAGCACTCCGCCATGGCGTGGCCGTCGCTGCTGGCGACGTTGGACGAGAGCGAAGCGGACTATAAGAACTGATCTGACGTCTGCCCGACCGCGCTGACGCGCGACCCCGACCCCAACCCTCCCCCGCCTGCGGCGGGAGAGGGGGCAAGACGGATCTCCCGCCTCTTTGATTGAACCCTCTCCCGACGAAGTCGGGGGAGGGCAGGGTGGGGGCCCGAGCGAAGCGAGGGTTGGCTCGGCGCGCCGCTACATCGCCCCGTACATCTTCTGTCCCGCCACCGGCACGTCGGCGACCAGGATCGAGCCGGTCTCGGACTCGGTGATGTAGAGCCGCTTCATGTCGGCGCCGCCGAAGGCCAGGTTGGTGGTCATCAGCCCGGCGCATGAGCGCACGCGATACGTCGGCTCGCCCTGCCGGTCGAACAGGAACACCGATCCCATCCGGTTGACGGCGACGGCGAGACCGCCGGTCTCGTCCATGGCGAGCCCGTCGGGGCCGCTGTAGCCGCCGGAGAAGGTCTGGAAGGCGCCGAGCCGGTCGACGCTGCCGTCGGCCAGGATGCCGCAGCGCCAGACTTGCGGGCCGAATGTGACGGCGATGAAGAGATGCGTCTCCGCCGGGTTCATGACGATGCCGTTCGGGCTCGGCACGTTGTTCAGCAGCAGGTCGAGCTTGCCCGACGAGGAGTAGCGGAACACCCGGCCCGTGGGATTGCGGAGATCGGTCGAGCCCTGGTCGGTGAAGTAGAGATCGCCGTTCGATCGGAAGAACAGGTCGTTCACGCCCTTGTAGTCGGGCATCAGCTTGTCGCGGCCGACGAAGGGCGTGACCTTTCCCGACACCGGGTCCATACGCATGATGCCGTTCTGGCGGTCGGCGATGAAGATCTCGCCCGACTTGTGGATCTTGAGGCCGTTGGGGATGCCGTCGTAATGCGCGGCGATGTCGATGCGCTTGTCCGGGCGGATGCGGAGGATCTGCCCGGCCGGGGCATTCACCACGTAGAGATTGCCGTCGCGGTCGAAGGACGGGCCTTCGAGGAAGGAGTGCGGGGTGTCGGCACCCGCTTTCAGGCCGAGCGTGTCGACGACGCTGACGAAGAGCGAAGTCGGAAGATCCTTAGGCGGGGCGTAGAGGCTCAAACGCTCAGTCCTTCACGCCGCCGGAGGTTAGGCCGGTCACCATGTACTTGCGCACCGTAAAATAGAGCGCGGCCGGCGGGATCGAGTAGAGGACGCCGACGGCCATCAGGAGCGGCCAGGGGGCGGCGTCGTCGGAGCGGAAGAGGCCGAGGGTGACGGTGAGCGTCACCCGGGTCTCGTGGCTGAGGATCAGGAAGGCGTAGAGGTACTCGTTCCAGGCATGGAGCAGCGCGAAGGTGCCGACGGCGATCATCGCCGGGCGGATCAGCGGCACGTAGACCAGGTAGAAGATCTGCCAGCGGCTGGCGCCGTCGACCATCGCCGCCTCGTCCAGCTCGAACGGCACGCTGTCGGCGTAGTTGCGCAACACCCAGATGGCATAGGGCGTGGTGAAGGTGACGACGGCGAAGATCAGCCCCCACTGGCTGTCGAGCAGATTGTAGGCGCCCAGCACCTGGTAGAAGGGGATGGCGAGGAAGGCCGACGGGATCAGGTACGTCGCCAGCGCCAGGTTGTTGACGAAGGGGCCGAAGCGGAGCTTGAGCCGGCCGACGGCGAAGCTCGCGAGGGTCGCGATCGCGAGCACGATGACCAGGCTGCCGCCGGCGATCAGCACGCTGTTCCAGAGCTGCCGCCAGAAATGGGTGAGGTAGTGGTTCTCCTGGCGGAAGACGATGCCGTAATTCGCCAGGGTCGGATTGTCCGGCCACAGCTTGCCGGCGAAGATGGCGTTGATCGGCGTGATCGACATGATCACCATGTTGTAGAGCGGTGCCAGCGTCCAGAAGAGGACGACGACGCCGAGCACGCCGAGGCCGATGGCGCGGAAGACGCGGCTCATGCCTGCCGCCCTCCGGCCTTGCCGAGGCGGCGGGTCAGCAGGATCACCAGCGGCACCAGGATCGGGATGGCGCTGACCATGGTGACGATGCCGGCCTCGAAGTCGGCGCCGCGGAAGGCGTAGCGGATGCCCATGGTCGCCAGCGTGTTGGTGCGATCGGCGGGCCCGCCGCCGGTCAAGAGATAGACGCTGTTGAAGTCGCCGAGCGACCAGATCGTGGTCAACATGGTCGAGGTCAGGAACAGCGTCTTCAGCTGCGGCCAGGTCACATGGCGGAAGCGCTGGAAGGCGGTGGCGCCGTCGACCGCCGCCGCATCGTAGAGATCCTTCGGGATCGCCATGCGGCCGGCGACCAGGATCATCGTCCAGAACGGCAAGTACTTCCAGATATGGACGGCGAGGATCGCGCCGAGTCCGTAGCTGGGATTGGTCAGCCAGTTCGGCCCGTCGATGCGGAAGAGGTCGAAGAGGACGGTGTTCACCATCCCCCATTCGGAATTCAGCATCCAGCGGATCGACATGATGGACGGGATGTGCGGCACCGCCCAGGGCAGCAGGAACAGCGCGCCTACCACGCGGATCCAGAAATTGGGAAGGGCGAAGAAGCCTGAGAGGAACAGCGCCAGGATCATCTTCAGATTCACGCCGATCAGCAGGAACAGCAGCGTGTTCCAGGCGGTCCGCCAGTAGATCGGATCGTCGAAGATGCGGATATAGGCCTTGATGTCGGTCGCCAGCCACGCCGCATAGCCGATCGGATATGCGACGAACATCACGAAGACGACGATGTAGGGGAAGAGGAAGAAGAGGCCCCAGGCGGAGTCGCTGGAGATCAGCGGCGGCTTGGGCGCGGCGATGGCGGTGTCGGTCATCGGGAAAGGAAAAAGGAAAGGGCGGCGGAGCGAGCCCCGCCGCCCGATCGCTTCAGCTCATGATCTTGGTCATGCGCTCGATCATCTCATCGACCGCCTTGTCGGTGGCCCAGCCGTCGACCGCGATTCGGCCCAGCATCTTGCCCCAGAGCTGCTCGGCCATGACCTTGGCGTAGTTGCGGTTGTAGGTCTGCGGGAACGGCTTGTTCACCGCCTGGGTGAACTGCTTGAAGGCGGCCGAGCGGTGCGGATCCTTCGGATCGGAGTAGAACGGGTCGTTGATGAGCGCCGGCATCACCGGCCAGAAGCGGCCGTTCATCGCCTTCAGCATCGGTCCCATGTTGGCCGGCGTGAGGAAGAGCTTCATGAACGACTTGGCGTTGTCGACGTTCTTCGACTGCTTGAAGATCAGGATCTGCTTGACCGAGATCATGGTCGGCGTCGGCTTACCGTCCGGCCCGTTCGGCCAGGCCACGGTGTGCATGTTCTTGTAGTAATTGTCGGGGTTGGAAGCGAGCTGCGACATCGGAATCGACAGCGTCGGGTTCATCGCCACCAGGTTCTTCTTGTTGAGGAACGAGACGTTGTCGTCCGAACCGTTCCAGTTGACGGCGTCCGGCGGCGAGCACTGGCCCTTGATCGGCTTGACGTAGCTGTCGATCGCCTGGATTACCCGCTTCCTGACCTCAGGCTCGCCGATGCGCAGCTTGCCGTCAGGAGCCACGACCTCGGCGCCATAGGCGTTGAGGAAGAGGTGCACGTTGAAGAACGGATCGTTGGAAGCGGTCGACGAGCCCTGGCCGAGGCCGTAGATGCGGTTGCCCTTGGCGCGGAGCGCCGGCTGCACCTTGGTGCACCAGAAATCGAAGAACGGCTCCCAGGAGTTTGGAATGTCCGATGCCTTGAAGCCCGCCTGCTCCAGGAGGTCGTTCCAGTAGTGGATATGGGGCGACATCTGGAAGAACGGCATGGCGTAGTAGGACTTCTTGCCGGTCTTGCCGTTCAGGAAGCTTAGTGAGTCGAGCACGCCCGGCTGGATCTGGTCCTTGATCGGCTCGATGACGTCGGAGACGTCGGCCATCAGGTCGTCATAGGCCCAGGTCGGCGTGTAGGCGAGATCGTAGGTGAAGTCGTAGGTGAGGTCGGGCGGCAGGCCCGCCTTCATCGCCGGGATGGTCTTCGCCTCGGTGTCGCCCGAAGCATAGAAGCTGACGTCGACCGACTTGCCGGTCTGCTTTTCCCACAGCGCCACGACCGCCTTGAAGGCATCGTCCTCGGCCTGGGTGACGCCCTTGGTCCACCAGATCACGAGATCGGCGGCCTGCGCCGTCGTGGCTAGTCCGACGCCGAGGACGGCGGCGGCGAGAAGGGTACGAACGGCGCGCATCGTCTTTTCCCCCGAGATGAATTCTTTTCCCCCGAGATGAATTTCGGAAGCAAAAGACTGTCATGTGTCCCTGGGGTCGGTCAAACTCAGGCCCCGCCAGGTGAAATCCGGGAGCCGCCGGGTGAAATCAGACGTAGCCCGGCATGCGCCAGTCGACCATGTGGTCGACGACCTCGCGACCACCCGCCTTGCTCTCGGCGGCAAGGAGGATGGCGCGGCGCTGCTCTGGCGACTCGACGTGACCCCAGACATGGACGGCGTCGTCCACGATGACGTTGGCATGTGCGGCGACGGCGAAGGGCAGCCGGCGGAATTCCGCCATCATCCCCAGGCGCACGATCTCGCCGTCGGGACTGCGCAGCCGAGCCCAGTCAGGGCCGGCGACGATCAGGGCGCGGACGATGTCGGCGCGGCTGACGATGCCGACCAGCTTGCCGTCGCGGACCACCGGTACCCGCTTGATCCGGCGGGATTCGAGAAGCTTGCCGACCTCCGTGAGGTCGGTCGTTTCGTCGACCACGATCGCCGGATGGCTCATTACGTCGCGAGCGGTCTGACCATGGGTCTTGACGTATTCGGCGGCCAGCGCGCGGTCGCTCGAGACCAGGTCGAGCCACCAGGACCGGCGATCGGTGCCCAGTTCGGCACGGCGGACGAGATCGCCCTCGCTGACGAGGCCCAGCACGCGATCTTCCTCGTCGACCACGGGAACGCCGCTGATGCGCCTTTCGAGCATCTCGCGAGCGATTTCCTGGATCGGCGCGTCGGGCGCGGCGACACAGATATTCGTCGTCATGACGTCAGCCGCGTGCATGGCGGACCTCCAGTTTTCGAACAGATAACGCAGCTCCCACCCCGGGAGTTGCGCCGGGGCCTCAGATGTACGCGGGAGCCCGCCATTCAACCATGTTGTCGACGACCAGTCCGACTCCGCGCACGTTCTCGGCTGCGACCCGGACGGCGTCGCGTTGCTGAGGTGTCTCGACATGGCCCCAGATATGAACCTCGCCGTGGTCGACGACGACGTTGATGAAAGCGGCGCTGGCGAAGGGCATGCTCTGTATCTCCGCCAGGATGGTTGTCCGGATCTTTTCGTCGTCGACCGTGCGCGGCCGGCCCCAGCTCTTCGAGGCGACGATCAGTCCGCGGACGATGTCGGCGCGGCTGACAACGCCGACCAGCTTGCCGTCGCGGACCACAGGCACCCGCTTGATGCGCTTCATCTCGAGCAGACGGGCGACGTCGGTGAGGTCGGCCGATTCTTCGACAACGATCGCGGGCTGCGTCATCACGTCTTTTGCGGTCCGGCCATGCGTCTTCACATAGTCCTGGGCCAGGGCGGCGTTGCTGGAGAAGAGGTCGAGCCACCATGAGCGTCGGTCGGAGGTGCCGAGTTCGACCCGGCGCATCAGATCACCCTCGCTGACCACGCCGAGGACGCGGTTCTGATCGTCGACGATGGCAAGTGCACTGATGTTCTTGTCGCAAAGCTGTCGCGCGATCTCGTTGATCGGGGTATCCGGCTTCGCCACGCAGAGATTGATGCTCATCACGTCGGACGCGCGCATGGAAGTCCTCCTCGGTTGACGGGATATGTATGCTCGTCGGAGCCGCGCACGGCCTTGATCTGCGTCAAAGTCCGGCGTTTGACATAGATCAAGGAAGAGCCGGCCCGCCGCGCCGATGATGAATTCGTGGGCCTCGCGACGGGCGCCAGTCCACCATCCAATGGTTCCCGGGTCAGCTTGGCCTGTTTGTCGCGGATCGGGACGGGCATCCTGCGATCCGCCGCAGTTGGGCGCGGCCGCTTCTGCCAGTGGGCGGCCGCGCCCCCGGTTTCCTTGCCTACTGTGACATTGTCCTGGCGCGGGGCCCATGGCGGCATCGTATGATGCGCGCCGCTCGAACCTGTTTCCGAACATCGACACTGGGGGATGCCATGGCGCTTTTCGATCTCACCGGCCGCGTCGCCGTCGTGACCGGCGGCAATGGCGGCATCGGTCTCGGCATGGCCCGGGGCTTCGCCGAGGCCGGGGCGGCTGTGGTCGTCGTCGGCCGCAACGAGAAGAAGAACAAGGACGCGGTGAAGGAGCTGAAGGCGCTGGGCGCCAAGGTGTCCTCCCTGGTGGTCGACGTCACCAAGGAAGCCGCCTGCAAGAAGATGGCGAAGGACGCGCTGAAGGCGCATGGCCGTATCGACATCCTGGTCAACAACGCCGGCACGAATATCCGCAAGCAGCCGGAGGAGTACACCGACGAGGAGTGGCACTTCCTCATCGACACCAACCTCACCAGCGCCTTCCACTGCTCACGCGCGGTCTATCCGATGATGAAGAAGGCCGGCGGCGGCAAGATCATCAACATCGGATCGATGATGTCGATCTTCGGCGCTTCATTCACGGCGCCCTATGCCGCGACCAAGGGCGGCATGGTACAGATGACGCGCGCCTTCGCCTGCGCCTGGGCCAAGGACAACATCCAAGTGAACTCCGTCCTTCCCGGTTGGATCGACACCGACCTGACGCGGAAGGGGCGCCAGCAGATCCCGGGCCTGCACGAGCGCGTGGTCGCACGCACGCCTGCCGGACGGTGGGGCACGCCCGACGACCACAAGGGCATCGCCGTGTTCCTGGGCGGCCCGGGCTCCGACTTCGTCACCGGTACTGCCATCCCGATCGACGGCGGCTATTCGGTCCAGGGCTGATGGCGGAACTCACCACCCTTATGGCGGACGGAGCGAGCGCGGTCGTTGCCGGGGAGGGGGCCGAGCTCCGCTCCTGGCGGCCGGCCGGTGGTCCGGAGCTGCTCTGGCACGGCGATCCCGCTCATTGGCCGTTCTGGGCGCCGATCCTGTTCCCCATCGTCGGCACGCTGAAGAACGACCGCTATCGCTGGCAGGGGCGGACCTACGACATGTTCCGCCACGGCTTCACCCGCTTCCTGCCATTCGGGCGGGTGACGACCAACGAGCACCAGGTCACCTACGCCCTGGTGGACGACGCCCAGACGCGGGCGGCATATCCGTTTCCGTTCAGGCTCAGCGTCGACTACGAGATCGCAGCGACCACGCTCGATGTGGGGTTCGCCGTCGAGAACCGCGGCAAGGAGCCGATGCCCTATGCCGTCGGCTTCCACCCGGCCTTCAACTGGCCCTTCGCCGGCGGGGCGAAGGAGGACTACCGGGTGGACTTCGAGGCGGAGGAGGCGGCGACGGTGCCGGAGGTGACCGCCGCGGGCCTGGTCCGCCGCAGCCGGCGTCCGTCCCCTCTGAAAGGACGGTGTCTCGCTCTCAGGCCCGATCTCTTCGTCGACGGGGCCTTCGTCTTCCCGGATGCGAAGAGTCGGGAAATGGCGTTCACCGCCAAGGACGGCTCGGCCATGGTCATGACGGCAGAGGGATTTGCTCATCTCGTCGTATGGACCAAGCCGACGGCGCCCTACATCTCGCTCGAGACCTGGACTTCGCATTCGGACTATGAGGATTCGGACGGCGATTTCGCGGCCAAGCCCGGAATGCGCATGCTTCCGCCCGGCGAAACGGCGCAGCACTCGGTAAGGCTGGCTTGGCGCGCCTCATCCGGCTGATGTAGGCTCTTCCCACACCCCACCTCGCGGACGGACTCCCATGATCGATCATCGTTGGCGGCGCGTGCTCATCACGGGCGCCGCCGGGCGTATCGGCTCCGCGCTGCGCGCCGGCCTCGTCACCCGTCACGACGGCTTCCGCCTGCTCGACCGTAAGCCCGCCGCCGATCCTAGGACCGACGAGGAGGTGATGGTCGGCGACATCACCGACAAGGGCGTGTGCGCGGACGCCGTCGCCGGCGTCGATGCGATGATCCATCTTGCCGGCGCGCCCGACGCGCTGAACTTCGACCAGATGTTTGAGGTCAATGCGCTCGGCCTCTACAACATCTTCGAGGCGGCGCGGAAGGCGGGTGTCCGGCGCATCGTCTTCGCCTCGACCAACCACACCTACGGCATGTATCCGGTCGAGCACGGCATGACCGAGCACGACCAGGAGCGTCCCGACAGCTTCTACGGCGTCACCAAGGTCTTCGCCGAGGTGATGCTGCGCTACTACTTCGACAAGCACGGCATCGAGTCCGTCAGCGTGCGCATCGGCAGCTTCGAGAAGCGGCCTAGCCAGCAGCGCCACCTTTCGACCTGGTTCAGCCATGGCGACTCGGTCGAGCTGTTCGACCGCGCCTTGAAGCAGCCGAGTGTCGGCGCCGCCATCGTCTTCGGCTTCTCCAACAACAAGCGGCTCAAGATCAAGCATCCGAACTGGGAGGCGATCGGCTACAAGCCGACCGACGATGCCGAGGCCTGGCACGAACAGCTCAAGAGCGAGGGCGTCGACGTCGACGGTCCGCTCGAATGGAAGCTGCACGGCGGCATGTACGAGCCGAAGGAATACTGACCGGACGCCCGGCCTTGTCGGAGACCTATGACGTCGTCGTGGTCGGCTCTGGCTCGGCCGGCGCGCCGCTGGCGGCGCGTCTCAGCGAGGACCCGGGCCGCCGTGTGCTGTTGCTGGAGGCCGGGCCTGATCTCCGCACCGCCGATGCGCCGCCGGCGATGCAGGCGCCCAACCCGACCGCGCTGATCGTCCACGACAGCTTCGGCCATTTCCAATGGCCCCAACTCTTGGCCCGGCGCACCTCGGTGCAGGCGCCGCGGAAGTACTGGCGCGGCCGCGTCCTTGGCGGCAGCTCGGCGATCAACGGCCAGGTCGCGATCCGCGGTCACCGCGAGGACTTCGACGGCTGGGCCGCCGAAGGCTGCGCCGGCTGGAGCTGGGCCGACGTGCTGCCCTCGTTCATCCGGATGGAAACCGACCTCGATCATGGCGATGCGGCTTATCACGGCCGGAGCGGGCCGACGCCGGTGCGCCGGAACCCGATCCATGATTGGGGGGCCATCGACCGGGCGCTGCTGCTGGCCGGCCTCGACCTAGGATATCCCTACGCCGACGATCACAACGCGCCGGACGCGACCGGCGTCTCGCGCTACGCCATCAACAACACGCCGGCCGGCGTCCGCGTCTCCACCGCTGACGGCTACCTCGAACCGATCCGCGGCCGCGCCAACCTCTCGATCGTCTGCGATGCCCTGGTCGAGCGGGTGCTGCTGGAGCCGCGAGGCAACGGCGTGGTCGCGACCGGTGTCGCCGTCCAACGTTCCGGCGGACGAGAGGAGTTCCGGGCCCGCGAGGTCGTGCTCGCTGCCGGGGGCGCGCATTCGCCGGCGATCCTGCTTCGCTCCGGCATCGGGCCGGCGATGGAGCTCCAGGCGCTTGGCATCGCGCCCAGGCTCGACCTGCCGGTCGGTCGCCATCTCCAGGATCACCCGGCGGCACCGTTCCGGCTCAGGCTAAAGCCGGAGGCTCGCGCGCGCTCGCTCTACGACCGGCATACCAACTGCGTCATCCGCTACACCTCGGGCATTGCCGGCGGCGGCACCAACGACATGAAGCTGATCGCGCTCAACCAGTTCGGCGACAGCCTCGGTCGGCGCCCCGATCTCGACCTGACGCAGAACCAGAACGAGATCGGCGTCATGGGCGTGGTCCAGCATCGCTGCTTCTCGCGCGGATCGCTTCGACTGGTCTCGCCCGACCCGGACGCGGATCCAGAGATCGACCTCAACCTGCTCTCAGACGAGCGGGACATGGTGCGTATGGTCGAGGGGGTGAAGCGGCTGATCCGCCTCGTCCGTCATCCGGAAGCGCGGCGCATCTCCGACGAGGTGATGGTCGGGTTCAGCGGGCTTCAGCCCGAGGACCTGCTCGACGAGGAGACGGCGCGGCGCTGGCTCCTGACCGAAGTGAATGACGGGCAGCACATCACCTCGACCTGCCGGATGGGTGCGGCGGACGACACGCATGCGGTCGTGGACCCGTCCTGCCGCGTGCGCGGCGCCGAGGGGTTGCGCGTCGCCGACGCCTCGATCATGCCCTGGGTTGTCAGGGCCAACACTCATCTCACCTGCGTCATGATCGGCGAGCGCTTGGCCGAGATCATGCGCGAGGAACGGTGACGCTTCTTCCGGCCGTCGCCGGCACCATTGATTTCAGAGACGCTCACCGTGGCAGGGGCAGCCTGTGTTAGGTTGTTGGCCCCTCCCGTTCTCGTTTCGGTAGCCTGCAATGTCAGAATCTCACATCCTCGCGTCCTGGGCCGCCAATGCTGCGGCCTGGACCAAAGCCGTCCGCAACCGCGAGATCGAAAGCCGCGTGCGGGCGACCGACGCCGCCGTCGTTGCCGCGGTTGTCGACCGCAAGCCGCGTACCGTCCTCGACCTCGGCTGCGGCGAGGGCTGGCTTTCGCACGCGCTGGCCGAGCGGGGCTTCGACGTCCTCGGCGTCGACGCGATCCCCGAGCTGATCGAGCAGGCGAAGACCCAGGGCATGGCTGCCTTCGAGGTCGCCGGCTATGAGCAGATCATCGCGTCCGGCCTCGGCGGTCGGCGCTTCGATGTCGTGGTTTGCAACTTCGCGCTTTTCGGCGAGGACAGCGTGCCTCGGCTTCTGAAGCGCATCCCCGATCTGCTTGCGCCCAACGGGGCGTTCATCATCCAGACCCTGCATCCCGTTGTCGCCGGCGGCGACGCGCCCTATGTCGACGGCTGGCGGAAGGGTAGCTGGGCTGGCTTTTCAGATGCCTTCACCGATCCGGCCCCCTGGTATTTCCGGACTCTAGGCACATGGATTGCGGCGCTTCGGGATGCCGGCCTGTCGCTGGACGCGATGCGCGAGCCGGTCGACCCCAAGACCGGCAAACCCGCCTCGGTGATCTTCGTCACGACGTCGCTTTAAGAAGAACTCGTCCCTCCGCCTCGGCGGAGAGGGATGGGCTGGCTGGAGGAAATGAGGGATCTGCTCGCCGACGTCGCGTTCCGGCGCGTCTGGGGGATCGGCACCTTTGCCGGGCTCATGCGCTGGCTCGACCAGATCGTGGTCGGCATCTTCGTGTTCGAGGTCACCTCCTCGCCGTTCCTCGTCGCGATCATTACGCTGGCGCGCCTGATGCCGATGCTGAGTGGCGCTTTCATCGGCGCGTGGGCCCAGCGCCTGCCGCTGAAGCGGGTCCTGATCTTCGGCCTGGTCGTGATCGCAGGGGTCTATGCAACGCTGGCCGTGCTCGCCTTCACCGGCCTGATCCAGATCTGGCATGTGGGCGTCGGCGCCATCCTGGTCGGCATCTACTGGGCGTCCGAGATGTCTGTGCGCCGGACGTTGCTGGGCGAGATCGCCGGCTCCGAGCGCCTCGGCAAGGCCATGGGCCTCGACTGGGCTACGATCAATTCGACCCGGCTGGTCGGGCCGCTGGTCGGCGGCGTGCTCTACTCGGTGGTCGGCGTCGGCGGTGCCTACGCCGCCGGTGCCGTCTGCTTCGGCCTCTCGGCACTTTTGGCACTCGGACTCAAGGCTGGCACCACGGCGCGCGGATCGAGCGGGCGCAAGGTTCTGGCCGATATCATCGACGGCTTTCTGTTCGCCCGCTCGCGTCCGATCGTGATGGGGACGCTGGCGGCGACGGTGGTCATGAACGGCTTTGCCTTTCCGTACTCGAGCATGGTGCCGGTCATCGGCAAGGACGTGCTGAGCGCGTCGCCGGTCGAGGTCGGCCTGTTGAGCTCGGCCGAGGGCATCGGCGCCCTGATCGGTTCGATCTTCCTCGCCGGCATCGCCCGCCAGGCCTGGTTCGGGCGCGTCTTCGTCATGGGTTCGGCGACGGTCATGAGCTGTGCGCTCCTGTTCGGCCTCTCCACGCATTATGCGCTGTCGATCGCTATCCTGATCGTGCTCGGCCTCGGGTCGTCGGGCTTCGCCACCATGCAGTCGACCCTGATCCTGACCCACGCGCCGCCGGATCAGCGCTCCCGCATGATGGGCGTTCTCAGCTCCTCGATCGGGATGGGGCAGATCGGCTTCCTCGCCATCGGCGTGATGGCCGACCATATCGGTGCACCCTGGGCGGTGGTCGTCAGCATGGTGGAGGGCCTGATCCTGCTGGCGCTCTGCGTGAAGGCCTGGCCAGCGCTCTGGCGCGGCGACTGAAGGGGCGCTATAGCCATTTCCCCATGAGGGGGACGTCGAGCCTGTGGCGCCGTTGGGAGCTGCCGACCTGGGCGGTGATCGCCGCGGTCTACGGCAGCTGGGTCGTGCTCACCGTCTTCTGGGCGGCGGTGCCGGTATGGGTGGCGATCCCGGCCATGGCTTGGCTTCTGGCTTGGCACGGCTCGCTTCAGCACGAGACCATCCACGGCCATCCGACCCGGAATGGGGGGATCAATACCGCGCTCGGGAGCCCGCCGCTGGCGCTCTGGCTGCCCTACGAGCTCTACCGGTCGA
>CAMDFP010000048.1 GCA_945897335.1 Asaia bogorensis | reverse complement strand
TCGGTGCTGTTCACGGCAACGGCGTCGATCAACCAGACGCTGGGCAACCTCGGCGCCGATACGCGCACGCTGAACTTCCAGGACGACTTCGTCTCGAAGCTGTCCGATGCGGTCACCGAGGGCCTGGGGGCGATCGTCGACGCGGATCTGGCCAAGGAATCCTCGCGTCTACAGGCCCTTCAGGTCCAGCAGCAGCTGTCGATCTCGACTCTAAACATTGCGAACAGCAACCCGCGCGGCCTCCTCAACCTCTTCCAGTAGTCCGGCGCCTCGCTTCCGATAACGGCACGGCCGCCTTCGGGCGGCCGTTGTCGTTTGCGCAATGCCTTGTCGAGGCCGTGTTCCCCTTCCTATTGTGCGCGGTCTCGACCCGCTCAGGCTTTTCATGACCACGCGCCTTTACACTCACGCCGCCTGCCTCGACCACGATCCCGGCCGGCTGCATCCGGAGCGGCCGGCCCGCCTGGAGGCGGTCCTGACGGCGCTGGAGGCGCCAGACTTCGCCTCGCTCGAACGCATCGAGGCGCCCCTGGCCGAACGCCTGCAGATCGAGCGGGTCCATGATCCCCGCTATGTCGAGCTGGTGCTGTCGGCGGTGCCGGAATTCGGCCGGGTCGACTTCGATGCCGACACCACCTTGTCGTCCGGTTCGGGCGAGGCGGCGCTCCGGGCCGCAGGCGCGGTCTGCGCCGCCGTCGACTGGGCGATGGACGGGGAGGGACGGCACGCGTTCTGCGCCGTCCGGCCGCCGGGCCACCACGCCGAGGCCGGCGAGGCGATGGGCTTCTGCCTTTTCAACAACGTCGCGGTCGGGGTGGGCGAGGCGAAGGCCGTCTACGGGCTCGAGCGGGTCGCCGTCATCGACTTCGACGTCCATCACGGCAATGGCACCCAGCACATGTTCGAGCGCGATGCCGGCGTATTCTTCGCCTCGACCCATCAATGGCCGCTCTATCCCGGGACCGGCGCCCCGGACGAGACCGGCGTCGGCAACGTGGTCAATGCGCCGCTCTCGCCGCTGTCGGGCTCGGCCGAGTTCCGTTCGGCGATGGCCGAGCAGATCCTTCCGGCGCTCGATCGCTTCCGCCCCGAGCTGATCCTGATCTCGGCCGGCTTCGACGCCCATTGGCTCGATCCGCTCGGCTCGCTCAACCTGGATGAGGCGGATTACGCCTGGGTCACGGCCGAGCTCTGCCGGCTCGCCGACCGCCATGCCAAGGGGCGGGTGGTCTCGACGCTGGAGGGCGGCTACGACCTGGACGCGCTCGGCGCCTCGGCCGCCGCCCATGTGAAGGCCCTCATGGACTGGGGTCGGGGTTCTTAGTAAGAGAGGGCGCATGGTTGCCTCCCCCATCCCCGCCGACATCACCAAGCTCAGCTTCGAGGACGCCCTCGCCGAGCTTGAGCAGATCGTCTCCAAGCTCGAAACCGGCAAGTCGAAGCTCGATGACGCCATCGGCGCCTATGAGCGCGGCGCGCTGCTAAAGCGCCACTGCGAGGCCAAGCTGCGCGAGGCGCAGATGAAAGTCGAGCAGATCCAGCTGCAGCCGGATGGCTCGCTGTCCACCAAGCCGCTCGACCCCAAGTAACGTGGCGAGCCAGGAGCAGTTTCTCGCGGCCCTGGGCGAGACCGCCGAGGCGGTCGCCGGCGTCATGGACTATCTGCTGCCTTCGCCGACGGGGCCTGAGGCCAAGCTCGCCGAAGCCATGCGCTATGCGGTGCTCGGCGGCGGCAAGCGCCTTCGCGCCTTCTTCGCGGTCGAGAGTTCCCGGCTGTTCGGGGTTTCCCGCGGCTGCGCGCTGCGGGTCGCCGCGGCGATCGAGTTCCTGCACGGCTACTCGCTGGTTCATGACGACCTGCCGGCGATGGACGACAGCGACCTTCGCCGCGGCCGGCCGAGCGTGCACAAGGCCTTCGACGAGGCGACGGCGATCCTGGCCGGCGATGCGCTGCTGACGCTGGCCTTCGAGGTGCTGGCCGAGCCGGACACGCACGCCGACCCGGTGGTGCGGGTCGAGCTGATCCGGCGCCTGGCCCAGGCTTCGGGCGCCCGCGGCATGGTCGGCGGCCAGGTGCTCGACCTGCTGGCCGAGCGCGAGCCGCTCGACATTCCGGCCATCACCCGGCTGCAGCGCCTGAAGACCGGCGAGATCTTCGCCTTCTCCTGCGAGGCCGGCGGCATCCTCGGCAAGGCGGCGCCGTCGGTGCGTCACTCGCTCATCGCCTATGCCCATTCGCTTGGCCTCGCGTTCCAGATTGCCGACGATCTCCTGGATGTCGCGGGCGACTCAAAGGTCACCGGCAAGCCGACCGGCCAGGACGCGGTCGCCGGCAAGGCGACCTTCGTCTCGGTTCTCGGCCCCGAGCGCGCCCGCGCCCAGGCCTGGCGGCTGGCCGACCAGGCGATCGAGCATCTTGATTTGTTCCAGGACAAGGCCGACATTCTCAGGGCCGCGGCCCGCTTCGTCGTCGATCGCCGCGCCTAAATCGACACTTAGACCGGCAGCATGACCTCGAACCGGACACCGCTCCTCGATCGCGTGCGCGAGCCCAAGGATCTGCGAGGCTTCGACGTGGCCGAGCTGAAGCAGCTCGCCGACGAGCTCCGCAGCGAGACCATCGATGCTGTGAGCCGCGTCGGCGGCCATCTCGGCGCCGGCCTCGGCGTGACAGAGCTGACCGTGGCGCTCCACCATGTCTTCTCGACGCCGGATGACCGGCTGGTCTGGGACGTCGGACACCAAGCCTATCCGCACAAGATCCTCACCGCTCGCCGCGACCGCATCCGCACGTTGCGCCAGGGCGGCGGACTTTCCGGTTTCACCAAGCGGGCCGAGAGCGTCTACGACCCGTTCGGCGCCGCGCATTCCTCGACGTCCATCTCGGCCGCGCTCGGCATGGCGGTAGCCCGAGACCTCAAGGGCGAGCGGCGCAATGTCGTCGCCGTGATCGGCGACGGCGCCATCTCCGCCGGCATGGCCTATGAGGCGATGAACAATGCCGGCGCGCTCGGCAGCCGGCTGATCGTCGTCCTCAACGACAACGAGATGTCGATCGCGCCGCCGGTCGGCGCGATGAGCTCCTATCTCTCGCGGCTGAGTTCGTCCAAGTCCTATCGCGGCTTCCGCGACGTGATGAAGGAAGTGGCGCGGGCCTTTCCGAAGCCGCTGGAGGAGGCGGCCAGGCGGGCGGAAGAGTTCGCTCGCGGATTCGCCGGCGGTGGCACGCTGTTCGAGGAGATGGGCTTCTACTATGTCGGTCCGGTCGACGGCCATGACCTCGACCACCTGTTGCCGATCCTGAAGAACCTGCGGGACGGCGAGGGACGGAAGCCGGTCTTGCTTCATGTGGTGACGCAGAAGGGGAAGGGGCATCCCTTCGAGAAGGACTCCGACGAGAAGTATCACGCGGTCGGTAAGTTCGACGTCGTGACTGGTGCCATGGCGGCCTCCAAGCCTGGCCCGCCGACCTTCACCAAGGTTTTCGGCGAGAGCCTGGTCCGCGAAGCCGCGCGCGATCCGGCGATCGTCGCCATCACCGCGGCGATGCCGTCCGGCACCGGCGTCGACATCTTCGCCAAGCGCTTCCCGCTCCGCACCTTCGACGTCGGCATCGCCGAGCAGCACGCCGTCACCTTCGCCGCCGGCCTCGCGACTGAAGGCATGAAGCCCTTCTGCGCCATCTACTCGACGTTCCTGCAGAGGGCCTACGACCAGATCGTGCACGACGTCGCGATCCAGCGCCTCCCCGTGCGCTTCGCCATCGACCGCGCCGGCCTCGTCGGCGCCGACGGTCCGACCCATGCCGGCAGCTATGATGTGACCTATCTCGCGACCTTGCCCGACTTCGTGGTGATGGCCGCCGCCGACGAGGCGGATCTCGAGCGCATGGTGGCGACCGCCGTCGTCATCAATGACCGGCCGTCGGCGATCCGCTATCCGCGGGGCGAGGGGACGGGTGTTGCGCGCTCGAACGCGCCGGAACCGCTGGAGATCGGTCGTGGCCGCGTGCTGCGCGAGGGCTCGCGCATCGCGCTGCTGTCGCTGGGCGGACGCCTTCAGGAGGCGCTGGCCGCTGCCGAAGAGCTGTCGGCGCGGGGCCTTTCGACCACTGTCGCCGATGCCCGCTTCGCCAAGCCGCTGGACACCGACCTGATCCGCCGACTGGTTCGCAACCACGAGGTTCTGATCACCCTGGAGGAAGGCGCTGTCGGCGGCTTCGCCGCACACGTACTGCAGTACCTCGCGACCTCGGGCCTGCTCGACCAGGGCCTCAAGGTCCGCCCGATGACCTTGCCCGACCGCTTCATCGAGCACGACACGCCGCAGCGCCAATATGCCGATGCCGGTCTCGACGCCAAGGCGATCGTGGCGACGGCGCTGGCGGCACTCGGGCAGGCCTCCACTCAAGCCAGGGCATGAGCCGAAAGCGGCGGCTCGACGAGCTGCTGGTCGATCGCGGCCTCGCCCAGAGTCGTACAAAAGCCCAGGCGCTGATCCTCGCCGGTCTCGTCTTCGATCGCGACGGACGCCGCCTCGACAAGGCTGGGAAGGTGCTGCCCGAAGATGCGGAGATCGAGGTCAAGGGCAAGGACCATCCCTGGGTGTCGCGGGGCGGGGTCAAGCTCGCTCATGGGCTTGACCGCTTCGCCATCGACCCGAAGGGCCTAATCGCTCTCGACGTCGGCGCCTCGACCGGCGGCTTCACCGATGTGCTGCTCAGCCGCGGCGCCTCGCGCGTCTATGCCGTCGATGTCGGCCACGGCCAGCTCGCATGGAAGATCCGCGAGGATCCCCGCGTCGTCGTGATGGAGCGGGTGAACGCGCGCCACCTGACCCGCACAGAGATTCCCGAGGCGGTCGATCTGATCGTCTGCGACGCCAGCTTCATCCCGCTGCACCTGGTGCTGGCGGCGTCGCTCGATCTGGCGCGCCCGGGCGCCAGGCTGGTGGCGCTGATCAAGCCGCAGTTCGAGGTCGGGAAGGACCGCGTCGGCAAGGGCGGCATCGTGCGCGATCCCGCGCTGCATCAGGAGGTGTGCGAGGCGGTTCGTGCCTGGCTGGTAGAGCGAGGCTGGAGCGTGATCGGGCTCGATGACTCGCCCATCACCGGCGCCGACGGCAATCGAGAATTCCTGATCGCGGCGGAAAGGCGCTGACGGCGGTGCAAACGGCCGGCATCGTGACGTCGCGGTCAGGGCCCGACGAAGTAGCGGCGACGCTTCGACTTGTAGCTTGACGGGTTGAAGTGTGGAGGTAGCCAGTCGGCCGTCTTCTCCTTGAGGTATCCGGCGTTCGGATCGTGGCGATCCGCCTGCGTCAGCTTCTTGACCAGGTAGCGCGCATAGTGGTGATCGAAGATCCGCATGAACTCGCCGAAATAGATGTCGGCGACCCGCGTATCGCCCCGGATCACAAGCATGTTCTCATCGTTGATGCGCTGCGAGGGCTGGCTGAAGTTGGCCGACCCGCTGACGACCAGCGGCTGGTCGCCGAGAGGGTCGACCAGCATGAACTTGTCGTGGATGTAGTCATTTCGATTGAGCGGGTTGTCGCGCTCCTTGAGGAAGTTCACCAGCGCTCCGCCGCCGAGGTAGCCGCCGGCTGCGAACAGCACGTCGCGATCGCGCCCGATGATCTCGCCATCGCCGAGATCGTCGTCCTTGACGACGTATCGCAGCACGTCGTTGTCGAGCTTCAGGAAGTTCTGGAACACCTTGTCGATGTTGAATGCCACGGTGAAGCAGACGATTTCCGCCGCCTCCGCCATGCGATCCGCATACCATTGCAGCGACTCGCTGCTGTCCTTCTCGTCGCGGGGACTGAACACTGCGGTGACGCTGTTGGCGGGAGGGAGGCCCGGCGGGAGCGGCGACGCGATCTTGTTCGGGTTGCGCAGCTTGGTCGGCGTCAGGTTCTTCGCCAACCGTTCCCAGTATTCGAGGTACGCACCGGCGATCGTCTTGTCCCAGACGATGTGACCGACGTTCGAATGACCGAAGATGCCGCCTTCGGAAATGTTGGTCGATCCGGTCCACACGGCGACGGCCTCGCCGCCTTGGAGCAGCACGATGAATTTGTTGTGTCGGATTCCCTCGCTGACCGTCCGCGGGATCACCGCACCCATCTGGTCGAGACCGGCATCGCCGATCGTCGCCTTGTTCCCGACCTTGTAGGAGCTCGCGGCGTCGTAGACGATCTTGACGTCCGCGCCGGCCTCGACCGCCTTGGCGAAGGCGTTGGCTACCGGCTGATAGTGGAACTCATAGAACGCGGCTCGAAGCGCGAAGCGCTGATCCTCGGCAAGCCCGATGAAGCGCAACAGGGCTTCGAAAAGGCCGCGCGAGAGCCACACCATCTCTTCCGAGTAGGGGTTGGCCGTGTCGGGATCCGCATTCTCGAAGCGGCGCGCGAACGCCTGCGACCCGATCACCCCGCGATTGAAGTACACGTCGTGGCGCGCCGAGTCATTGGCCTCGTCCGGATGCAGAAGGAATTCCGTCTCGGTCACGACGTCGATTGTTACGGAAGACGCCTCATCGAGCCCCAGGTTCTTCGCGGGGCCGTAGGTCGGCACGATCCTGTAGAGGTAGGTGCGGCTCGATTGCGCCGTATAGTCAGCCCATTGGAAGGTTTGAATCGGATGATCTGCTGTGCTGACCGGCGTGCCGGGCGGCAATCCCCGATCCTTTTCGCGAAACCGCTTGATGCCTCGCATCCAGTAACGCTCGACGACCTGACCGTTCCTAAGTTCGGTACGTTCGATCGCGAAGCCCATCAGACCGTCGCGCTTCTGGTCCTGGCCCGGCTGAAAATCCCACGCGAGAACCACGACATAGGTTCCGGCAATGGCGCGTGCGCGCAGCACCGTGCCTGCGGTCTTTGATTTCATCGGAGCCCCCCTGGAGAGCAGGCATAGATGTTAGCCTGCAACCAGAGGGCTGTAGCAATGAAAAATTTTGCTACGGTACCGTGACAAGGAGGCCTCGGGCGGGTCGACTACACCCTGCCGCCCATGAGCCAGACGATCAGCACAATGATGAGGACCAAGCCGAGGACGCCGCCGAGCCCGCCTCTGCCGTAGCGGCCATGCGCGTAGTAACCGCCGCCGCCGCCGAGTACCAGGACGATCAGGATGATGATGAGAATCGTGCTCATTTTTTGTTCCTTAGGGCCGAGTGGCCCGTGAATACCGAGGAAGGGCTATTTATTCAGCGCATCCCTGACCGCGTCCTTGACCCCGCCGATGGCGTTCTGGACCTTGCCTTCGACCTTGTCGGCCGCGCCGTCGCTCTGCAGCTTCGCGTCGCCGGTCGCTTTGCCGACGGCTTCCTTGACGGAACCTTTAACCTGCTTCGCCGCGCCGGCGATCCGATCCTTGTCCATGGCGATGGTCTCCTGTGGTGAACAGGAGAAACGCCCGAGAGGCCCGGAAGATCCGGGCTTTCGATGATTCGACGCGAGGAGCGCGGCGCTACGGCACCGCCTGGCCGGCAAAAACCCCGGTGCAGCGCTCGTTGTCGACGGCGATGCCGCCGTTCACGATCACGTAGGGGATGCCGATAGGGAACCGCCGCGGGTCCTCGTAGGTCGAGGTGTCGTTGATGGTGGCTGCGTCGAAGACGGTGATGTCGGCGAAGCAGCCTGCCTCGATGCGGCCGCGGCCGGTGAGGCCGAAGCGGCGTGCCGGGCGGTCGGTCATCCGATGGATCATCGCCTCCAGGCTGAGTCCGCCGATATCGCGGCGAAGGCGTCCGAGGAAGCGCGGAAAGGCGCCGTAGCTGCGGGGATGCGGGAAGGTGCCGGCGGGCGTGATGTCGCTGCAGGCCATGTAGTCGGGTCGCGCCAGCAGTTCCATGAAGTCCCGGTCCATCTGCCGGCGGATCGCATCGCTTTCCGGCGGCGCGCCGACATGGCCGACCTTCAGGTTCTGCTCCAGCAGGATCTCGCAGAGCGCCTCGCCGGGCGAGCGTCCCCGTTTCTCCGCCAGATCGAGCAGCCGCTGTCCTTCCATCTGCGGCGCGTAGGGAAGGTAGGCGAAAACGATGGTGGCCAGCATCGCCTTCTCGTCGGTGTCGAGGTAGGCGACGATCTTCTTCCGCTCGGCCGGGTCCTTGAGCCGCTGCAGGATCTCTTGCGGCCCGCCTTCCTGGGCGAAGGCCGGCAGCAGGCTGACGGCGATCGAGCTTCCCGACGGGTAGGGATAGATGTCGAAGGTGATGTCGGTGTCCGCCGTCCGCATCGCGTCGATCGGATCCATGATCATGTTGATGCGGCCGGCCGACTCCGGCTGGGTCCGGTAATGCGCGAAGTGCAGCTTGACGCCGGTGCGCCGTGCGATCTCCGTGCCCTCGACCACGCCGCCGCCGCCATAGGCGCGGGTGACGGAGTTCTTGCGCGGCTCGCACATGTAGACCTTGCCTGCCTCGCGCACGATCTTGCAGAGCTCGACTAGTTCCGCGGTGTCGGCCCAGGGACCGGGGTAATATTTGCCGCCGGTGGTGAGGCCGACCGCGCCTTGTTCCAGTCCCTCCCGCGTCAGCCGCTTCGCCGTCTCCAGCGCGTCGCCGGTCAAGGGCGCGTCGGTGAATCCCAGCGCCTGCAGGCGCACGGTGGCGTTGGGCACGAAATAGGCGGTGTTGACCGCGACCTTGCGGTGATAGTGGCTGCGGAAGGCGGCGACGCTGTTCATGTCGAGGTCTTCCGGCGGATCGCCGAGAAGCCCTCCCAGCCAATGGCGGTAGGTCTTGAAGTTGTAGCTGGAGAGCGGCGCATACGACATGCCGTCGATGCCGAGGAATTCGGTGGTGATGCCCTGGCGGATGCCGTTGGCATGCTGCGGGTCGACCAGCAGCGCGCCCTCGGCATGGGTATGCGTGTCGATGAATCCCGGCGAGACGGTGAGGCCGGTGGCATCGATCCGCCGCTTCGCCTCGGCCTTCGACAGGTCGCCGATCGCGGTGATCTTCTCGCCGGCGATGCCGACGTCGCCGCGATAACCAGGCTTGCCGGTGCCGTCGACGATGGTGCCGCCGGCGATCACGAGATCGAACATTCAGATCCTCTTCGGGCTGGAGCGACCCTCCCCGCACGGAGGGTCGCCAGGACCAGGCTCAGTTCTTCGAGATGTTCCAGAGCAGCAGGACAGGGGAGGGGATGACGCCCTGCACGTTCTTGCGGTGCGCCACCAGCGTCGCCCGCTGGCCCAGCGTCACCATCAGCACGTTGTCGGCGACCTGGGCGTGGAGATCGTCCAGGATCTGCTTCTGCTTCGCCGGATCGGCCTCCTTGGCCCATGCCAGGCGGAGCCGCTCGATCTCCGGATAGCAGGGCCAGCCGACCCAGGACTTGCCCTCGCAGGTGCCGTTGATCACCGGATAGTCGATCGGGTTGATCAGCGTGCCTTCCCAGTACGACGCGATCAGGCTCCAGCCGCCGGATCCCGGCACCGCCTTGCTCTCGCGGCGCTGCGAATGCGTGCCTGGGTCCATCGTGTCGATGGTGACGTTGATGCCGGCCTTCTTCAGGTTCTGTGCCGTCAGCAATGCTGCCGGCGAATACACGGTGTCGGCCGGGTTCAGCACCACCACCGGCTCGCCCTTGTACCCGGCCTCGGCGAACAGCCGCTTCGCCTTTTCCAGGTCCGGCTTGGTGTTCGCCTTGATCCGCCCGCTGTTGGAATAGCTGGGAGTGCCGCAGAACAGGAAGGAATCGCAGGTGCGGTACAGTTCGGGATCGCCGCCGACCGCCTGCATGTATTCGGTCTGATCGGTGAGCGCGACCAGGGCTTCCCGCGCCTTCACGTTGTTGAACGGCGGGTGCAGGTGGTTCGGCCGGATGATGAACATCGAACCCAGCGGGTCGTTGACCTTGACCACGATGTCCGGGTTCTGGCGCATGATCGGCAGCAGGTCCGGCTTCGGCTGGTCGATGAAGTCCACCTCGCCTCGGGCCAGCGCTGCGGTCGCGACCGCCGGGTCGGGCAGGTAGATCCACTGCACCTCGTCGACCTTTGCAAGCCTGGCGCCGGCGGCCATGTCGGTCGGATCGGTGCGCGGCACGTAGTCGGTGAACTTCTTGTAGACGGCCTTGCTGCCGGGAACCCACTGCTCCTTGTCGAAGCGATAGGCACCGGAGCCGGTGGCGTCGGTGATCTGCGTGCCGACATCGGTCTTCGACAGCCGCTCCGGCAGCATGTAGGCGGAGTATGAGGCGATCTTGGCGAGGCTGGCCGGAAGCTGGCCGAAGGGCTCCTTCAGCTTCCAGGTGAAGGTCGTCGCGTCGTCGGCGGTGACCGAGGCGGTGAAGCCTTTCACCAGAACGCCGCGGCTGTCCTTGCTCATCCAGCGATTGACCGAGGCGACGCAGTCGGCGGCCGTCACCGGCGTGCCGTCATGCCATTTGAGGCCGGGTCGGAGCGTGAAGGTGTAGGTGAGCCCGTCGGCGCTCACGGTGTGGCGGTCCACCATCTGCGGCTTCGCCTCGAGCTTGGCGTTCAGCGCGAAGAGCGTGTCGTAGACCATGTTGGCGTGATTGAGCGTGATCGACGTCGAGGTCCAGATCGGGTCGATGATCTTGAGGTCGGCGATCGGCACGACCTTCAGCACGTTGGACTGGGCGACGGCGGTTTGGGCAAAGAGTCCCGGCACCGCAATCGCGGCGGCTACAGCCAGGGACCGGACGAAATAGTTTGCGTTCATGGCGGCCTCGCTCGCAGGTGGTGGGGAGGACAGGCGCGCCGAAACGCTAGCACCGATTCTACAAAAGTGAACCCGGTTTCGGATTTGCACGAGCTAGCGTGTCGCGGTTGCTCGCCGTCGAGACGGCTTCGGCGAAGGACGAGGAGGGGCATCGCCGCCTTCCGCGAGCGCGACGTCGATGGCCTTCCTGACGTGGAGCGCGAAGGCGCGCACCGTTTCGGTTGAGCGGGAAACCCGGTTCGTCAGCAGGACGTAGCGATAGACCGTCGCCGGCTCGAAAGGCCGGATGGCCAGCGGCAGGTGCCGGTATTGCGCGGCCATCAGCGCGTTCATGACGGTGACGCCGAGCCCGGCGGCGACGAAGGCGCAGCCGATGCCCGCCGCATGGGTCTCGACGCGGATCGACGGGGTGATGCCCTGCTGCACGAAGGCGCGGATGGTCCGCGAGGTCGCAAGCCGCCGCGACAGCGACACCATCGGCTCGTGCCGCAGGTCCTCTGGCGTGATGACCTTCTTGGATGCCAGCGGATGCGCCGCCGGAAGCACGCACACGGTCTTGACCGTGATCAGCGGCTCTTCCTCGGTGCCGGGATAGTCGATCGGCTGGCGGGAGATGCCGATGTCGGCCTGCTCGGAGCCGACCAGTTCCTGGATGCGGTCGTAGTGTCCGACGGCGATGGTGAAGCGGACATCCGAGCGGCTTCTGGCGAAGTCGGCGAGGATGGCCGGCAGCATGCCGCTGGCGATGCTCTCCGGCACCGCGATGCGCAGCGCATCATGGCCGCCGTCGCGGACTTGGGTCACCACCGACAGCATGTGCTCGGTCGCCGAGACCACGCGCTCGACCTCCGCTTGCAGGCGGTCGGCGTCGGGCGTCGGCACCAAGCGTCCGCGCTCGCGGAAGAACAGGGTGAGGCCCAGCGCCTGTTCGAGCTGGGCGATCTGCTGGCTGATCGCGGGCTGGGAGATCTTGAGGCGCCGCGCCGCGGCCGTTGCCGATCCGCCGGTCATCACTGCGCGAAAGGCCTTCAGCTGGCGAAGATTGACGTCCTGGTCGGCCATTCGGATCCCTTATCACCCTATCGTCCCGGCAATAGCGTTGCGCCGGTCCCGCCCTGAACGGATGATCATAGCATCCGCCTTGCGGCGCAGCTTCTCAGGGACGATGGAAATTCATGGGCCAGCCACTCAGCTTCGTCACCGTCGGCCAATCCCTGATCAAGCGGGATATGCGCGCTTTGGGATCGATTCCGGCGGTTCGTGACATCCTCAAATCGGCCGACGTCGTCTTTACCAACCTGGAAGCGACGATCACCGGCCAGTATGGCGGCTGGCCGACCAAGCCGGACTACTACGCAGGCCCCTATCCCTTCGTTCTCGACGTGCTGAAGGACCTGGGCTTCAACGCCCTGTCGCTCTCCAACAACCACGCCTTCGATCTCGGCCCGAACGGCGTGCTCTCGACGCTGGACGAGGTGAAGCGCCGGGGATTCCTGCATGCCGGGATCGGGACCGACCTCACCTCGGCGAGCCAGCCGGGCTTCCTCGACATGCCGGTCGGGCGTATCGCCCTGGTCGCGGTCGATGGCGGCCCCAACGCCGCCTACACCTATGCCAAGGACGGCACCGAGAAGGTGCCGCCCCGGCCCGGCGTCAATCGACAGCATGTCGAGTCCGTCTTCCTCGTCGGCGAGGACGAATTGGCGATGCTGCGCAGGCTGAAGGCGTCGATCGGCCACGAGGCGGGCCACGCGCCCTTTTACACGCTGCGGCCGAGCCGACTTCCCGAGGGCGACCTCGATTTCTACGGGCTGCGCTTCCGTGTCGGCGCCGGCCCTCGCATCGAGGGCATTCCGGATGCGGCAGACCTCGAGCGGAACCTCGCCGCCATTCGTAAGGCCCGGAGCAGCGCGGACTTCGTCATCGCGTATCTCCATCATCACCATTGGGAGCCGCGGCTATCGGAGTCGCCGGCCTGGGCCCGTACCTTTGCGCAATCCTGCATCGACGCCGGCGCCAATGTCTTCGTCAGCCATGGCGTGCCGATGCTGCAGGGGATCGAGATCCATGCCGGCCGACCGATATTCCACAGCCTCGGCAACTTCATCTTCCACTCCTACAACCCGAAGAGCTGGTTCAACGACTGGATCTGGCAGAGCGTGATTGCGCGCTGCCAGTTCGCCGGCGACGGCTCGGTAGGTGCCATCGACCTGCATCCGATCGTCGTCGGCGGCGAGGCGGCGCTGGCGGGCGGCGACTTCACCTCCCGCGAGGCGCCGGAGATCGCCGAGGGCGCCCGGGCGGACGCGATCCTCGGCCGGCTCGACGAGGTGTCGCGGCCGCTGGGATCGCGCGTCGTCATCGCCGACGGCCGCGGGCGCTTGGTCGTGGATGCCGTCAAGCCTCGCGCCGTCGCCGAATGATCTCGGTCCTCAACCGCATTTCCTTCGATCGGAGACCGTCATGACCTTTCGCGCCCTCGCCGCCGGCCTGCTTCTCGCCGCGGCTTCGTCCGGCACCGCCGTCGCGGCGGATCTGGTGATCGGCACCCGGTTCGCCAACAGCGCGCTCGATCCCCACTATCACAACAACATCGACAACGCCTCACTGCTGGCCCAGATCTACGAGAGCCTGGTGCGGGTCGATCGCGATCTCCGGCTCCAGCCGCTGCTGGCCGACTCCTGGAGTTCGATCGACGATCTCACCTGGGAGTTCAAGCTGCGGAAGGGCGTGACCTTCTCAGACGGCTCCTCGTTCGACGCCGAGGATGTGATCTACACGATCAAGCGCATCGCCGAGTATAAGGGCAGCCCCGGTCCCTTCACCGGCCGCACCGGCTCGATCAAGGAGGTCGTCGCCGTCGACCCGCACACCATCCGGGTGACGACCGTCCGGCCGACGCCGCTGCTCCCGCGCGATCTGTCGGAAGTCATGATTGTGTCGAAGGCCGGCAAGGATCTGGCGCCGGTGGATTTCAATACCGGCAAGGCCGCGATCGGCACCGGCGCCTACGTACTCGACAAGTGGACATCGGGCCAAACGCTGAGCCTGAAGCGCCGCGACGGCTACACCGGCGCCTGGGGCCTGGCCCCGTGGACGACGGTGACCTACAAGACGATCAAGGCCGATCCGTCGAGGGTGGCGGCGCTTCTGGCCGGCGACGTCGATCTCGTCGACTACGTGCCGGAAAAGGATCTGGAGACGATCAAGCGTGCCGCCAAATTCAAGATCTATCAGAAGCCGGCGGCGCGCTCGAACTTCATCAATCTCGACACCTTCCGCGATCAGGCACCGCACATCTTCGATCACGCCGGCAAGCCGCTCCCGACCAACCCGCTGAAGGACCTCCGCGTCCGCCAGGCGTTGTCCGTGGCGATCGACCGTCAGCTGATCGTCGACAAGGTCCTGGGCGGGGCGGGGACGGCAGCCTCGCAGATGTTCCCGAACGGATTCGCCGGGGTCAGCGACAAGGTCCCGGTGCTGAAGCAGGACATCGCCCAGGCGAAGAAGCTTCTGGCAGAGGCCGGCTATCCGAACGGCTTCCGCGTCAATCTGTTCGGCACGCTGAACCGCTATTCCGGCGACGCCGACACGCTGCAGGTCGTCCGCCAGTTCTGGGCGCAGATCGGCGTGCTGGCGACGGTCGAGGCGCTGCCCTCCAACGTCTACTTCCAGCGCGCCGACGCTTTCGAGTTCAGCGTCTTCTATGCCGGTGGCTCGGGCGATCACGCGCTGGTCCCGGCCAGCACCGTTCTGCACACGCCCGACCGGGCGAGGGGCTTCGGCACCCAGAACCGCGGCCGCTACTCCAACCCCGCTTTCGACGCCGCGCTCGAAAAGGCGCTGACCATCGCCGACGAGGAAGTACGCAACAAAGTCGGAGCCGATGCCGTGGCCATGGTCATGGCCGACGTGCCGGTCATCCCGCTCTATCACTCGGCGCTGATCTTCGCGACGGGGCCGAAGGTCGGGAGCTACGACGCGAGCCCGCTGGAACGTACCATGGCGCTGCTCGCGCGGCCTTAAGCGGCTCCATGCCTCGTTTCCTCGTCCGGCGTCTGGTCCAGAGCCTCGTCCTGCTCGTCCTGATGTCGGCGACCGTGTTCGTCGGCCTCTATCAGATCGGCAATCCCATCGATCTGATGATCGATCGCAACACCGCGACCGAGACCGAGATCGAGCGGGTGAAGAGCGACTTCGGGCTCGACCGGCCGATCTGGGAGCAATATGCCGGCTTTGTCCGGCGAGCGGTCACCGGCGACCTCGGCACCTCGTTCCAGTTCTTCCAGCCGGCGACCACGCTGATCCTGGACCGTCTGCCGGCGACCCTCGAGCTCGCCTTCGTGGCGCAGCTGCTGGCGATCGGCATCGGCCTGCCGCTCGGGCTCTATGCCGGCATCGCCGAGGGCTCGGCCGGCTCGCGCGCGGTCATGGCCGGATCGATTCTGGGCTTCAGCCTGCCGTCGTTTTGGGTCGGGCTGATGCTGATCATGATCTTCGCGGTTGAGCTCGGCTGGCTTCCGTCCACGGGGCGGGGTGCGACGGCGAGCGTGCTCGGCATCGAGACCAGCCTTCTCACCACGGACGGCTGGCGACACATCCTGTTGCCGGCCTTCAACCTCTCGCTCACGCTCATCGCCGTCATGATCCGGCTTACCCGCGCCGGCGTCCGCGAGGTGCTGAACCAGGACTTCGTCAAGTTCGCCCGTGCCAAGGGCCTGCCCGAGCGTGACGTCATGATCGGACACGTGCTGCGCAACATCCTGGTGCCGATCGTCACCGTCATCGGCCTGCAGTTCGGCTCGCTGATCGCCTTCGGCGTCGTCACCGAGACGATCTTCGCCTGGCCCGGCATGGGCAAGCTCCTGATCGACTCGATCATGATGGTCGACCGGCCGGTGGTGGTCGCCTGGCTGATGATCACCGTGACGCTGTTCGTCGTCGTCAACCTGCTGGTCGACATCTGCTACTCGATCATCGACCCGCGCGTCCGGCTGCAGGATCTAGGGTCGTGACCGGCGCCGCGCCCGTTCTCGATCCGGTGGAACCCGCGGCGCCCGAAGGCCGGTTCCGCGAGGTCGCCCGCGACTTCGTCGCCAGCCCGCTTGCCGTCGTCGGCCTCGTCATGCTGGTCACGGCACTGGTCCTGGCGGTGTCGGCACCGCTCGTCATGCCCCAGGACCCCTATGACGTGTTCACCGTCAGCGTCCTGAACGCCACCCTGCCGCCGGGATCACGGAGCTTCGACGGCACGCTGACCTTCCCGCTGGGCACCGACGGCTTCGGCCGCGACATCTTCAGCGCCATCGTCTACGGCTTTCGCATCAGCTTCGGCATCGGCGTACTCAGCGGCCTGATCGCGTTGGCCATCGGAACCACGGCGGGTATCGTCGCGGCCTTTCGCGGCGGCTGGGTGGACGAGGCGATCATGCGTCTGGTCGACTTCCAGCTCAGCCTGCCGACGGTGCTGATCGCCCTGATCTTCGTCGCGGCTCTCGGCCGCGGCGTCGATCGCATCCTGCTGGCGCTGGTCATCGTGCAATGGGCGGCCTTCGCCCGCGTCGCTCGCGCCGCCGCCCTGGTCGAGAAGGGCAAGGACTACGTCGCCGCCGCACGGCTGATGGGATTCGGTACCGCTCGCATCGTCTTCCGCCACATGCTTCCCAACTGCCTGCCGCCGCTGATCGTTCTGGCGGCGATCGAGATCGCTCACGCGATCGCGCTGGAGGCGACGCTCTCATTCCTCGGGCTCGGCCTGCCGGTCACCGAGCCGTCGCTGGGACTCCTGGTCGCCAACGGGTTCAACTACATCCTGAGCGGCAAGTACTGGATCAGCCTCTATCCGGGCGTGGCGCTCCTGCTGCTCGTGCTCGCCTTCAACCTGGTCGGCGATCGCCTGCGCGAAGTGCTCAACCCCCGCAGCGGGCGTTGAGGCGCACGCGGTGACGCTCCTCGCCATTGATCGCCTGACGGTGGAATACCCGTCCCGCAACGGCGTCTTCACCGCCGTCTCGGGCGCCTCCTTCAGCGTCGCCGCCGGCGAGATCCTGGGCGTGGTCGGGGAGTCCGGCGCCGGAAAGTCGACCGTCGGCACCGCGGTGATGGGGCTCTTGAGCGCGCCCGGCCGCATCGGCGCCGGCTCGATCCGCTACAGGGGGCAGGAGCTGGTCGGTCTGCCGGCCGAGGACATCCGGCGCCTCCGCGGCCGGCACATCGGCATGATCTTCCAGGACCCCTCGACCGCGCTCAACCCGCTGCTCACCGTCGGCCGCCAGTTGATAGAGACGATCCGTCTCCACCACGGCCTCGACGACGACGCAGCGCGGGCTCGCGCCCTTGCCCTGATGGCCGATGTCGGCATACCCGATCCGGAAAGCCGGCTCGGTGTCTATCCGCATCAGCTATCCGGCGGTCTTCGCCAGCGCGTCGTCATCGCCATCGTGCTCTCCGGTGATCCGGACCTCATCATCGCCGACGAGCCGACGACAGCGCTCGACGTGTCGATTCAGGCCCAGATCCTCGACCTCATCCGCGCCATCTGCCGGGATCGCGGGGTCGGCGTTCTCCTGGTCACCCACGACATGGGGGTGATCTCCGAGGTCGCCGACCGCGTAGCGGTGATGTCCCGGGGCGAAGTCGTCGAGACAGGTGCAACCCGCGCCCTCATCGATCGCCCGCAGGCGCCCTATACGCGGCGCCTGATCTCGGCGGTTCCTCGCACCGACCGGCGGCTCCGGCGCTTCGTGCTGGTTCAGGCTGCGGATGCTGGAGGGCTGCCGCCGAGCGATACCATCACTTCCTGGTTCGGCCGCGGCGGTGTCGCAAGCCCGGCTGAGGGGCCACTGATCGAGGTGCGCGGTCTCCATGTCAGCTTCGTCGCCCGGAAGGCGCTGCTTAAACGTAACCGGGTCATGCTCCCGGCCGTTCGCGACGTCTCATTCGATGTCGCGTCAGGGGAGGTCCTGGGTCTGGTCGGCGAGAGCGGCAGCGGCAAGTCCACGGTGGCGCGCGCCATCACCGGCCTGATCGCCCCGGACGGAGGTGCGGTCCGTTTTGCCGGGATCGACCTGTCCGATCCGGCGCGCCGGAGCGAGGCGCGAGCGCTTCGGCTCGGCATGCAGATGATCTTCCAGGATCCGTTCGGCTCTCTGAACCCGCGCATGCGCGTCGGCGAGATCATCGCGGAGCCGATCCTCTATCACCGTCTCGCCGGGCGCGAAGAAGCGTGGGCGATCGTGAACGACCTGCTGGACCGCGTCGGCCTCGGCCGGGCGGCGGCGGCCAAGATGCCGCACCAGTTCTCCGGCGGACAGCGCCAGCGGATCGGCATCGCACGCGCGCTGGCGACTCGGCCGCGCTTCCTCGTCTGCGACGAGCCGACCTCGTCGCTCGACGTCTCGATTCAAGCGCAGATCCTGAACCTGCTGAAGGAGCTGCAGGAAAGCCTGGGCCTGACCATGCTCTTCATCAGCCATAACCTCGCGGTGATCCGCCAAATGTGCGATCGCGTCGCGGTGATGCGGGCCGGCGAGGTCTGCGAGCTCGCCGACACCGAGTCCCTGTTCTCGCGACCCCAGCACTCCTACACCGCCGAGCTCCTGCGACTCATGCCGAAGTTCGAGACGCGGATGGACGCGGAGGCCTTGCCCTAGCGGAGCTGGACGCCGGCCTCCGGCACCAGGCGCGTCATCGCCATGAACCATCGGATGCCGCCGAGCAGCGTGTCGATGTCGTCCGGCAGGTCGCCTGAGAACACGGCATCCCGCAGCATCTCCCAGGGCGTCTTCGCTTCCGGATAGGTGTCGACCGTGACCTTGGCGTCCGGTGCCATGCCGGCGAGCTGCTTGGCCGCGGCGATCGCGGCGAGGAAACCGCCTTCCTCGTCGGTCAGCTTCAGCCGGCGTGCGTCCTCGCCGGTCCACACCCGGCCGCGCGCGATCTTGTCGACCTCGTCCGGGGTGAGCTTCCGCGCCTCGCCGACCTTCTGGGTGAAGTCGAGATATGCGCGGTCGAACATCGCCTCGACCCGGCGGCGCTCCTCCTCTGTGAAGGGGCGGGTCATCTTCCACATGCCGGCATGCTGGCCGACTTCGATCGCGTCGGTGGAGACGCCAGCCGACTTCAAGAGCTCGGCCGCCACCACCTTGCCGCCGACGACGCCGACCGAGCCGGTGAGCGTGCCCGGGGAGGCGATGATGCGGCTGGCGGCGAGCGCCACGAAATAGCCGCCCGAGGCCGCCACGTCCTTGAGGCTGGCGATCACCGGCTTCACCTTCCGCGCGCGCCGGATCTGATCGAAGATCGCATCGGAGGCGACATAGGAGCCGCCGGGGCTGTCGATCCGGAGCACGATGGCGACGACGTCCGGATCTTCGACCGCCTCATCGAGCGCCTTGCCGACACGGTCGGCGGAGAAGCGCGGCATGCCGAAGCTGCGCCCTTCTGCGCGCACCACCTCGCCGTCGCCGTGGATGACGGCGATGACCGGTCCTTCCTTCCACGGCGTGCCATGGCGGCGGTAGTAGCGCTCGAGCGAGATCGCCTCGGCCTTGTTGTCGCGGGTGCCGGCGGCATCGGCGGCATCGCGGCGGTAGCCCAGCTTGTCGACCAGCTTGGCGCCGAGCGCCTCGCCCGACGACAAGGGCGCGTTGTCGACCAGGCTGCGGAGGGTCGCCTCGGGAATGCCGCGGCTGTCGGCCGCGCCTTTCACCATCTGAGCGAACCATCCCTGGACGGCGCGGCCGAGATTCTCGCGGACGGGCGCGGAGAAGGAGGAGCGGGTGAGCGACTCTGCCGCTCCCTTGTATTCGTGGCGCTGGATGAAATCGGCGGCGAGGCCGAGCTTGTCGAAGGTGTTCTTGAAGAACACGCCGTCCAGCGACGCGCCGGTCCAGCCCCAGTCGCCCGAGGGCTGCATCCACACCTGGTCGGCGGCTGAGGCCAAGTAGTAGGCGGCGCCGCTGGAGAGGCCGCCCTCGCCGAAGCCGTCGGCGAAGGCGACGACCGGCTTGCCGGCGGCCCGCATCCGGGCGATGGCCTCGCGAAGCTCCTGGGCTTCGCCGAGGCCGGGGCTGGCGCGGCTGAGATCGACCAGCAGGCCTTTGACGGCGGGGTCGGCCTCGGCCCGCGCAAGGGCCGCGATCGCATCCTCGAGGCCGAGATTGCGGCTTCGGAGCGCGCGTCCCAGGCTGTCTGAGTCCGACGTGCCCAGCTTCCCGTCGATGGTCAGCGTCAGCACCATCGACGCGGGCAGCTTGGCCTTCTCGAAACCGGGGATGGGGATCACGACGAGGGCAAGCCCGGCGACGACGGCAAAGCCGACGACGATCGCGCCGATGATGGCCAGGAAGAACGAGAGGATCCGCCACAAGAGACGGCCCAGCCAGCGGAGCAGCATCATTTTCGTCAGACCTTTCCGGGCCGTGGGGCTCGTCGCATGTAAGAACGCCGTTTCTCCCTGTCTAGAGACAAGTCCTTGACAATCTGGCGGCGCCGGCACATTTTCTTATCGCGACTAATTCGCAAGAGCAGAAAATGTCCAGAGACCTCGCCAAGACCGCCACCTTCGCCGCACTGCATTTCGCCGTCGGCTTCGGGGTGAGCTACGCCTTCACCGGCTCGATCGCGATCGCGACCGGCATCGCCCTGGTCGAGCCCGCGGTGAACACGGTCGTGTTCTTCTTCCACGAACGCGCCTGGCGACGGCTGCCGGCGTTGCCGGCGATGGACCCTCGCCGTGCCTCCCATCCGGCGCTGACCTAGCCGGCGCTCCGCCGGCACCAGTCCCGCCAGATCCCGCGCATGGCGTACTCGAACGCCCGGGCATGCGCGGCCGGATCGCAGAGCGGCGAGGCGGCAACGCGTGCCCGGAGTGACTGCTTCAACGCTGTCAGCCGGTCCGGATCGCCGGCAAGCGCGACTGCGGTCCCGACATATTCCTCGACATCCTGGGCGATGAGGTCGGTCAGGCCGATCTGAGTGAGGCAGGACGCGCCGACGCGGGCGAGGAAGCGCTCGCCGGCCAGCGTCACCAGCGGCACGCCCATCCACAGCGCCTCGAAGCTCGTCGTCGACCCGTTGAAGGGGAAGGGATCGAGCGCGATGTCGATCTCGCGCAACGTCGCAAGGTGATCGATCGGTCCGAGGCGGCCGCTGACGAAATGAACGCGGTCGCTCGAGACGCCATGCGTCGCGAAGGCGTCGAGGATCAGAGTGCGAAGCCGCGGCGACCCATAGGCATTGGCGTATTTGAGGAGAAGCCGCGACCCAGGAACGGCGCAAAGGATGCGAGCCCAGGCGGCGAAGACCGTCGCATTGTATTTCTGCGGATTGTTCATCGAGCCGAAGGTCACGCCGGGTGCCGGCCTCGGCGGGGACGGGGGAAGTTCCGCGGCGCCGGCCGGAGGCTCGTGCAGATAGAGACATGGCAGGCGGATCAGCTGCTCGGTGAAGCCTTCGGTGGTCGCCGTCGGGTGCAGGACCGGATCGGTGAACCATCCGTCCATCGTCGAAAGCCCGCTGGTGGTCACGTCGTAGAGGCTGACCTGGAGCGGCGCCGGCTTGTGCGCGGCGACGCCGATGCGGTTGCCGAGCGTGTGGCCGGCGACCATGACCAGGATGTCGATGCCGTCGGCGCGGATCTGCTCCGCCACCGCGGCGTCGGACAGGCCCTTTGTTTCCCGCCAGGCCTCGGCCGCTCGCTGAAAGCGCGATGTCACCGGGTCCGGCATCCGGTAGTCGCCATAGATCACCGAAGTGAACGCGGTACGATTCAGTCGCTCGAACAGCCCGACGACATTCCGCCCGACCGGATGATTGCTGAGGTCGATCGAGCACCAGCCGAGACGGAGCCGGCGGTCGGACGCCGGCTCGATCGCGAACGGGCGGATCGATGAATAGACCGGTCGCGCATGTCGGTCTTCCCAGCGCCGGCATTCGGCGAAGAGGTCCTCATTGGTGGTCGCTTCGGCGCAGCAGAGCGAGAAGATCAGGCTCGAATGCAGCGAAGGCGCGGGGTCGATCGAGGCCGCGCGGCGATGCCGGAGGACGGCGCTTCCATGATCGAACTCGCCCTGGTCGAGACCGGCGAGGTTGCTGTGCCCCGCCGCCATCGCCGGTGACAACACGAGCGCCTGCCTGTAGCGACGACGCGCCTCCTCGTTGCCCCCCAGGCGCTGGTGCATGAAGGCGCCGTTGACCAGCGCTTCGACATGAAACGGGCTCGCCGCGAGCGTGAGATCGAAGGCGGCGAGCGCCTCGGCCAGCTCGTTCCGTTCTGCGAGCGCGATGCCCCGGTCATTGTGAGTCTCGGCGACGAAGCCAATGAGCTGGTCTCGCGCTGCCTCCGACGCCGGATCGGCAGCGACGGCGCGGGCATAGGCGCGCTCGA
>CAMDFP010000047.1 GCA_945897335.1 Asaia bogorensis | reverse complement strand
ATCAGCTCCTTCATGTCGTAGGGCTTGTTGGCATTGCCCGGGATCAGCGTGTCCAGGGACTCTTCGGTGCGGTCGGCCGGGTCGGCAGTCGGCTTCACCGGCGGCTTCGCCCGGTTTGACGACGGCAGGAAGTCGAGGAAGCGGCGGAGCTGCAGCAGGGCCTCGACGTCGTTCTCGAAAGCAAGGTCGGAGACCCCTGACTTGGTCGAGTGCGTGACCGCACCGCCCAGCTCCTCATGCGTCACCGTCTCGTGCGTTACCGTCTTCACCACGTCCGGCCCGGTGACGAACATATAGGAGGAGTCCTTCACCATGAAGATGAAGTCGGTCATCGCCGGCGAGTAGACCGCGCCACCGGCGCAGGGACCCATGATCAGCGACACCTGCGGGACCACACCCGACGCGATGACGTTCCGCTGAAACACCTCGGCATATCCGGCGAGCGAGGCGACGCCTTCCTGGATGCGGGCGCCGCCGGAATCATTGAGCCCCACCACCGGCGCGCCTACCTGCAGCGCCTTGTCCATGATCTTGCAGATCTTCTCGGCATGCGCTTCCGAGAGAGAGCCGCCGAAGACGGTGAAGTCCTGGCTGAAGGCGAAGACCAGCCGGCCGTTCACCGTGCCGAAGCCCGTGACCACGCCGTCTCCGGGGATGCGCTGCTTGTCCATGCCGAAATCCGTCGAGCGGTGCTCGACGAACATGTCCCACTCCTCGAAGGAACCGGCATCGAACAGGAGGTCCAGGCGCTCGCGAGCCGTCAGCTTGCCCTTGGCGTGCTGGGCGTCGATGCGCTTCGGCCCGCCGCCGTCGCGGGCCCTGACGCGCATTTCCTCGAGCCGGCGCAGGATGTCCTGCATTCAGCGTCCCCCACTATCCGAGACTGTTTCGGATAGCATCAATGGCGAACCCGCACCAGCGCGAGCAGGCGCGCGGCGGCCAGCATGTCTGCATGAACGGCTACCCGCCGGTCCGCCGCCTCGTAGTCCTCGCCCCAGCGCTCGATCTGGTAGTCCTCGTCCAGGCGGGACAGCCGATGCGCATCCTCGGCCGACAGCCGGCCCTCGGCGACGGCGAAGGCCAGCACGATCGAACCGGACGATCCGGCCAGGGTCTGCATCGCCACCAGGATGAAATCGTCCAGCTCGGCGACCCGGCGGCGGATGGCCGCCAGCGTCTCCTTGGGCTGATCAACCGGCATGATGCCGGAAGCCAGCCTGAACCGGGCCTCGAGCACCGCCTCCGCCCAGTCGAGCAAGGGCTTCCAATGTTCGGCCTGACGCTTCGCCAGCCACTCCGAATCCGCGGCCCAGTGGCAGAGGAGATCGGTTTCGGCGAAAGCCGCGAGGTCGCCGACGATGCGGTCGCGGTCGACCGGCACCCGGTCGATCGCGGTCGCGACGAACTGCGTCATCGGCATGGTCCGCGGATGGACCTTCTCGCCCTGCGCCCGCCATGCCTCGGCGACGGCGTCGGCGAGCGCCCGCGTCGGCGCGACGAAGGGATGGCCGGCCGGCGTTCGCATCGGCTTGCCGTCGAGGCTGAGGGCGAAGCCCCCGCCGACATCCGTCACCTCGACCGTCTTGTATCGCCGTCTCATCCCGGCTCGGCCAGCAGCAGGTCGGCGAGATGCGCGTAGGTGTCGGCGACCGCGTGCGCGCCGGACGCCATCAGCTCCTCCCGCGGGTGATAGCCCCAGACCACGCCGAGCCCCAGCACCCCGGCATTCGCCGCCATGCGCATGTCGAAGCTGGTGTCGCCGATCATCACCGTGTCGGCGGCGGTGACGCCGGCGAAAGCGATCGCGCTCCGCAGCATCGTCGGGTCAGGCTTGCCCGGCCCATCATCGGCGGTGTGAAGCGAGAGGAAGCGTCCCAGCAGATCGTGGCGGGTCAGCGTCGAGATCAGCCCGCGCCTACCCTTGCCGGTGGCGACGGCGAGGCGCCAGCCGGACCGGGCGAGACGATCCAGCGTCTCCCTGGCGCCCTCGAACAGCGGCTCGTCATGATCCGGACGATGCTGCACCGAATGGGAGATGGCGCGATAGCCGTCGGTCAGGCGCCGTACGCGAGCGGAGTCCGCACCCGGCGCCAGCATTCCCACGGCCACGGCCAGCGGCAGGCCGATGGTCTGGCGGACTGAGGCGTCGGTCGGAACCGGCCAGCCTTCCGCCGCGAAGGCCTGCGCCATGATGCGGACGATGTTGGCCTGGCTGTCGACCAGGGTGCCGTCGCAGTCGAAGACCGCGAGCCGCGCCCTGATCACGGACGATCCCCGAAGGGATCGCGGTCGGGCCGGGCGGAGAAGCCGAAGAGCGACCAGGTCGAGCGCATATGCGGCGGAAGCGGCGCCTCGACCTTCAGCACCCGGCCATCCAGGCGTTTCAACGCGATCGAGCGGGCATGGAGCTGGAGCTCGGTCGGCGCGTCGGCGAGATCGAGATAGGAGGCCTTGCCGCCGTACTTGCCGTCGCCGAGGATCGGATATCCAAGCGCCTGCATGTGCACGCGAAGCTGATGGGTGCGGCCGGTCAGCGGCTTCAGCGCCACCCAGGCCGCGACGCCGCGTGCCGCCTCGACCACGGTGAAGTCGGTGACCGCGTGCTTGCCTTCCTTGGCATTGACCACCATACGCTCGCCGCCGCCCTTCCCAGGCAGCTTCGCCAGCTTGTATTCGATGCGGCCGAAGCGCGGCTTCGGCACGCCCGCCACCACCGCCCAGTAGACCTTGTCGGTGTCGCGCCCCTGAAACGCCTCGCCGAGCCAGCGGGCGGCCTCGGCCGTCCGCGCCAGGACGAGCACGCCCGAGGTGTCGCGGTCGAGGCGGTGGACCAGGCGCGGGCGCTCCTTGGCATCGAACTGGAGGGCGTCGAGCAGCCCGTCGAGGTGCCGGTCAGTGCCGGTGCCGCCCTGGACGGCAAGGCCGGTCGGCTTGTCGATCACCAGGATCTCGGCGTCCTTGTGCAGCACCCGGGCACGGAGGTCCTTCGCCTCGCGCTCGTCGACCACCGAGACCCGAACCGGCGGGGGTGCCTCGATGTCGAGCGGCGGCACGCGCACGATCTGGCCGGCTTCGAGGCGCTGGTTCGCCTTCACCCGCTTGCCGTCGACCCGCACCTGGCCGGTACGCAACAGCTTTTCCAGCCGCCCATGGCCAAGGGTGGGGAAGTGGCGCTTGAACCAGCGATCGAGCCGAAGCTCGCCTTCGTCGTCGGCGACCGCGCGCTGCTCAACGGACATGACCTGATCCCTTCACGGACGCGGCACCCCGAAGATCCATCCCTCGCGCCTAACCGCCTCATTGTCGTGACGCGGGGCATCCCATACCCCGGCATCCTCCGCAAGGGCTCTGAGGCCGGCGACGGCTACCAGGGCATCGGTGTCGTGGTCGCTGGGAGGCCGATCCCGCTCCTTAGGTGGCCGCGATCCCAACGCTTCCAAGGCGGCCCCGAGGTCGTCCCAGGCACGGATCTTGCGATTCCCGGCCCCTGCCTTGCGGAGAAAGAGCCGGGGATAGATCTCGACCAGCACCGACCGGCCGGCGCCGTCCTCGAAGGGCCAGACCGCCGCCGCCGCCTTCAGGCGATGCAGCACCCGCATGCCGGCGAGCGCGCCCAGGCCCACCTGCTTGGCCCCGATCAGCTTGTAGGGGCTCTGCGGGGATCCGAGACCGGCCGTCCGGCAGGCCAAGTCGGTCGCCCGGTGCGGCTCGACATAGCCCCGCGGGCGCGGCCCGGCGCGCCAGAAGTCCGGGGCGTAGCGGGCATCGGCGACGAACGCGCCGCCCCAGAGGTCCGTCGCCTCGCCGCCGAGCGTCTCGACCAGGGCCCAGAGGTCGTGGACGGAGGGATCGGGGTGCGTGAAGTAGCCCGCGGCCCGGCTGAAGGGCAGCGAGAAGGCGAAATCGAAACCGACCAAGGCTCGCTCATGGGAGACCAGGGCCGCGACCCAGTCCAGCGCCTGCAGGCGCGACCAGCGGCGACCATCGGGCGGCTCGACCAGACGGGGGGCGCTCTTGCCGGGCGTGCAGACGGCGATGGCGATGCCGTTGGCCTGGCGGGCGCCCGACCAGTCGAGGGCGACGAAGCGGGTGAAGCTCACCCGCCCTCGCCCGATTTGCGCTCGCGCAGCTTGGTCCAGTAGTCGAGGCGCTTCTTGATGTCGCGCTCGAAGCCGCGCTCGACCGGCTGGTAGAACTCGCGCCGGTTCATGCCGTCGGGGAAGTAGTTGCGGCCGGAGAAGCCTTCCTCGGTGTCGTGGTCGTAGGCGTAGTCCTTGCCGTAACCGAGGGTCTTCATCAGCTTGGTCGGCGCGTTCAGGATATGCATCGGCGGCATCAGCGAGCCGGTCTCCTTAGCCGAGCGCATCGCCGCGCCGTAAGCCGAATAGGCCGCGTTCGACTTCGGCGCCGTCGCCAGGTAGATCACCGCCTGGACGAGGCCGAGCTCGCCTTCCGGCGATCCCAGGCGCTCATAGAGATCCCAGCCGGCAAGCGCCTGGTGGATCGCCTCGGGATCGGCAAGGCCGATGTCCTCGACAGCGAAGCGGGCGACGCGGCGCGCGATGTAGCGCGGGTCCTCGCCGCCGGCCAGCATGCGGGCGAGCCAGTAGAGCGCCGCGTCCACATCCGATCCGCGCATCGACTTGTGCAGCGCGCTGATGAGATTGTAGTGGCCTTCGCGGTCCTTGTCGTAGACCGGCGCGCGGCGCTGCACGGTCGCCATCAGCTTCGGCACGTCCAGAATTCTGTCCGCCGGCAGGCGCTCGATCTCGTCGACCAGGTTATAGAGAAAGCGCCCATCGCCGTCGGCCATCGCCTTCAGCGTATCACGTGCCTCGGACGTGAGCGGCAGCTTCCGGCCGAGATCCTCTTCGGCCTTGGTCAGCAGCAGCTCGAGCGCCGGATCGTCGAGGCGCTTCAGCACGAACACCTGGCAACGCGACAGAAGAGCGGCGTTCAGCTCGAAGGACGGGTTCTCGGTGGTAGCGCCGATCAGCGTCACCGTGCCGTCCTCGACATAGGGCAGGAAGCCGTCCTGCTGGGAGCGGTTGAAGCGGTGGATCTCGTCGACGAAGAGCAGCGTGCCGCTGCCGGCCGCGCGCCGGCCCTTGGCCGCCTCGAAGACCTTGCGAAGGTCGGCGACGCCGGAGAACACCGCCGACAACGGCTCGAAATGCAGGTCGGTCGCATCCGCAAGCAGCCGCGCGATGGTTGTCTTGCCCGAGCCCGGCGGCCCCCAGAGCACCATCGAGGCGAGCCGACCGGAGGCGACCATGCGGCCGATCGGTCCTTCGCGGCCGATCAGATGGTCCTGGCCCGCAACCTCGTCCAGGCGTTTCGGGCGCAGACGGTCGGCGAGCGGTCTCGGCGCCGCGGCTTCGAACAGCCCGGCCTGGCTCACCCCTGCACCTGGACGTTCATCACCTTCTCGCCTCGCTTGATCGACAGCTTCCAGGTCGGCCGCTCGCGCTCGACCGCGCGCCGAAGCGTCTCGACCGAGGCAATGTCGATGTCGTTGACCTTGAGGACGATGTCGCCGGGCGAGATGCCGAGCCGCTGGCCGATCGTGCCCTGGCGCACCTGGGTGACGATGACCCCTCGCGACTGTCCGTCGATGCCGAGTTCGTCGGCCAATGCCGGCGACAGGTTGGCAACGGTGGTGCCGGCAAAGGGCTGACGGCCCTGAAGCTGGGTGAGCTGACGCGGCGGCGTCTCCGGCGGCGCCTCCAGCGCCACCACCACCTGCTGCTCGCGACCTTGGCGCAAAACGCCGAGCCGCGTCGCCCCGCCGACCGGCAGCGTGCCGATGCGGAACTTGAGCGCCTGCGGATCCTCGACCTCGCGGCCGTCGATCGAGACGACGACGTCGCCGACCCTGAGGCCGGCCCGCGCCGCCGGACTGCCAGCGGCCACCTGCTCCAGGATAACGCCGCCGGGACGAGGCAGGCCGAGCGAGGCGGCGACGTCGGTGTTGACCGGCTGACCATTCGCGCCGAACCACGGACGCACGATCTTGCCGCCGTCGACAAGGCCAGTCACCACGGCGCGCACCATGTTGGCGGGGATGGCAAAGCCGATGCCGACCGAGCCGCCGGTCCGGGAATAGATCGCGGTGTTGATGCCGATCAGCTTGCCGTCCATGGCGACCAGCGCGCCGCCGGAATTGCCGGGATTGATGGCGGCGTCGGTCTGGATGAAGAAGCGATAGTCGGAGACGCCCACCATGGTGCGGGCGGTCGCCGAGACGATGCCGCTGGTCACGGTCTGGCCGACGCCGAAGGGATTGCCGATGGCGAGGATCAGGTCGCCGACCTCGGCGCCGTCGGAATCGCCGAGCTCGAGCACCGGCAGGCCCTCGGGCGACGCCGTGACGCGAAGCACGGCCAGATCCGTTCGCTCGTCCGAGCCGATCAGCTTCGCCTCGAGCTCGCGGCGGTCGGAGAGGACCACGCGGATCTCATCGGCGTCCTTCACCACGTGATGATTGGTGACGATGATCCCGTCCTTGCGGACGATAACCCCGGACCCGAGCGAGTTCTGCTCGCGCTCCTGCTCGCCGCCGAGCTGGTCGCCGAAGAAGCGGCGAAAGAACGGATCGTTCATCAGGGGCGAGCTTCGTTCCCGCACCACTTTCCGGGTGAAGACGTTCACCACGGCAGGCGCCGTCCGCTTCACCAGGGGAGCGAAGGACTGCAGGATCGTGCCCCGGCTTTCGGGAAGCGCCCGCGCGGGGGCCTGAGCATCGGCGGGCTGGCTGAGGCCGAGCACGGCGACGGCGGCAAGCAGGATCGTTGACCACCTCATGGGCGGAATGTAGTGCGCCCAGGGCCGCCTTCCCAGAGGCGAAGGGCGGCCCTCAGACCGTGGCCGGGCGCGCCTCGATGGCCGCCTTCGCCCGTTCCTCCTGGCGCCGGCCGAGCCAGAGGCTGGAGACAACCCAGGCGACGGAGAGCGGCACCACGAAGATCAGCAGGTTCGCCATGAAGAAGCGGTGGGCGACCGCGATGAAAGTCTCACGCGACATCCGCCGCACCAATGCTGCGAAGGGCGGGTTGACCGCCAGCATCGCCAGCAGCGTGCCGGTGAACAACCATTGCAGATTGTTGACGCCGCCCTGGACGCCCATCTCGTCGCGGATCGGTCGGATCACGTAGTAGGCGGAGAGGACGGAGAAGACATAGAGCAGAGACCAGCCGAGTGCGGCGATCTCCGACGGCTTGACATCGACGGCGCGCCTGAGGAGGCGGACGACGACGCCTTCCTCCGCCTCAGGCGGCATCGATGAAGGCCTCCATGCGCTTGCGCATGGCCGCGTCCGGCAGCCGGCCCTGGGCGGCGCCGACGTTGTCGTCGACATACTCCACCTTGGCCATGCCGGGAATGGCGCAGGTCACGGCCTCGTTGCCGACGATGTATTTGAGGAAGAACTGCGCCCAGGTCTTGCAGTCGAACTCGGCGGCCCAGGCCGGCAGCGGCTTGCCCTGGACGGCGCTGAACAGGCGGTCGCGCCCGAAGGGCAGGTTGATCATCACGCCCATGCCGCGATCCTTCGCCAGCGGGATGATGCGGTCATGCGCATTGCGGTTGTCGAGCGCGTAGTCGATCTGGATGAAATCGAGGGTCTCGCGCTTCATCACCGCCTCGAAATCCGCGTACTGGTTCTCGAACGAGCTGGTGATGCCGACATAGCGGATGCGGCCGGCCTGTTTCAGGTCGCGCAACGTCTTCAGATGCACGTCGGTGTCGCGGAGATTGTGGACGGCGATCAGGTCGAGCTTGGCGGTCTTGTATTTCTTGAACGACTGCTCGATCTGCTGGATGCCGGCTTCGCCCCCGGCGATGCTGACCTTGGTCGCGAGGAAGAGGCCGTCACGGATCTTGAGCTCGTCGACGAGGTCGCCGACCACGCCCTCAGCGGTGCCGTAGGTCGGCGAGGAGTCGATCACCGTGAGGCCTACCTGCTTGAACCGGCGGAGGGTGTCGCGGAGCGGCGCCAGGTCGGCCGCCGAGTTCACCGCCTTGTAGCGGCGAGCGGTGCCGAGGCCGATGGCTGGAAGCGCTTCCCCGGAGGACGGGATCTTCCGGCGGATCAGCTCGCCGCCCTGCGCCCGAGCGATGCCCGGCGCCAGCAGCAGGGTTGCGGCACCGGTCGCTCCAGCCAAGACCTTGCGGCGGCTTACATCCATCACCCCCTCCGTTCGCTCTCTTAAGAGAGTCTCGCAAGCGTCGGAGTGTGCACAAGGACCCCTGAACGGCGAAGGGCGGGCCATATGGCCCGCCCTTCGAAGATGTGAACGACGCCTTCCGAGGTCAGGCGGCGGCCGGGACCTCGGCGTCGTCGCGAACCTGGGCGGGCCCTGAGTCCTTGCCCTTGGCATCGACGTCGCGATCGATGAACTCGATCACCGCCATCGCAGCCACGTCGCCGTAGCGGAACCCGGCTTTGAGGATGCGGGTGTAGCCGCCCTTGCGGGCCGCGTAGCGCGGGGCCAGCACGTCGAACAGCTTCTTGGTCGCGGCTTCGTCGCGGAGCTGAGCGAAGACCAGCCGGCGAGCGTGAAGCGACCCCTTCTTGCCGAGCGTGATCAGCTTCTCCACCACCGGGCGGAGATCCTTCGCCTTCGGGAGCGTGGTGTTGATCTGCTCGTGCTTGATCAGCGCCTGGGCGAGGTTCTTGAACATGGCCTTGCGGTGACCGGACTGCCGGCTGAAGCTCCGGCCAGACATATTGTGACGCATCTTAGTCTCCTATCCTCTTCCGGAACCGCTGCTCAGAACGGCTCTTCGAGGCGCTTGGCCAGCTCTTCGATGTTCTCCGGCGGCCAGTTCGGGATCTCCATGCCGAGGTGCAGGCCCATCTGAGCCAGCACTTCCTTGATCTCGTTCAGCGACTTCCGGCCGAAATTCGGGGTGCGCAGCATCTCCTGCTCGGTCTTCTGAACGAGGTCGCCGATGTAGACGATGTTGTCGTTCTTCAGGCAGTTGGCCGAGCGCACCGACAGCTCGAGCTCGTCGACCTTGCGCAGCAAGTTCTTGTTGAACGGCAGGTCGGCGGCGCGATCCTCGATCACGGCGGCCTGCGGCTCTTCGAAGTTGATGAAGAGCTGCAGCTGGTCCTGGAGGATGCGGGCGGCGAGCGCCACCGAGTCCTCAGGGGTCACCGCGCCGTTGGTCTCGACCGAGAGCGAGAGCTTGTCGTAGTCGGTCATCTGGCCGACGCGCGCGTTCTCGACCTTGTAGGAGACCTTGCGAACCGGGCTGTAGAGCGCGTCGACCGGGATCAGGCCGATCGGCGCATCCTCGGCGCGGCTGGCCGAAGCCGGGATGTAGCCCTTGCCGTTCTCGACCACGAACTCCATCGACAGCTTGGCGCCACGATCCAAAGTGCAAAGCACCAGGTTAGGATCCATGATCTCGATGTCATGGCCGGTCTCGATCATGCCGGCGGTGATCTCGCCCGGGCCGGTCGCCTTGAGGCGCATCCGCTTCGGCCCCTCGCCGTGCATCTTCAGGCCCATGGCCTTGACGTTGAGGACGATGTCGGTGACGTCCTCGCGCACGCCGGGGATCGAGGAGAATTCGTGCAGCACGCCGTCGATCTGGATCGACGTGACGGCCGCCCCCTGCAGCGAGGAGAGCAGCACGCGGCGAAGCGCGTTGCCGAGCGTGAGGCCGAAGCCCCGCTCGAGCGGCTCGGCGACGATGGTGGCGCTACGCTTGGACTCGCCGACAGCCTCGACGTTGAGCTTGTTCGGCTTGATCAGGGCTTGCCAGTTCTTCTGGATCACGGACGGACCTCTCGACGACGGGGGGCGGGACTTGGAGGGTCACGCCCGTCATGCAGGATACGACGTTGGAGCCTCTCGGCCCTCAGACGCGCCGGCGCTTGGGCGGCCGGCAACCATTGTGCGGAATCGGCGTTACGTCGCGGATCGAGGTGATCTGGAAGCCCACCGCCTGCAGCGCGCGAAGCGCCGACTCGCGGCCCGACCCCGGCCCCTTGACCTCGACTTCGATGGTGCGGACGCCGTGCTCCATCGCCTTCTTGCCGGCATCCTCGGCCGCGACCTGGGCGGCGTACGGCGTCGACTTCCGGCTGCCCTTGAAACCGAGCGAGCCCGACGACGACCAGGCGATGGTGTTGCCCTGGGCGTCGGTGATGGTGATCATCGTGTTGTTGAACGATGCGTTCACATGCGCGACGCCGGAGGTGATGTTCTTCCGTTCGCGACGCCGCGGGCGCCCAGCAGCCTGCTTCACCATGGTCTCTTCCTCAAATCCTTCCAGCCGCGTCGGCGGCGCTCGAGTCCTTTTTCAAGGACCCTTACTTCTTCTTGCCGGCGATCGGCCGCGCCTTGCCCTTGCGGGTGCGCGCGTTGGTATGGGTGCGCTGACCGCGGACCGGCAGGCCCTTGCGGTGGCGGAGGCCGCGGTAGCAGCCGAGATCCATCAGCCGCTTGATGTTCATCGCGGTCTCGCGGCGGAGGTCGCCCTCGACCACGAAGTCACGGTCGATGAACTCGCGGATGCGCAGAACCTCATCGTCAGTGAGCTGATGCACCCGCCGGGTCACGGGGATGCTGAGCTTCGCGCAGATGTTCTTCGCCCGGGTCTGCCCGATCCCGAAGATGTAGGTCAGCGCGACTTCCACGCGCTTTTGCGTGGGGATGTTGACGCCAGCAATACGAGCCACGCTCGGATCTCCTTAAGATCGCTACGATCGATTCAAAGCTCGGAAAGGGGCGCAAACTTGGCACGCACGGAACCGCTCGGCCGCCGAAAGCGCCAAGGCGCGCGATTATAAGCATGCGCCCTCGCCTGTCAACCGTCCGTCGTCGTCGATGATTCCGTGCCTAACCTTGCTTCGCGCCCTCTCCTTGGAACTCTTCTAGCCTAAGATGGCGCCAAGCTGGCGCCCAACCTCGTCGATTTCAGCCATGCCGTCGACCGACTTCAGAATCCCTTTGGCCCGGTAGTAGGGCAGGATCGGCTGGGTCTGTTTACGGTAGGCCTCGAGCCGGGTCCGCACGGTCTCGGCGTTGTCATCGGCCCGGCGGGTGAATTCCCGGCCGCCGCAGACGTCGCAGATTCCCGCCACCTTCGGCTTCTGGAAACTGTCGTGGTAGCCCGCGCCGCACTTGGCGCAGGTGTAGCGGCCGACGACGCGATCGGTCAGCGCCTTCTCGTCGACCGCCATCTCGATGACGTGGTCGAGCTTGAGCCCCGTGCGGGAGAGCATCGCATCCAGGGCCTCGGCTTGCGCCGCGGTCCGCGGAAACCCGTCCAGGATGAAGCCCTTCCTGCAGTCGGGCTGACCGATCCGGTCCTCGATCATCGAAATCATGATGTCGTCGGAGACCAGCTTGCCGGCGTCCATGATCGCCTTGGCCTTCTTGCCGATCTCGCTTCCCGACTTCACCGCCGCCCGCAGCATGTCGCCGGTCGAGAGCTGGATGAGGCCGCGCTCGTCCTGGAGCTTCCGCGCCTGGGTGCCCTTGCCTGCCCCGGGTGGCCCCAAGAGGATCAGGTTCACCCCTTCCTCCCGCGCAGCTTCGCCTTCTTGATCAGCCCCTCGTACTGGTGCGCGACCAGGTGGGCGTGGATCTGGGCGACCACGTCCATCGTGACCGTGACCACGATCATCAGGCTGGTACCGCCGAAGTAGAAGGGAACGGCGAACTTGGAGATCAGGATCTCGGGCAGGATGCAGACGACCGAGAGGTAGGCGGCGCCCAGGACCGTCAGCCGAGACAGAACGTAGTCGAGGTAGTCGGCCGTGTTCTTGCCCGGGCGGATTCCCGGAATGAAGCCACCGTACTTCTTCAGATTGTCGGCCGTCTCCTCTGGATTGAAGACGATGGCCGTGTAGAAGAAGGCGAAGAACGAGATCATGCCGACGTAGAGCAGCATGTAGAGCAGCGAGCCATGGGCGAGATACGTCGCGATCAGCCCGAGGAACTCGTTCGAGCTCTCTCCTGCCGCGGCACCCTGGGCCGCCGAGAAGCCGGCGATCGTCGTCGGCATCAGCAGCAGCGAGGACGCGAAGATCGGCGGGATGACGCCCGAGGTGTTGAGGCGCAGCGGCAGATGCGAGCTCTCGCCACCGAACATCCGCTGGCCGACCTGGCGTTTCGGATACTGGACGATCAGCCGGCGCTGGGCGCGCTCCATGAAGACCACGAAGAAGACGACGCCGACCGCCATCGACAGCAGGATGATGATGAAGGCGGTCGAGAGCGCGCCGGTGCGGCCGAGCTCGAGCGTGGCGGCGACCGCGTGCGGCAATCCGGCGACGATGCCCGACATGATGATGACGGAAAGTCCGTTGCCGACGCCGCGCTGGGTCATCTGCTCGCCGAGCCACATCAGGAACATGGTGCCGCCGGTCAGCGTCACCACGGTGGAGATGCGGAAGATCAGGCCGGGATCGATCACCGCGCCGCCGACCGATCCGCGGGTGCCCTCGAGACCGATAGCGATGCCATAGGCCTGGAGCGCCGCAAGGAAGACGGTGCCGTAGCGCGTGTACTGGTTGATGACCTTCTGGCCGGTCGGGCCTTCCTTCTTCAGGGCCTCGAGCTTGGGCGAGACCGCGGTCATCAGCTGGACGATGATCGAGGCCGAAACCCAGGGCATGACGTTGAGCGCGAAGATCGTCATCCGCCCGAGCGCGCCGCCCGAGAACATGTCGAACATGCCGAGGATGCCGCCCTGTTGCTGGCGGAAGATCTCGGCCAGAACCACCGGGTCGATGCCGGGGATCGGGATGTAGGTGCCGAGGCGGTAGACGATCAGCGCGCCAAGCGTGAACCAGATGCGCTTCTTCAGCTCCGTCGCCTTGGCGAGGACGCCGAAGTTGAGCGTTGAGGCGAGCTGTTCGGCGGCCGATGCCATGTCAGCGTTTCCTTATCCGGACCTTACGCCCCGGCCTTCGCCTTAGCCGGCTTCTTCGCCATCTTCCTGACCTTCTCGACCGGCTTCGGCAGCTCGATCGAGCCACCCGCCGCCTCGACCGCCGCCTTGGCCTTGGCCGAGATGCCGGCGAGCTTGAGCGTCAGCTTCGCCTTGAGCTCGCCCTCGCCGAGGAGACGGACGCCGTCGCGCGAGCGACGGAGCACGCCCGAGGCGACGAGAACCGCAGCGTCGATGGGCTTCGAGCCGTCGAGCTTGCCGGCATCCACCGCTTCCTGCAGCTGCCAGAGATTCACCTCGACCAGCTTGGTCGGGTTGATCGCCTTGAAGCCGCGCTTCGGCAGACGACGATAGAGCGGCATCTGGCCGCCCTCGAAGGCATGCAGCGAGACGCCGGTGCGCGCCTTCTGCCCCTTGACGCCACGGCCGGAGGTCTTGCCCTTGCCGGAGCCGATGCCGCGGCCGACGCGCATGCGGCGCTTGTGAGCGCCTTCATTGTCGCGGATCTCGTGGAGCTTCATCGTCTTTAGTCCTCTTACTCGACGTCGACCCGGACAAGGTGCTGGACCTTGCGGATCATGCCGCGGACCGAGGGCGTGTCCTCGAGCTCGCGGCTGCGGTGACGCTTGTTGAGTCCGAGGCCGATCAGCGTCTCGCGCTGATCGTGCTTGCGACCGATCGGACTGCCCAGCTGGGTGACGCGGAGCGTCTTCTTCTTGGTTTCAGCCTTAGCCATGGCCCTGCTCCTTTAAGAGGCTTCCGCCTCGCGCTTGGCCCCGACGAGATCGCTCACCTTCTTGCCGCGGCGCTGGGCCACGGCGCGGGGGCTCGTCACGGCCTTCAGCGCGGCGAAGGTCGCCTTGATCATATTGTGCGGATTCGACGTGCCGACAGACTTGGCCACCACATCGTGAACGCCGAGCGCCTCGAACACGGCGCGGGCCGGGCCGCCGGCGATGATGCCGGTGCCGGGAGCGGCGGCGCGCAGAACGATGCGGCCGGCGCCGTAGTGGCCCAGCATGTCGTGGTGAAGCGTGCGGCCTTCGCGCAGCGGCACCTTGATCAGGCTGCGCTTGGCCTGCTCTGTCGCCTTGCGGATCGCCTCCGGCACTTCGCGCGCCTTGCCGGCGCCATGGCCGACACGACCACGGCCGTCACCGACCACGACCAGGGCGGCGAAGCCGAAACGCCGGCCGCCCTTCACCACCTTGGCGACGCGGTTGATGCTGACAAGCTTCTCGGTCAGCTCGGCCTCTTCGCCGCGGCCACCGTCACGGCCGCCGCGACGATCGTCGCGACCACGGCCGCCACGGCGATCACCGCCGGGGCCGCCGCCGGGACCGTCGGACTTGGCCCCGCGGGCGCCACGGCCACCGCCGCCGCCGCCACCGCGACCGCCACGACCGCCGCCGGGACGGCCGGCGCGATCGGGCTTCTGCGGCGCCTGCGGCGTCGCGGTCGCGTCCGCCGGCTTATCGGGGGTCTCGGGAGTGTTGGCCATCGACTTCTAAGTCCTTCGCGGAATCGAACGTATCAGAACGAGAGACCGGCTTCGCGCGCGGCATCCGCCAGAGCCTTGACACGGCCATGGTAGAGGTAGCCGCCGCGATCGAAGACGACCTGGCTCACGCCCGCCTTGATCGCGCGCTCGGCGAGACGCTTGCCGACTTCGGTCGCCGCCGACTTGTCGGCGCCCGTCTTCAGCGTGCCCTTGAGGTCCTTCTCCACCGAGGAGGCCTGCGCGAGCGTGGTCCCCTTGGCGTCGTCGATCACCTGGGCGTAGATGTGCCGCTCCGAACGGAACACGGTCAGCCTGAGACGGCCTCCCGAATTCTTCCGGATACGATAGCGAACGCGCGTCTTGCGTCGCTCGAACAAACTGGCAGCCGACGATGTCATGGCAGCCCCTTCCCTTACTTCTTCTTGCCCTCTTTGCGGAGGATCGTCTCGGTGTCGTACTTGATCCCCTTGCCCTTGTAGGGCTCGGGACCACGGAACGAGCGGATCTCCGCCGCGACTTGGCCAACCTTCTGACGGTCGGCGCCGGAGATGGTGAGTGCGGTCGGCTTCTCGGCCTTGACCGTGATCCCCTCGGGGATCGGGTATTTGATCTCGTGGCTGTATCCGAGCTGGAGGATGAGCTCCTTGCCCTGGACCGCGGCGCGATAACCGACGCCGTTGATCTCGAGCGACTTCGAATAACCCGTGGCGACGCCCGTGACCATGTTGCGGACGAGGTTCCGGGTGGTGCCCCACATCATGCGGGCGCGCTTGGTGTCGCCCACCGGCTGCACCGACACCTGGCCGTTCTCGACCTTCACCGTGACCTCGGACGACAGGCCCAGGGTCAGGACGCCGAGCTTGCCCTTGGCGGAAAGCTTGCCGCCGGAAACCTCGACGTTGACGCCGGCTGGAATGGCGACCGGATTCTTGCCCACGCGCGACATTTGTCTCTCCTTACCCGCCGACCGCTAGAACACGCGGCACAGGACTTCGCCGCCGACATTGGCAGCGCGGGCCTCGACATCGGACATCACGCCCCGCGGCGTCGACAGGATCGAAATCCCGAGGCCGCCGTAGATGCGCGGCAGATCGGCGATCTTCGCATAGACCCGGCGGCCGGGCTTCGAGACGCGGTCGATCTCCTTAATGACGGGAGACCCGTCATGATACTTGAGCTCGATCGTCAGCTCGCCGATGCCCGGGCGGGCTTCGCCTGACTTGTAATTGCGGATGTAGCCTTCGCGCTTCAAGACATCGAGCACGTTCACTCGGAGCTTGGACGCCGGGCTCGTGATCGACGACTTGCCCGCCCGCTGTCCATTACGGATGCGGGTCAGCATGTCGCCGAGCGGATCGGTCATCACCATAGTGGTCTACCTTCCTACTACCAGCTCGACTTCGTCATGCCGGGGATCTGCCCGTTAGACGCGAGCTCGCGGATCGCGATGCGCGACAGCCTGAACTTCCGATAGAAGGCGCGCGGCCTTCCCGTCAGCTCGCAGCGGTTACGGATCCGCGTCTTCGAAGAATTGCGCGGAAGCTCGGAGAGCTTCATCTGCGCGGCGAAGCGCTCTTCCATCGAAACCTTCTGGTCCTGCGTCACGGCCTTCAGCTTCGCGCGCTTGGCGGCGAACTGCTTGACCATGCGGCGGCGTCGCTTGTTCCGTTCGATTGCGCTTGTCTTTGCCATCTCGTCCTCCGACGATCCCTTACGTCTATCGCTACGTTCAGATCGTCTAAAACGTCAGTTGTAGAACGGCAGGTCAAAACCCTTGAGCAGGGCCTTGGCCTCCTTGTCGGTGCCGGCGGTCGTGCAGATGACGATGTCCATACCGCGGACGGCGTCGATCTTGTCGTAGTCGATCTCCGGGAACACGATCTGCTCCTTGAGGCCGAGCGCATAGTTGCCGCGACCGTCGAAGCTCTTGCCGTTTAGCCCGCGGAAGTCGCGAACGCGCGGCAGCGCGATGGTGACCAGCCGATCCAGAAACTCGTACATGCGATCCTGGCGCAGCGTCACCTTGACGCCGATCGCCTGCCCTTCGCGGAGCTTGTAGACGGCGATCGACTTCTTCGCCTTGGTCACCACCGGCTTCTGGCCGGTGATGCGCGTCAGCTCATCGGCCGCAGCCTGGATCTTCTTGGAATCCGCGACTGCCTCGCCGACGCCCATGTTGATGACGATCTTCTCGAGGCGCGGAACCTGCATGGGGTTCTTGTAGCCGAACTCCTTCGTGAGCTCGGCACGCACCTTCGATCGATACTGTTCTTTGAGTCGCGTGGCCATGGCTTCGCCTCTTTAGAGATCGATGACCTCGCCGGACCGCTTGGAGAAGCGGACCTTGCGACCATCATCGAGTGTGCGGAAACCGACGCGGGTCGGCTCGCCTGACTTGGGATCGACCAGCGCGACGTTGGAGATGTCGAGCGACAGCTCCTTGTCGACGATGCCGCCCGGATTGCCGGGCGCAGGCCGGGTGTGGCGCTTGGCGACGTTGGCGCCGGCGACGACCACGCGGCGGTTCTCGCGGAGCACGCGCAGGACTTCGCCCCGCTTGCCCTTGTCCTTGCCAGTGGTGACGATCACCTGATCGCCCTTCTTGATCTTGAACTTCTCGGCCATGGCTTCAGAGCACCTCCGGGGCCAGGCTGACGATCTTCATGAACTTCTTCGCGCGCAACTCGCGCGTGACCGGTCCGAAGATGCGCGTGCCGATGGGCTCGCCGTCCTTGTTGATGAGCACGGCCGCGTTGCGGTCGAAGCGGATGGCGCTGCCGTCGGCGCGGCGGATTTCCTTCGCCGTGCGAACGATGACCGCCTTCGTCACTTCGCCCTTCTTCACGCGACCGCGCGGGATGGCCTCCTTGACGGAGACGACGATGATGTCGCCGACCGAGGCGAAGCGACGGCGCGAGCCGCCGAGCACCTTGATGCACTGCACGCGACGGGCGCCCGAATTATCGGCGACCTCGAGATGTGATTCGACCTGGATCATGGCGTTGCCTACTCCAGCTCAGTCAGCCGGCCCGGGGGCCGCGGACTCGGAAATCACTTCCCAGCGCTTGGTCTTCGAAATCGGGCGACACTCCCGGATCCGAACGAGATCGCCGACCTTGCAGCGGTTCTCTTCGTCGTGCGCGTGGTACTTCTTCGAACGCGTGATGAACTTCTTGTAGAGCGGGTGCATGACGCGACGCTCGATCAAGACGGTCACCGTCTTGTCGGTCTTGTCGCTGGTCACTCGACCCTGCAGGACTCGCCTGGGCATCTTCGGCTCCTCAACCGGCCTTCGCGGCCTTGGCGTGCATGACGGTCTTGATCCGCGCGATATCGCGACGAACCACGCCGACACGCGCGGTGTTCTCGAGCTGGCCGCTCGCCCTCTGGAAGCGCAGGTTGAACTGCTCCTTCTTGAGGTCGGCGATCAGCTGCTTCAGCTCATCGGCGGACTTGGTCCTGAGATCGGCAGCGTCCATCGACTAAGCCTCCATCCCCAGACGAGCAACGAAACGGGTCTTGATCGGCAGCTTGGCAGCGGCGAGCTCGAAGGCCCGGATGGCGAGGTCGCGCGGCACGCCGTCGACCTCGAAGAGAATGCGACCCGGCTTCACCCGGGCGACCCAGAACTCGGGCGCGCCCTTGCCGGAGCCCATGCGGACTTCGGCCGGCTTCGACGAGACCGGGACGTCCGGGAAGACCCGGATCCAGAGACGGCCCGAGCGCTTCAGGTGACGCGTGATCGCGCGGCGAGCCGCCTCGATCTGACGCGCGGTCACCCGCTCCGGTGCCATCGCCTTGAGACCGAAGGAACCGAAGTTGAGCGCGGTGGCCCCCTTCGAGTTGCCCTTGATCCGGCCCTTATGGGCCTTGCGATACTTGGTGCGCTTCGGCGACATCATGACGCGGCATCTCCACCACGCGAGGTCGAGCGGCCCATCTGCTGCTGCTGCTCGGCCAGGCGCTTGTCCTGGGCCATCGGGTCATGGGCCAGGATCTCGCCCTTGAACACCCAGACCTTGACGCCGCAGGTGCCATAGGTGGTCTTGGCCGTCGCCTGGCCGTAGTCGACATCGGCGCGGAGCGTGTGCAGCGGCACCCGGCCCTCGCGATACCATTCCATCCGCGCGATCTCGGCGCCGCCGAGGCGGCCGCCGCAGTTGATGCGGATGCCGAGCGCGCCCAAGCGCATCGCCGACTGCACCGCGCGCTTCATGGCGCGGCGGAAGGCGACCCGACGCTCGAGCTGCTGGGCGATGCCCTCGGCAACCAGCTTGGCGTCGATCTCGGGCTTGCGGATCTCGATGATGTTGAGCGAGACCTCGCCGCCGGTCATCTTGGCGAGATCGGCGCGCAGCTTCTCGATGTCCGCGCCCTTCTTGCCGATGACGACGCCCGGGCGGGCCGAATGGATGGTCACACGGGCCTTCTTGGCCGGGCGCTCGATCACCACGCGGCTGCAGCCGGCCTGGAGCAGGCGCTCATGCAGGTACGCCCGGAGCTTCAGGTCCTCGTGCAGCAGATCGGCGTAGTCCTTGTTGGCGTACCAACGCGAATCCCACGTCCGGTTGATGCCGACCCGAAGGCCGATCGGATTGACTTTCTGACCCATCAGGCCGCCTCCTCGCGCTCGCCGACCACGATCGTGAGGTGGCTGAACGGCTTTACGATCGACGATGCGCGGCCACGGGCGCGCGCATGAAACCGGCGCATGACGAGGCCCTTGCCGACGCTGGCCTGCTTGACGACGAGACGGTCGACGTCGAGCTGGTGGTTGTTCTCGGCGTTGGCGATCGCCGACTGCAGGGCCTTGCGGACGTGCTGGGCGACGCGACGCTTGTTCACGGCGAGCTGGGAGAGCGCCGTCGCCGCACCGAGGCCTCGGATCGACTCCGCCACCAGGTTGAGCTTGCGGGGGCTGGTGCGGAGATTCCGCAGCACCGCCATCGCCTCCGTCTCGGCGAGCCTGCGCTCGACCTTCTTCTTGCTCATGGCGCTTAAGCCCTCTTCGCCTTCTTGTCGGACGAGTGTCCGTGGAAGGTGCGGGTCGGCGAGAACTCGCCGAACTTATGGCCGACCATGTTCTCGTTCACCATGACCGGGATGAACTTGTGGCCGTTGTAAACGCCGAAGGTCAGGCCCACGAACTGCGGCAGAATGGTCGAGCGCCGCGCGTAGATCTTGATGACCTCGTTGCGGCCGGACGCGCGCGTCTTCTCGGCTTTCTTCATCAGATAGCCGTCGACGAACGGGCCCTTCCAGACGGAGCGGGTCAAGGCGACCTCCTTACTTCGCGTTCCGGCGGCGGACGATAAACTGGTCCGTCCGCTTGTTGTTGCGCGTCTTCGTGCCCTTGGTGCCCTTGCCCCAAGGCGTGACGGGGTGACGGCCGCCCGAGGTGCGGCCTTCGCCGCCGCCGTGCGGGTGGTCGATCGGGTTCATGGCGACGCCGCGGACGCTCGGCTTGACGCCGAGCCAACGGTTGCGGCCTGCCTTGCCGATCGAGATGTTCTGCTGATCCGGGTTCGAGACCGCACCGATCGTGGCCATGCACTCGGCGGCCACCTTCCGGGTCTCGCCCGAGGCGAGCCGGATGAGAGCGAAGCCCGAGTCACGGCCGACGAGCTGCACGTAGGTGCCGGCCGAACGGGCCATCTGGCCGCCCTTGCCGGGCTTGAGCTCGACGTTGTGCACGATCGTGCCGACCGGGATATTCTTCAGCTGCAGCGCGTTACCGGGCTTGATGTCGGCCTTCTCGCCGGCCACCACCTGGTCACCGACCTTCAGGCGTTGCGGAGCCAGGATATAGACCTGCTCGCCGTCGGCGTACTTGACCAGCGCGATGAAGGCGGTCCGGTTCGGATCGTATTCGAGCCGCTCGACCGTCGCCGGCACGTCGAACTTGCGCCGCTTGAAGTCGATAACGCGATAGCGCTGCTTGTGGCCGCCCGACTTGCGCCAGGCGGTGATGCGGCCGTTGTTGTTGCGGCCGCCGGTCTTGCGCTTGCCTTCGGTCAGGGCCTTGACGGGCTTGCCCTTCCACAGCTCGCTGCGGTCGACGAGGACCAGCTGGCGAGTGGACGGCGTGACCGGATTGTATGACTTGAGTGCCATGGCTTGTATCCGCTCAGAGCCCGGTTGTGACGTCGATGCTGTGGCCCTCGGCGAGGGTCACGAGGGCCTTCTTCCAGTCGCTCCGCTGGCCGCGACGGCCACGGAACAGCTTGATCTTGCCGCCGACGACCGCGGTGTTCACGGCCTTGACCTTGACCTTGAACAGGGTCTCGATCGCGACCTTGATCTCCGGCTTGGACGCCGTGAGCGGCACCTCGAAGACGACGACGTTGTGCTCGCTCTGGCGGGTCGCCTTTTCGGTGATCACCGGGCGGCGGACGATGTCGTACATCGCCTCCCGCGACAGCTTCACCTGCTTGGCGTTGTAAGGACGCATGCTCATTTCAGGCGCGCCTCCAGGCGCTCGACGGCGGCCTTGGTCAGCACCAGCGTGTCCCGCCGGAGGATGTCATAAACGTTGGCGCCCATCTCGGGCAGCACGTCGACATGCGGCAGGTTGCGGGCGGCGCGAGCGAAGAGATCGTTGACCTTCTCGCCGTCAATGAAGAGGACGGAGGAGAGACCGAGCTTGCCCAGGCGCTGGGCCAGCTGCTTGGTCTTGCCTTCCTTCACCTCGGCCGAGTCGAGAATGATCAGCTTGCCGTCGGCGGCCTTGGACGAGAGCGCTATCCTGAGACCGAGCTTCCGGACCTTCTTCGGCAGGTCGAACTCGTGGCTGCGGACCACCGGTCCGAAGATCCGGGCGCCGCCGCGGAACTGCGGCGAGCGCAGCGAGCCTTGGCGGGCGCGACCGCCGCCCTTCTGGGCGAACGGCTTCTTGGTGGTGCCCTGGATGTCGCTGATGCCCTTGGTCTTGTGGTTGCCGGACCGGCGCTTGGAGAGCTGCCAGTTAACCACGCGGGCGAGCAGGTCCGAACGGACCGTCGCGCCGAAGACCTCGTCGGCGAGATCGATCTCACCGACGTCGGCGGCGTCGAGGTTCTTGATCTTGAGCTTCATGTCCTCACTCCTTCGCCGCAGCGGCTTCGGCCGGAGCCTTGGTCGCCGTGGGGTACGGGAGCTTGACGTCCTTCGGCTGCTTCTTCTTGGCGGCGTCCTTGATCAGGACGTAGGCGCCTTCGGCACCGGGAACGGCACCCCGGATCAAGAGGAGCCCGCGCGCGCCGTCGGCGGACACCACCTTCAGGCTCTGCACGGTGATCCGCTTATCGCCGAGATGACCCGCCATCTTCTTGCCCTTGAAGGTCTTGCCCGGGTCCTGGCGGTTGCCGGTCGAGCCGTGCGAGCGGTGCGAGATCGAGACACCGTGGCTGGCCTCGAGGCCGGCGAAGTTCCAGCGCTTCATCGCCCCGGCGAAGCCCTTGCCGATCGAGGTGCCGACGACGTCGACGAACTGGCCCGGCACGAAGTGCTCGGCCGAGACCTCGGAACCCACCTCGAGCAGCGCGTCGGCGGAGACGCGGAACTCGACGAGCTTCTTCTTCGGCTCGACCTTCGCCTTGGCGTAGTGACCGCGCTCGGGCTTGGTCACGTTCTTCACCTTGGCCTTGCCGACGCCGAGCTGGACCGCCGAATAACCGTCCTTCTCGGCGGTGCGCACGGCAACCACCTGGCACTGGTCGATCTTGAGCACGGTGACGGGGATATGCTCGCCGTCATCGTTGAGCACCCGGGTCATCCCGACCTTCTGGGCCAGGAGGCCTGAGCGCTGGCGCGTGGAGTCCGCCATGGTCGATCCTTACAGCTTGATCTCGACGTCGACGCCGGCGGCGAGGTCGAGCTTCATCAGCGCGTCCACGGTCTGGGGCGTCGGGTCGACGATGTCGAGAAGCCGCTTGTGCGTCCGGATCTCGAACTGCTCACGGCTCTTCTTGTCGATGTGCGGCGAACGGTTGACCGTGAACTTCTCGATCAGGGTCGGCAGCGGGATGGGCCCGCGCACGCGCGCACCCGTCCGCCTCGCCGTGTTCACGATCTCGCTCGTCGACTGGTCCAGCACCCGATGGTCGAAGGCTTTCAGTCGGATACGGATATTCTGGCTGTCCATGGCTGTCCTCGCGCGAAAGACGCGCTGTGGTCCTTACTCGATGATCGACGCGACGACGCCGGCGCCGACGGTGCGGCCGCCTTCGCGGATGGCGAAGCGAAGGCCCTCGTCCATGGCGATCGGCGCGATCAGCTTCACTTCCATGGCGATGTTGTCGCCCGGCATCACCATCTCGGTGCCCTCCGG
>CAMDFP010000046.1 GCA_945897335.1 Asaia bogorensis | reverse complement strand
TCGCCGGCGAAGCCGCCGTCCCAGGCGATGCGCCCGGCGGTCGGCGTCAGGAGCCCATGGCAGAGACGCAGCAGCACGCTCTTTCCCGCACCGTTGGCGCCGAGGATGACGCTGACCGGTCCGGCCTCGAAGGTGACGGAGATGGCGTGCAGGATTTGGGTGTCGCCGGCGGAGTAGCCGACCTCGGCGAGCCGCAACGGGAGAATGGTCTCGGCGCTCATGCGCCCTGCCTCGAGGCGGCGATGCGCAGCGCCAGCGCCAGGCCGTTGACCGCGAGCACGATCGCCATCAGCACTAGGCCGAGGCCGAGCGCCAGCGGCAGGTCGCCCTTGCTGGTCTCGAGCGCGATCGAGGTGGTCATCACCCGGGTGACGCCGTCGATGTTTCCGCCGACCACCAGCACCGCGCCGACCTCGGCCGCTGCCCGTCCGAACCCGGCCAGCATCGCTGTCATCAGCGACATCCGGCAGTCGTAGAGAAGCGTGGCGGCGGCCTGGACCGGCCCGGCGCCGAGCGAAGTCAGTTGCTCGCGGTAGTCGGTCCAGGCGTCGGCGATGGTCTGGCGGGCGAGCGCGGCGACGATCGGCGTCACCAGCAGCGCCTGGGCGACGATCATCGCGCCGGGGGTGAAGAGGAGACCGAGTGGCCCGAGCGGCCCGGCCCTGGACAGCATCAGGTAGACCGCGAGCCCGACGACCACCGGCGGCAGGCCCATGAAGGCGTTGAGAACGACGATGGCGACGTGGCGGCCTGGGAAGGCCTTCAGCGCGATCAGCGCGCCCAGCGGCAGGCCGATCAGGCCGGCGATCACGGTCGCGGCGATGCTGACCTTGAGGCTGAGGACGACGACCGACCACAGCTTGGCGTCGGCGCCCAGGATCAGCTCGACGGCGGCGGCGGCGGCCTGGCCGAAATCGCCCATGTCAGCCTTTGCAGGGGTAGAGGGTTTTGAGCGCGTGGCCGACCAGGATCTCGGCGGGGGAGTCGCGCCGCTCCTTATCGGTCTTGATGTACTCGATGATGGCCTCGGCGGTCTTCTGGGCCGAGGCGCCGTCGGGAAGGCAGGCGCGGCCCGGGTCGGTCTTCGCCAGGAGGTGCTGGGTCGTGTCGACAACGCCCATGATGTAGCTGACGCAGATGTAGCGCTCGTCGATCGAGGGAGCGGTGCAATGGCCGTGAAGGTCGACGCCGCCGACGAAGCCTGCATGCGCGGCAGACGATGAAGAAGCGGCGGCCATGAGGGCCGCCGCGATAACACGCCGCATGGATCCTCCTCGGTGCCTAGCCGAGATTCTCCTCGGCGAAGCGCCAGTTGAGCAGCTTGTCGATGACGGCCGACATGAAGTCCGGCCGCTTGTTCTGCCAGTCAAGGTAATAGGCGTGCTCCCAAACGTCGATGGTCAGGAGCGGCTTTACCCCGGCCTCGGTGAGCATGTTCTCGGCGTTCGGGGTCTTGCGCAAGGTGAGCTTGGAGCCTTCGAGGCAGAGCCAGGCCCAGCCCGAGCCGAACTGCCCGACGCCGGTCTCGGTCAGCTTCTTCTTGAAGGACTCGTGGTCGCCGAAGCTGGACTTGATCAGCTTGGCCATCTCGCCCTTGGGCTCGCCGCCGCCCTTGGGATCGAGGCTGTGCCAGAAGAAGTCGTGATTCCAGACCTGGCCGGCGTTGTTGAAGATCTTCTTCTTCTCCGGATCGGTCTCCTTGGCGGTCGCCTTGACGATTTCCTCCAGCGACTGTCCTTCGAAGGGCGTCCCCTCGATCAGCTTGTTGAGCGTGTCGACATAGGTCTTGTGGTGCTTGCCGTGGTGAAAGCCGACGGTCTTGGCCGTCATCACCGGCTCCAGCGCCGATTCCTCGTAAGGCAGCTTCATCAGGGCGAACGGCGCGTGCGTGGGCGTCTGCGCCCGGGCGGCGGTCATGGCGATCCTCCTAGGAAGTCGAAATGGGGTAAGAGGGGAACACCCGGCTTAGGGGCCCGTTCCCCCGTCTTGCACCGGTCCCGGCCGCCCGGTAGGGTCACCGTTCGCCAGCCTCGAAGGAACCGCGCCACCCATGGGTAACCCGTTCCAGAACCTCTTCAATGCGGTGATCGAGCTCTACATCTGGTGCTTGATCATCTGGGTCGTCTTGAGCTGGCTGGTCGCGTTCAACGTGGTGAACACGCGAAACCGCTTCGTCGGCATGCTCGGCGACTTCCTCGACCGCATCACCGAGCCGGTGCTCCGGCCGATCCGGCGCGTCATGCCGAATCTGGGCGGCATCGATATCTCGCCGATCCTCCTGATCTTGCTGATCTACTTCGTCCGCGACCTGGTCAACACCTACATCTTCGGCCCCTTCTGACGTTGAAGCGCGTCCTGACGCCAGCCCAGGGCGGTGTGCTGCTGACCGTGCGGCTCACGCCGAAGGCGAGCCGCGCCCGCCTCGGCGAGGTCACCACGGACGCCGCCGGAAAGTCCCAGCTCAAGGCCTGGGTGACCGCTCCGCCGTCCGACGGCGCCGCCAACCGGGCGCTGCTCGAACTGGTCTCCGATGCGCTCGACGTGCCGAAATGCGACGTCGAGATTCGCCGTGGTCTCACCGACCGCACCAAAACCCTGTTTATTGAAGGCGACGCCGAGGCGCTCGCCCGGCGACTGGAAAAGGTGCTGTCATGACCGCGCGCATCATCGACGGCAAGGCGATCGCCCAGCGGATCAATCTCGAGACCGCGGCCAAGGTGGCCGCGTTCGCCAGGGTTCATGGCCGCGCCCCCGGCCTCGCCGTCGTGCTGGTCGGCGAAGATCCGGCGAGCGAGGTCTATGTCCGAAGGAAGGTCGAGGCGACGACCGCCGCCGGCCTGGTCTCGATCGAGCACAAGCTCATCGCCGAGACGCCCGAGGTCGAGATCCTGGCGCTGATCCGGCGTCTCAACGACGATCCCAAGGTCGACGGCATCCTCTTCCAGCTGCCGGTGCCGGGACACATCGATTCAAACCGGGTGATCGACACCATCGACCCGGACAAGGACGTGGACGGCTTCCACGTCATCAACGCCGGCCGCCTCGCGGTCGGCTTCGACGGCTTCGTCCCCTGCACGCCGCTCGGGTGCATGCTTCTGCTGAACGAGGTTGGGGTGAAGCTCGAAGGGGCGGAGGCGGTGGTGGTCGGCCGCTCCAATCTGGTCGGCAAGCCGGTCGCCCAGCTTCTGCTTCGCCGGAACGCCACGGTGACGGTCGCGCATTCGCGCACGCACGACCTGGCGTCTGTCTGCCGCCGCGCCGACGTGCTGATCGCCGCCGTCGGCCGGCCGCGGATGATCCAGGGCGACTGGATCAAGCCCGGCGCCACGGTGATCGACGTCGGCATCAACCGCGTCGTCGACGGCGGCCGCAATCGCTTGGTCGGCGACGTCGACTATGCCGGCGCGGTCGAGGTGGCGGGCGCCATAACCCCGGTTCCGGGCGGGGTCGGGCCGATGACGGTCGCCTGCCTGCTTCACAACACGCTGACGGCGGCGGAGCGCCGGATGTTGCGGTAGTCGGCTACGGCTGTGACGGAACGGTGATCGGCTATCCTCATCGGTGACAATTCTGTGGCAACGCCCAAGGGGTAGTGCCACGACCACCGGACCTGACGGAGAGAGCCGTGGATCGCAGGGCCTTCTTTCGAAATGGACTGGCGTTGTTCGCGGTCGGCGGGATGCCAGCCTCGCTGGTGACCGGAGGCGACGCCGGCCTCAAGGGCAGGGATGTTCCCTACCGGCAGGTGATGCTGGATCGCGCGGTGAAGCCGGAAGACGCGATCCGCATCTTCAGCCGCGAGCTGGAGACGGCGAGGAAGCGCCACCCGGTCTATGTCCTCTACTATCAGGAGGAATCGCCGCATCTTCCCACCTACCGGAAGGCGGTCGACGCCGTACTGCGCAAGAAGGGCTATCGCGGCGCCGTCATCTCGGTCGACATCGACCGCCATGCGGATCTGGCGCGGAACAACTTCTTCGACGTCAACGGCCGACCCTACACGATCAACGCCTCGCTCTCGGCTTATGTCGACGGCCAGCTGATGAGCTTCTACAAGACCTCGATCCGCTCGCAGGTCGACGGCACGCCGTTCAGCCTCTCCTATCCCGGGATCGCCGGCGTCACCGCCGGACCCTTGGGCGACGACGTCGAAAAGCTGCAGACCCGGATCGACGGCTTCGTCCAGCGCACCGACCAGGCGTTCACGACGAAGTAGCGGCGGCGGAACCACGCTGCGGCTCGCGCGGGAGAGGCCGAACCGCCTGCCTTGACCCGTAACCGGGCCTCGCTATGGTGGCGGCCCCGTTCCGGCCCAAAACCATGACTGTCGTATCCGCCCTCTCCCGCGGCGCCTGGCGCGCCGAGGCCAAAGCCACGCTCGTCCTCGGCCTGCCGCTGATCGGCTCGCAGCTCGCCCATATGGCGGTGACGTCGACCGATGTCCTGATGATGGGGTGGGTGGGGCCGGAGACGCTGGCTGCCGGAGCGCTCGGCTTCAACCTCTATGTCACGCTGTTCGTCTTTGCGATGGGCGTTGCCTATGCCGGCGGCGGACCGATGGCCCAGGCTCTCGGCGCCGGGCGGCCGGGAGAGATCGGCTACCTCTTGCCGCAGAGCCTCATCGTCACCACGCTGGTGGCGGTGCCGCTGGTGTTCGTGCTGATCCTGGCCGAGCCGATCCTGCGGCTGCTGGGCCAGACGCCGGAGAACGCCGAGGCTGCCGGCCACTATGCGCTGGCGCTGTCGCCGAGCCTGCTGTTCACCAACTGGTTCATCACGCTCCGCGGCTTCATGGCAACCTATGGCCACACAAGGTTTGTGCTGGGCGTGGCGCTGGCGACCATCCCGCTGAACGCCCTGCTGGTCTATGCGCTCCTGTTCGGTCGCTGGGGCGCGCCGAATCTCGGGCTGACCGGCGCCGGCCTCGCCACCAGTCTTGTCAGCCTCGCGAGCGTGATCGCGGTCGCGGGATACGTGATCGCGGTGCCGAAGCTGAGGCGTCATCTCCGCTTCCCCTGGCGGCCGGATCCGGTGCGTCTTGCGATGCTGTTGAAGCTCGGGCTTCCGATCGGAACCACGCTGATCCTGGAGGTCGCGGTGTTCGCGGCCGCAGTCGCGCTGATGGGCATCCTCGGCAACGCCGAGCTCGCCGCCCACCAGATCGCGATCCAATGGGCCTCGATCGCCTTCATGATCCCGATGGGCCTGGCCCAGTCGGCGACGGTCCGGGTGGGGATCGCGGTCGGCGCCGGCGACATGGTCGCCGCCCGTCGCGCCGCTCATGTCGGCTGGGTCCTGGCCAATGTCTTCATGGGGGGCTCGGCCCTGCTCTTCTGGTTCCTGCCCGGCCCGCTGATCGGGGTGTTCAACGATGCCGCGGCGGCGCCCCAGGTCACCGAGCTCGCGGTCACCTTCCTCGCTGTCGCCGCCGTCTTCCAGCTGGTGGACGCGACCCAGGCGGTCGGCGCCGGCGCGCTCCGCGGCCTCAAGGACACCCGCTGGCCGATGATGATGGCCGCGCTCGGCTACTGGGGCGTGGGCTTCCCGATCGCGGCATTGCTGGGGTTCTGGGCCGGCTGGCGTGGCCTCGGCATCTGGATCGGACTCGGCATCGGGCTTGCGGTCACCGCCGCAATGATGGTCTGGCGCTTCGAGCGGCTCGCGCAGAGACGCGAGGCGTAAGGAACTGGCGCCGGAAATCCGCTAGTCTCCCGCTCCGGTGATTCGGGGGAAGACCCATGGCTTACGACTACGACCTTGTGGTGATCGGTTCCGGCCCGGCCGGGCAGCGGGCGGCGATCGCCGCCGCCAAGCTCGACAAGAAGGTGGCGATGGTCGAGCACCGCGCCGTGGTCGGCGGCGTCTGCACCAACACAGGAACCATCCCGTCGAAGACGCTGCGGGAGGCCGTGCTGCATCTCTCTGGATACCGGGAGCGCGGCATCTACGGCGCCTCCTACGCGGTCAAGCAGAACATCAACATGCAGGACCTGCTGTTCCGCACTTCGCACGTGATCCGCCACGAGATCGACGTCACCCGCCACCAGCTCCAGCGCAACCGCATCGAGATGTTCGAGGCGTCGGCCGGCTTCGCCGACCCCCACACCGTCCGCCTCGCCAATCTCGCCGGCAAGGGCCATCGGGATGTCACGACGGCGGGAGTCGTCATCGCCTGCGGGACGCACGCGACCAGGGACACGCACATCCCCTTCGACGGCCAGCGCGTCTTCATCTCCGACGACATCCTGACCCTGGAGAGGCTGCCGCGCTCGCTGGCCGTGATCGGCGCCGGCGTCATCGGCGCCGAGTACGCGACGATCTTCGCCGCGCTCGGCATCCGCGTCACCCTGATCGACAAGCGCACCCAGCTGCTGCCGTTCATCGATTCCGAGATCACCCAGGCGCTCGCCTACCACATGCACCAGAGCCGGGTGACCTTGAGGCTGGGCGAAGAGGTGAGCGGCGTCGAGATCTTCACCGACGACCGCGGCCAGCATGTGCGGATCAAGCTCGCTTCGGGCAAGCAGGTGGTGACGGATGCGGCGCTCTATTCGATCGGCCGCACCGGCGCGACCGACGCGCTTAATCTCGACGCCGCCGGCCTCAAGGCCGACAGCCGCGGCCGGATCGAGGTCAACGCCAACTACCAGACGGCGGTGCCGCACATCTACGCGGTCGGCGACGTCATCGGCTTCCCGTCGCTGGCCTCCACCTCGATGGAGCAGGGGCGCCTTGCCGCCAGCCACTCTTTCGGCATCGAGGCGAAGTCGATGCCGGGCCTGTTTCCCTACGGCATCTACACGATTCCGGAGATCTCGACAGTCGGCAAGAACGAGGCCGAGCTGACCGAGGCCGGCGTTCCCTACGAGGTCGGCAAGGCCCGCTACAACGAGATCGCCCGCGGCCAGATCATCGGCGACACCGGGGGCCTGCTGAAGCTGCTCTTCCACTACGACACCCGCGAGCTGCTCGGCGTCCACATCATCGGCGAGGGCGCCAGCGAGCTGATCCATATCGGCCAGGCGGTGATCGGCCTCGGCGGCACGGTCGACTACTTCGTCAACACGGTCTTCAACTATCCGACGCTGGCCGAGTGCTACAAGACGGCCGCCTTCGACGGCCTCAACCGGCTGGGCTGATCCGCATGCGCCCCCTTCTTCTCTACATTGTCGCCGTCGTCATGCTCGCCGGCGGCGCCTCCGCTCAATCGACCCACCATCAGCCTTACGCCGGGCATGAAGCCCGGATGATCGCGGCGCTTTCCGAGCAGGAAGTCGCCGATCTCAGATCCGGTGCCGGCATGGCGATGGCGCTGCCGGCCGAGCTGAACGGCTATCCAGGCCCTCGGCACGTGCTCGATCTCGCCGGCCAGCTCGGGCTGACGACGGGCCAGCGGGCCGAGGCGGAGCGGTTGATGGCGGAGATGCGGGGAAAGACCCTCCCGCTCGGCGAAGAGGTGATCGCGGCCGAGGCGGAGCTCGGGCGGCTGTTCGCATCGGGCAGCGCGACGGCGGTGGCGATCGCGACGGCGACCGACCGCGTCGCCCGGCTGCGCGGCGAGCTTCGCTCCGTCCATCTCGTCGCCCATGTCGCCATGCGGGACGCGCTGACGCCGGACCAGCGATCGGCCTATGACCGGCTTCGCGGCTATGCGCCGGGTCGTCGGGCGCATTGAGGCGAGAGGCCTTTCGCTCTACCCTTTCTGAACGTTGCATCCAGTCCCTGGGGCGCCATGGCCGTCGAAAGCACGCTGAGTGCACCTACGGAAGTCGGCAGGACGCAGGGCGCCGTCCTCTCCGGCTTTCTCAGCGACTGCGCGCGGGAACTCGAAGGCCTTAACTTCAACAAGGTCAAGGTCGACTACAGCGAGATCGAGCGCGAGGTCCTGGCCGACCTGCAGAAGGGAAAATCGTTCCGTCTGAGGGAGCGCCGGACGACGCTGGTCGGGGCCAAGCTTAACTTCAGCATCGTCGACGGCAACGTCAACATCATCGATCCGCTCGGCGTCAAGGGCATCGAGTTCATCCGGCATGGCCGGACGGCCGGACTGCTCAAGGAGTACGGCCTCGACGATCCCTACAACGCCTGCATCCTGATGGTGATCACCAAGCTCCTGTCGATGGGGATCACCGACACGATCGAGATCGGCCAGCCGCTGGCCGAGAGCGTGCTGATCTTCCTGCAGCCACCGCAGAGCGAGGAGGAATCCGTCCGTTCCAGTGTCGACGTCGTCATGGGCGCGATCTCCCGCTTTCGCGCCCTCTCGCGGGCCGAACTGGCGGACTTCGCCGACAAGTACCGGACCATTGCCGTTCGGCTGGCGGGATGCGGGATCCCCCGCTACCGGCTCACCGCCGACAGGATCCTGACGACGATCCAGCAGGAGACGGTGCGGGCCTGCGTCCGCATCGACGTCTGGCATCGGGTATGGCGCGCCTTCAACGAGGCGCTCGAGCCGGCGAACGAGCTTCGCCTGAGCGAAGCCGTGAAGGCGCTTCCGGCGAACGCCGCACTAGTCGACAAGATGATCCTGGCCTTCAAGCGCCAGATCGTCGTCATGCAGCATCACCTGCGCAACCTCGATCGCCTGAAGACGACGATCACCAACGGCAAGCAGTTCTATATCGATAGCCTTCTGCTCATCATCTACGTCTATGAGAACAAGCAGGCGGTCGAGGACATGTACGCGACGCGCGTCGTCTGGACCGACTGCTGCCGGACCGCGCTGAAGATCGGGTCGATCCAGGGCGTCGAGAATACGCTCGGGCCGTATGCATCCGAGATCGATCAGGCGATCGAGATGCCGACCCCGCCGACGGTGAAGCCGCTGTAGGGGTCTATCCGCCGCTGGGTCGCTGGACTAGTCTTCGCGCCAACGCACAGCTTCCGACCAGGATCACCGACATGGACCAAGGCACGACCGGCATTCTTCGCCGCACCGTCGCCGCGCTGCCGCCCCACCGCGGTCCCCAGATCGAGGAGGACCTCCAGGGCACCAACCGGCCGCTTCGCCGCATGAGCCTGAACGAGTCGGCCGATCCGCCCTCGCCCAAGGTGATCGCCGCGGTACAGGCCGCGGTCGCGGCCGCCAACCGCTATCCCGATCCGAAGGCCCGGGCGCTGGCCGCCGCGATCTCCGACCGCACCGACGTCCCGGTCTCGCGCATCGTCTTCGGCAATGGCAGTCACGAGCTGATCATGCTGATGGGCACCGCCTTCATGGAGGCCGGAAGCCGCATCGTCGTGCCGAACCCCTCATTCCAGCCCTACCAGTCGACGGCGCGGATCGCCGGCGCCGAGCTCACCATCGTTCCGGTCGACACCGACGGCGCCAACGACGTCGATGCCATGCTGGCCGCCTGCACGCCGGCGCCGCGGATCGTGATCGCGGCCACGCCCAACAATCCGACCGGGGCGCTCCTCTCGCAATCCGCTCTCGACCGCCTGATCGCCGGCGTTCCGGACGAAACGCTGCTGGTGATCGACGAGGCCTATTTCGAGTTCGGCCGGCTCGCGGGCGGCCCAGACGTGCTGCGCGCGCTGAAGGCACGGAAAGGGCTCTGGCTGGTACTCCGCACCTTCTCCAAGGCCTACAACCTCGCCGGCCTCCGCGTCGGCTACGCGCTCGCCAGCCATGACGAGATCGTCGAAGGCATCAATCGCGTGCGCGGTGTCTTCAACGTCAATCGCCTGGCCCAGGCCGCGGCACTGGCGGCGTTGAGCGACGAGCCTTATGCGCAGTCATCGCAGAGGCGGACTGCGGCGGAGCGCGACCGGCTCGCCGTCGGCCTCAAGGGGCTGGGCCTCTCGCCGCTGCCGTCGGCCGCCAACTTCGTCGCGGTCAGGACGCCGAAGGCGGCGACCGAGGTGGTGGGCGCGCTCGCCAGGCAGGGCATCATGATCGTGCCGGTGGGCGGACCGCCCTATGACAACCACATCCGCATCACCATCGGGACCGCAGAGGACACCGACGCGGTGCTGACGGCACTCAAGGCGGTCCTCTGATGCGGATCCTCGTTCTCGGTGCCGGCCTCGCCGGCGTCACCGCCGCTCATTTCCTCGCCCGCGACGGGCACGAGGTCACCGTGGTCGACCGCCAGGACCAGGCGGCGTCCGAGACCAGCTTCGCCAATGCCGGCATGATCACGCCGGGCCATGCCTATCCCTGGGGCAATCCGAACGCGCCGAAGATTCTGCTGCGCTCGCTGTTCAAGTCCGATCAGGCGCTTCGCCTGAAGCTGGTGCCCGACCTGCAGATGTGGCGGTGGGGCCTCAAGTTCCTCGCCAACTGCACGGCGGAGAAGGCGCGCATCAACACCGAGCGGAAGGCCCGGCTCTGCCTTTACTCGCAGCGGAAGCTGCGCGAGGTCGCCGACGAGACCGGGATCGACTACCACGCCACCCGCAAGGGCGCGCTGTTCCTCTATCGCGAGCCGGACGCGCTCGAGCGCGCTGCCGGCCGCATCCGGATCCTGCAGGACAACGGCATGGATCTCCGCACGCTGGATGCGGCGGCGACGGTGGCGGTCGAGCCGGCGCTGGCCGATGCGCAAGGCAAGTTCGCCGGCGCGGTCTTCGCTCCCAACGACGAGAGCGGCGATTCCTGCGTCTTCACCCGGAAGCTCGCGCAACGCCTCGCCGGTCAAGGCCATCATTTCCACTACGGCACCACCGTCAACCGGCTCCGCGCCGAGTCCGGTCGCATCGTCGGCGTCGAGACCTCGGCCGGTCTGATGACGGCGGATGCCTATGTGCTGTCGCTGGCGAGTGAGTCGCCGAAGCTGGTGCGCAAGATGGGCATCGATCTTCCGGTCTATCCGGTGAAGGGCTATTCGCTGACCTTGCCGATCCGGCCCGGGGACAAGCCGCCGACCATCTGCGGCGTCGACGAGGGTTACCTCGTCGCCTTCTGCCGGCTCGGCAACCAGCTCCGCCTGACTGCCACCGCCGAGTTCTCCGGCTTCAACACCGAGCACGAGCCGCGCGACTTCGAGGGCATGATCCGGCTCGCGCGCGATCTCTTCCCGAACGGCGCCGACTTCGACAATCCCAGCTACTGGGCCTGCCTTCGGCCGATGACGCCGGAAGGAACCCCGATCGTCGGCCGCTCGCGCTACGAGAACCTCTGGGTCAACACCGGCCACGGCCACATGGGCTGGACCATGTCCTGCGGCACCGCCCAGGCGCTCTCCGATCTCGTCGCCGGACGTAGGCCGGAGCTGGATCTCACCGGCATGGAGGTGGCGGCATGACTCTCGCTGCCCAGGACGATCTTCTCGTCAATCGCCAGAACCTGCCCTTCACCCTCGACGACGGCATCGGCGCTCGCGCCCGCATCGGGCTCATCGTGCTGGCGACCGATCACACCATCGAGCACGAGTGGCGTTGGCTCCTGACCATTCCCGGCGTCGCCTTCTATGAAAGCCGGATCTTCAACGCGAGCGCGATCACGCCCGAGACCCTGGCCGGCATGGAGCGCGACCTGACCGCCGCCACGGCGGTGATCCGCCCCGGCCAGCCGATGGACGTCATCGCCTATGGCTGCACCTCCGGTGCCATGGTGATCGGCGAGGACAAGGTCGCGGCCCGCGTCCGCGAGGCGCGGCCGGGCATCGCGGTCACCAATCCGATCGGCGCCGCCATCGCCGGGATGAAGGCGCTCGGCTGCCGGCGGGTGGCGCTGCTTACGCCCTACATCGACCGCATCAACCGGATGATGCGCGACTACATCCTGGCCCGCGATCTCGCCGTGCCGGCGATGGGCTCCTTCAATCACGAGGAGGACAACGAGGTCGCGCGCATCGATGCCGCCTCGGTCCGTGCGGCGGCACTGGAGATCGGCCGCCACCGCGAGGTCGACGGCGTCTTCGTCGCCTGCACCAGCCTCCGCGTCGCCACATTGGTCGAGGATCTCGAGGCCGAGCTCGGCAAGCCGGTGACCTCGTCCAACCATGCGATGGCCTGGCACGCGCTCAGGCTCGCCGGCGTGAAGGAGCCGCTTCCCGGCCGCGGACGACTTTTTCGGGTCTAGATGCGCGTCTTCAGCGCCTCTTCGGCGGCGAGCTCGGCCTGCATCTCCGCGAACTCGCCGGAGAGGAAGTCGCGCAGCGTCACGCGGCCCCGATTCGGCGATCGGCCATGCGCCGCGAGGCTTCGCGGACCGAGGTCCCGGGCGAAAGCGCCAGCACGTCCTGGTCGTGGACCACGTCCGGTATCAGTCGTCTGGCCATGGCCGATTTCCTCCCCTAGTCTCGATGATACTCTGACGCTCCCGTCCGAATCGGGTTTCGTCCAGGCAAAAGGCTTGGCATTCTAGGCAGCAATGACCGCCCCCGACGCGAGCTCCAAGACCCGCCGCGGCGTGCGATCCCTCGTCATCAGGGGCGTTGTCGCCGTGCTTGCGCTGGCCGCCGTCGCGGCCGGTGGGCTGGTGGCCCAGTGGAAGGCGATGGAGGCGCTCGGCGAACCGCCGGTCGTCGTCGGCCTCGCCGGATGGCTGGGCACGCTGGCGGTTAAGGCGAGCCTCGCCGCCCGCGACCTGGCGCAGTCGCCCGACGACGGCGTGCGCAGCGAAGCCCGGATTCGCCTGGCGGTCGTTCTCGACGAGATGGCGCAACAGCGTCAGCGCCTGTCCCGGCGCTCGCCGATCCCCGCCGACGTTCAGGGTAGCCTCGAGACATTTCTGGTCGCCGGCCGCTCGCTCGCCGATGCCGAAGGCGGTGACCTTGCCGAGCGGCCCGCCTACCGCACGGTGATGGAGCTGGGGCCGGATCGTCTGCCCGCTCTCCTCGACCGGCTGGCCGCCCGCAACGAGGCCGATGGGAAGGCCCGGGCCGAGCGCCTGCAGCACATCCAGATGGCGTCGGCCGGCGGCGTGCTCGTCGTGCTGCTGCTGGCGGTAATGGCGATCGTGCCGGCGATCCGGCGCGTGTCGTCCGAGGCCCGGTCGCTCGAGGACGAGGCCGCCCGCCTGACGGTCGGCTCGGCCGCGGCCGATGCCAGCCGACGCGATCTCTCCCAGTTCCTTCTCCGCCTGGAGCAGACCCTGGCGGCGGCGGTCAAGACCGTGGTCGGCCTCTCCGACGTCCTGGCACTCGGCGCCGCCGGGCCGCTCAACGACAAGCAGCGGGACTACGCCCAGCGCATCCGTACCGACGGCCAGCGCCTGGCGCAGCTGCTGGAAGACGTGCACGACCTCGCCCTCATCGACGCCGGCCAGCTCAAGCTCGACGAGAAGACCATCGATCTCGGTCCCTTCATCGCCCAGACCCTCGACCAGATGCGCGTCCAGGCCGACCGCAGCCGCATCGCCCTCATGCACAGCCTGCCGGTCGACATGCCGCGGCTCTCGGCCGATCCGGGGCGGCTGCGCCAGATGATGCGCCGGCTGATCGACCTCGCGATCCGCGTCGGCGAGAGCGGCGGTCAGGTCCATGTCCGGGTGGCGCGCGAGCCGACCGGCGGTCTCGCCCTTTCGGTGGAAACGCCGGGCCTGGGCTTCGGCCATCCCGATGCCGAGATCGCTCTCTCCCGTGCCGAGGGGCCGGGCGGCGCCTCGGCGCTGACCTTGCCGCTGGTCAAGGCGCTGGCCGAACGCCACGGCGGGCGCATGAGCGTCGGCCAGGCACCGGGACGCGGCTCCGTCGCGACCCTGCATTTCCCCCCGGGGCGGACGATCCCAGCCTAAATCGGGGCGAAGGCCTCGCGGTCTCCGGCGATGCCCTTGAAGGCGTGCGTGCCGAGCGGCCTCATGCCGGCCGCCGCAGCTTCGGCGGCTTCGGCCGAAAGAATGATCGGTTCGCCGAGCGGCCGGCAGAGCTGGGCCAGCCGGCTCACCAGGTTCACCGTCGGGCCGATGACGGTGAAATCCAGCCGCTCCGGCGATCCGATGTTGCCGTACATGACCGGCCCGAGATGCAGGGCGACGCCGCAGTCGATCGCCGGCTGACCGGCCCGGGCGCGCTCGGCATTGGCGGCGGCGAGGCGGTCGAGCAGCGCGGCGGCGGCGGCGAGCGCCCGCGTGGCGGCGTCGCGGTCCCCGTCCTCGCAGCGGAAGATGGCGAGGACCGCATCGCCCATGAACTTCAGCACCTCGCCGCCGGATTCGGTGACGGAATCGACCGCCGCTGAGAAATAGGTGTTGAGGAGCTTCAGCATCTCCTCGCTCGGCAGTGCCTCGGACAGGGGCGTGAAGCCGCGCAGATCGCACCACCACACCAGCGCCCTGACCGTGTGGCCGACTCCCTGCACGATCTCGCCGCCGAGGATCCGCTGAGCCGGCTCGTCGCCGACATAAGTGGTGAGCAGGCTCGAGATCGAGCGGCGGCCGGCATGGACCTGTCCGACCAGGGTCAGCGCCGGAGTGATCGCATCGAAGAGGCGGAGCTGGTGTTCCTCGAAGCCGGCGACATCGTCGCTGCCGTAGGTGACGACCCCGCCCTGGCGCCCGCGGCCGAAGTCGAGCGGGATGACGTAGTAGTCGGTCAGCCCCTTGTCGCGGAGTTCCTCCAGCACCGGAAAGTCGAACTCCGCATCCGGGCCGACCAGGCGACGGCGCAGCGGTTCGCCGGTGCGGGTGACCTGCGCGATCGGGCTGTGGGAGAAGACGCGCGAGGTCATCTGGTCGCGCCGGCGCGGGATCTCCCTGGCCGGGCCGCCTCGCGTCCACTCATAGGTCACGCCCCGGAACACCGGGTGGAGCAGGGTCAGGGTCCAGGTCAACCGGGCGAGGGGGACATCGACCTTCCTCAGCCGCTCGGCGAGCTCTTCTAGGAATTGAGGGGGACCTTCGAAGCGCGCGCCCTCGGCGACGAGCCAGTCGGTGAACAGTTTCTCCGTCGCCTGGGCGCCGATTTCGGCTCCGGCCTCGGTCACGGCGCGGGCTTTGTCGTCGGCGTCTGTGGCCGCGGCCGCGGCGCCGGCCGGACGATGGTATCGACCGGCCGCCCCCAGATGCCGAGCTGGCGCGACTCCGCCAGGCGCTCCCATTGCCGATACTCGGCCGGCGCGTCCTCCCCGGCCATGGCCCAGCCGTTCAGCACCATCCAGCCGCCGAGATCCTGGCCGAGCACCGAGCAGCGCCCGAGCATGGCTCCGGCGTCGTCGCGGCCGAGATCCTGGCAGCGCACGAATTCGGCGCCGATCTTGCGGGCGAGTTGAAGCACGGCCCGAGGGCCGCAGGTGGTCGGCATGTCAGGGGCGCCGCAGATGCGATCCGTCGGCGGGATGGCGATCCCCTGCAGGCGGACATGGCGCCCGCCGACCGAGAGGCTGCCGTCGTCGAGCGGCCAGGCATAGCTGGAAATGTCGGCCGCGGCGGGCGTCGCGGCGGCGAGGGCGAGGGCGACTGCGGCGGCTGCCTTGAAACGGGTCATGGGCGGCTCGGTCGGTGGGCTCAGGTCCGAGCAGAACATACAGGGAGGGCAAAATCGTGGCGAAAACCGCGCTAGGAAAGGCGGCTCGCCAGCGCCACCAGAGCCCCCCTGAGAGCCGCCCGCCAGGAGCCGCCGGGAGGACGGCGGAAGACCCCGACCGTATCGCCCCATTGCGCGCTGTCGGGGACCGGATGGGGCGACCAGTCCGTCGAAACCTCGACCAGCTCCATTCCGGCATAGCGCGCCAGCGCCCGATAGCCGTCGGGGTAGAACCGCCAGCAGTCGGTCGGATACTGGTGCTCGGGCCCCCGCGATGGCGCGATCAGGAAGATGTAGCCGCCTGGCTTGGTCACCCGCGCCATCTCGAGGAAGGTCAGCCAGAAATACTCGACATGCTCGAAGGCCTGGCCCGAGACGATCGCGTCGGCGGTCGATCCAGGCAGAGGAAAGTGATAAGGCGAGGACATCACCACGTCGACGTTGGGGCCGGCGACCATATCGACGCCGCGGTAGCGCCATCCCGGATGCTCGAAGATCGGGCGATAGCTGCCGGGAAGCGCGGGATCGGCGGTGCCGTAGTCGCAGGCGCCGACGTCCAGGATCTCGAGCCGGCGGCTCCTGTCCAGGTAGCGGGCAGTCAGGTCCTGCATATGCTGATAGGAGCTGAGATGCATCAGCCGGCGGTCCTCTCGAGCGAGATCTCGTGCATGGGCACGCCGACCAGGCCGGTCGCGGCGCTGGAGGCGTGCGAGGTGAAGGCGAGCGCGTCGTGGATCCAATGGTGCTGGACGTGGTCGGCGACATCGCCGTCGGCGACCGCGACCGCGACCGTATAGGTGCCGGCGGCGAGGATCGGCATGCGGAAGCGAAAGCGCGCGCGCAGCCGCTCGCCGGCCAGCGCCGGCACCGCGTCGCCCTCGTGGCTGAGATAGGTGTTGTCGCCGAACAGATGCTGGCCGAGGCGGTCCTTGACCAGGAATCCCACGATCGGTCGCGCGATCGAGGTATGTCCCAGTACGTCGACGGCGAGTGTCACCATCTCCCCGCCGACGCACCAGGCGAAGGGTGCGCCGTCCTCGGCCTCGAGGCGCACGCCGACGATCTCCGCCTGGCCACGTCCGAACGACGCCGCGTCCGGGCGGAAGGCGAAGATCTCGAGATCGTTGCGATAGGGGCTGGCGTTGATCCAGGGGATCCGGCCGTCGATCGCAGACGCCGGGCGGCCGGATTCGTCGCTGGCCGTCGGCCGGGTGCGGGTGACGGTCCCGGCATCGCCCTGGGCTGCCCGGGCAGCGTCGGCGAGATAGTCTTCGACCACCGGCTTCGCCGGGCCGATCGCCCGCACGCGTCCATTGTCCAGCCACACCACGCGATTGCAGAAGCCTAAGATCGCGGCGGTGTCGTGGCTGACGAAGAGGATCGAGCCGGTCTCCTGGAACTTGCGCAGGAAGCGCATGCATTTCTGGGCGAAGAAGGCATCGCCCACCGACAGCGCCTCGTCGACGATCAGGAGATCGGCGTCGACGTGGGCGGCGACCGCGAAGGCAAGACGCATGTACATGCCGCTCGAATAGGTCCTGACCGGGCGCTCGATATGCTCGCCGAGCTCGGCGAATGCCACGATCGACTCGTAGCGTTCGTCGATCTGGCGCGGCGTGAGGCCGAGCAGAGCCGCGTTCAGGTGGATGTTCTCGCGCCCGGTGAAGTCCGGATTGAACCCGGCGCCCAGCTCCAGCAGCGCGGCGATGCGGCCATGCACCTCGATCGTGCCCGAGGTCGGCTGCACGGTACCGGTGACGAGCTGCAGGAAGGTCGACTTGCCGGCGCCGTTGCGGCCGATGACGCCGACGGTCTCGCCGCGGTCGATCTCCATCGAGACGTCGGTGAGCGCCCAGAGTTCATGATGAAGCTTCTTCCGTCCGCGCCAGAGCGACTCGACGACGCGGTCGCGCGGGCTGCCGTAGAGCCGGTAGCATTTGGACAGATGGCGGGCGCGGAGGATGGGATCGCCGATCATGGATCAGAGCACGTCGCTGAAGCCGCGGCGGAGCTTCATGAAGAACAGATAGCCGGCCCAGCTCGCGGCCCAGCCCAGCATTCCGATCCAGGCGAGGCGGCTCCAGTCCGGCCACTGGTTCCAGAGCAGAACCGCCCGCGCCTCCTCGACCAGGACGGCCAGCGGATTGTAGGTGATGATCGGCCGGAAGGCCTCCGGCACCGCGCTCGACGGATAGAAGATCGGGATCAGGAACATCAGCAAAGTCACCAGGAGGCCGACGGCCTGGCCGAGGTCGCGGAAATATACGCCCGCGGCCGCGATCATCCAGGTGAGGCCGAGGATGCCGAGGATCAGGGGCAGCACCACCGCCGGAAGCGCCAGTGCCGTAATGCCGGGCACGGTGCCCATGATCAGGCCGATGACGAGCAGCACCCCGATCCCGATGACCAGCTGGAACAGCGCGCCGCCGAGGATGACGGCCGGCAGGACCTGGACGGGGAAGACGACCTTCTTCACCAGGTTTGCCTGGGAGAGGACGAGGCCGGGCGCCCGCGTCACGCATTCGGCGAAGCAGGCGAAGACCAGCAGGCCGGCGAAGGCCACGAGCGCGAACTCGCCATGGCCCAGGGTGGAGGCGCCCCACTTCACCTGGAAGATGACGCTGAAGACGAAGGTGTAGGCCGCGAGCGTCAGGATCGGCGTTGCCAGCGACCACACGAGCCCGAGCGCCGAGCCGCGGTAGCGCCCCTCGACCTCCCGCTTGGTGAGCGCGATCAGGAGGGCCCGGTTCTGCCAGAGGTCGAGGAAGGGCGCGAACGGGCTCGGATCGATCCGTGCGCGGGTCTCGTTGGTCGCGACCGGCGGTCGCCCCTCGCTTCCCGCCGGGAGGGCGGTCCCGCTCACGCGGCCGCCGCCGTCGACGGAGCGAGGAAGGGTTGCCAGGGCGGCACGCGCCGCGGCGGGAACGCCATGACCGGATGCGCGGTCGAGAGCGAGAGATTCGGATTGTAGAGAGGATCCTCGTCGAGCCGGGCGCCCCAGCGCTCGCGCATATAGGCGACCTCGCCCTGGAAACGGGTGAAGTGCTGCGAGGAGAGGTCGTTGCCGCGGCTCTTCGACTCCCAGTGATAGAGCGTCGCCTCCGGCGTCCAGATGATGCGGTATCCCTTCTCGGTGATCCTGAGGCAGAGGTCGACGTCGTTGAAGGCGACCTTGAGATTGACCTCGTCGAGGCCGCCGACCTCGTCATAGACCGTGCGCCGGAGCGCCAGGCACGCTGCGGTGGTGGCCGAGACGTCGTGGGCGATCTTGAGCCAACCGAAATACCCGGGCGAGTCGGCCGGCACGCCGACATGCAGGTGGCCGGCGACGCCGTTCATGCCCAGCACGACGCCGCCGTGCTGGAGGGTGTTGTCCGGATAGAGCAGCTTGGCGCCGACGGCGCCGACCTCGGGCCTGACCGCGTGCTTGATCATCTCCTTGAGCCAGCCGCGGTCGATCATCTCGACGTCGTTGTTCAGGAGCAGCACGATCTCGCCGGTCGAGGCGCGGACGGCCGTGTTGTTGATGGCCGAGAAGTTGAAGGCCCCCGGGCAGTCGAGGATGCGCACCCGAGGATCCGATCTGAGCTTGTCGAAATAGGCGAGCGTCTCCGGCTCGGCGCTGTCGTTGTTGGCGACGATCAGCTCGATGTCCGGATAGTCGGTCCGTTCCAGCAGGCCCTCGATGCAGGTCTTCAGAACCCCGACATGGTCTCGGGTCGGCACGATCGCCGAGACCTTGGGCCAGCTCGGAAGATCGGCGCGGATGACCTTGTGATAGGCGTGGACCCAGGGCTCGACCCGGGCCTGGACGCTCTTGCCGTCCAGATGCTCGATGATCGCCTTCCGCGCCGACTCCGACGCCTTCTCGATCTGGGTCGAGGAGAAGGTGCCGGCGCCGGGAAAGAGTCGCCAGTGATAGAGCACCCAGGGCAGGTGCACGACCGGCCCCTTGGTCCGGCCGAGAATGCGGAGCACCAGGTCGTAGTCCTGGCTGCCCTCGTAGCCGAGGCGGAAGCCGCCGACCGCGCGCACGGCATCCAGGCGGTAGATCCCGAGATGGCTCACATAGTTCTGGCCGAGCAGCAGGTCGAAGGCGAAGTCCGGCTTGAAATAGGGCTCGGTGCGCCGGCCCGCGTCGTTGATCTTGTCCTCGTCCGAATAGAAGACGTCGGCGTCGGGATGGTCGCCGATGGCGACGGCGACGAGATAGAGCGCATGCTCGGCCAGCAGGTCGTCGTGGTCGAGAAGGGCGACATGGCTGCCGGTCGCCAGATCCAGCGCCGAGTTGCTGGCCGCCGAGATGTGGCCGTTTTTCTCGCGGTAGGTCACCTTCACCCGCGCGTCGCGCTGCGCATACTCGTCGAGCACGGCGCGGACATGCGGTGCCGTCGACGCATCGTCGGCGATGCACAGCTCCCAGCGCGGATAGAGCTGGGCCAGGACCGAATCCAGCATGGCGCGGAGATAGGGCTCCGCCGTGTTGTAGGTCGGCACCACGACCGAGATCAGCGGCGGATCGCGAAGGGTGCGGATATGTGCGCCGATCGCCGCCCTGTCCGCGTCGGTCAGCCCGTCATAGCTGTCGATCCAGCGATGATAGAGATCGGCGTTCTGCTCGCCATAGGCTTCGGCCGCGCGCGCCACCGTCGCCGACACGCCGTTCTTCATAAGGTAGCGGATCGCGTTCGGAAGCCGTTGGCGCTGGCGCCAGAGCAGCCGCAGTGCCAGCTGGGCCTGGCCGATCTCGCGGAAGGAGAGTTGAGGCGGGCCGGAAAGGGCGTCCCGCGATCCCTGCACCTTGATCCGAAGCCCGGCGACGCTGTCGGGCAATCTCAGCAGGTGGCCATCCAGGCGTCCCTTGATCGACGGCAGGCCGTGCGGCTGCCAGCGGCCGTCGCCATGATCGACGTAGAGCGTCAGGAAAACCGTGCCGTCGTAGGCGGGGCCGGCATAGGTGAAGGAGACCCAGCGGTTCGGCGGGTGTCCCCTCGACGAGACGATCTCATACCAGTCGGCGTGGCCGGTCGGCGTGTCGGTGATCTCGACCGGCGGGCAGCGTACGAGGTCGGCCTGATGGCTTGCCGATCTGAGGAGATTGCGCGCGCGCCCTAGCATGCGTCCCAGCGCCCGGACCGGCCTGGTCAGACGCCACGAGGTCGAGGTCTCGAACCCGCGGATGCGGTGCTCCATGAGCCGGACCTGCGCCAGCAGCGGCTCACGCGTGGCGTTGAGCTGTTGCTGGTTCGCCTCCGCCTGCTCGTGAAGCTGGCGCTGGCTCGCCTGCAGCTGATCGCGAAGCTGAGCCTCGGCCGATTCCAGCAGGGCCGCGTGCTGGGTCTTGGCCTGGAGCTCGCCGTCAAGCAGCGTGATGCGCCGATGCGCTTCGTCGATGACTCCCTGGCGCCATGTGGCTTCCTTGTTTACCTCCTGGGTCCGGAGGTTCGCCTCGTGGAGCTGACGGAGGGCGTCCGCCAGCTTTTCGTCGGCCAGCCTCGCGTACTCGGCGAGCCTCTCATGAGCCTGCTGCTGGACCTTCTGGGTGAGGAGATTGGCCTCGTGGAGCTGATGCAGCGCGGCCTCGAGTTCCGTCCGGGACTGCTCGGCGGCGTCCCGCAGACGCGCCTCGTAGCCGTCGATGGTCTGCTGCAGGTTCTCGGCGTGGACCTTGGATGACGCTGACCGGCGTTCGGCGACGTCGAGATCGACCAGGGTCTGGACGGTGCGGCCGCGGGCGGCGAAGAAGGCCCGCACCTGGGCCACACCCTCGGCGTCGAGGTTCGTGAGCCAGCGCATCGCCTCGGGCTGCTCGGGCCCGAATGCCAGCACGCCGAGGCCGTGGCCGTGCAGGAAGTGGAACGAGGGGTAGCGGCGGCTCACCTCGTCCCAGAACCGCCAGGCGCCGAAGTCGCTGCCGCGCTCGTTGATGTCGTGGAAGAGGACGACCGCGCGATCGCTCAGCTTCGCTTGCCAGGTCTCGAAGTCGCCGCGGACCGCATCGTAGGTGTGATAGCCGTCGATGTGCAGGAGGTCGATGGAGCCGTCGGCGAAGCTGCCGACCGCGGCCTCGAAGGTCGAGCGCACCAGTGTCGAGAAGCCGGCATAGCGCGGATCGTGATGCTTCTTCAGGTCGTCGTAGACGTTCCCGGCATAGGCCGCTGCCGACTTGTTGGTGTGGGCGTCGCCTTCCCAGGTATCGACGGCATAGCAGGCCGAAGACACCCCCAGCGCTTTCACGGCCTGGGTGAAGGCGCAATACGAGACGCCGGCGTGGCTGCCGAGCTCGACCAGCACACGCGGGCGCAGCACGTCGATCGCCCACATGGCGAAGGGCGTGTGCTCCGTCCAGGCCGAGAGCTCCGACAGCCGTTCGGGCGTCTCGAGAACGATGGGCCGATACAGATGATCGGGCCGAGGGAGCTTGTCCGTCATCGCGCGGAGCCTGCCGGGATCGGTCGGTTCGTCCATGATGACAACGGCTTACGCCCTTCCATAAGCATCGTCCAGACGCTCGATGTCGTCCTCGCCGACATAGGTGCCGGACTGGACCTCGATCAGATGAAGCGGCGTGTCGCCCGGGTTGGCGAGGCGATGGGAGGCACCGAGGGGAATCATCACCGACTCTGTCGGACCGAGCCGGCGGGTCTCCTCGCCGACTGTCACCTCGGCTGTCCCCCCGACCACGACCCAGTGCTCGGCACGGCGGGCGTGACGCTGCAGCGACAGCCGGCCGCCGGGATTGACGACGATCCGCTTCACCTGGAAACCTTGGCCGGAATCGACGTTGCGGTAGTGGCCCCAGGGCCGGTGGACGACGGCGGGGGAGGTGGCTTCGGCCCGTCCCGCCTTGGCCAGGGCCTCGACCAGTCCCTTGACCTCCTGGGCCCGGTCGCGATGGGCGACGAGCACGGCGTCGGGATCGGCGACCACGACCAGATCGTCGACACCGACGACGACGACGAGCCGTCCGTTGGAGCGGATGTAGCTGTTGCGGACGCCAGCCGTCTGGACGTCGCCGATCCGGACATTGCCGTCCCCGTCCTTCGGCGCGATGTCGTGCAGCGCCCGCCAGGAGCCGACGTCGCTCCAGCCGGGATCGACGGAGACCACCGCGCCGCGGTCGGTCCGCTCCATCACCGCGTAGTCGATCGAGCGTGACGGCGCGGCGGCGAAGGCGTCGGCATCCAGGCGGAGAAAATCGAGGTCGCGGCGGCCGCGGGTGACGGCGGCCTTCGCGGCTGCGGCGATCTCCGGCGCATAGCGCTCCAGCTCGTCGAGATAGAGTCGCGCCGAAACGAGGAAGATACCGGCATTCCAGTAATGTCGCCCGCCGTCGACGAGCCTCTGCGCGGTTTCGGCGTC